>JAGWMT010000241.1 GCA_028871595.1 Elusimicrobiota bacterium
AACCACTGGGAGAACGTGGTGTTCACCGATGACGCGGACCGCCTGGCCTTCTACAAGACCTATCACGCCTGGATACTGCGCCGCTCGCGGCCGTACTCTCCGAGGCTCCTTCCGCAGGATCCGGTGATGGACCCGAAGGATCCGATCCCCCAGGACGCCAGCCGCGCCCTCCGCTTCAACGGCGTGCCGTTTCCCAAGGCTTCCGGTTCGCCGAACGGAGGCACCGAGGACTGGCTCGTGAAGGCGGAGACTTTGGTCCGGAAATCCCTCGACATCCTGATGTTCAGCCCCTTCCCGTCGCCGCGGATGGCGGCGGCGATCACCGATCTTCTCGCCAAAAAAATCCCGGTGCGCCTGATCGCCGACAAGGGGCAGGTGTCCATGGCCGGCAAGATTCTGGAGCCGCTGCTCGGAAAAGGGCTCCAATTGAAGATCATCGAAGGACCCGACGTGGTGATCCATCACCTGCCTTGGAGCCGTTCCTCCAAAATGCATGAAAAGGTGATGATCTTCGACGGCGGAACCGACGGCGCGCTGGCGAAAATGGGCGACTCCTTGAACATCAGTATGAACGCCCTCAACCACAATTTCGAGAACACCGGTTTCTGGCAGGGCTACCACGCCGCGTTCATCCAGAAGCACTTCGACTCGCTCTGGGAGCTGGCGACGAAGGCCGATCGGGCTTTGATCGCCAAGCTGGCCGCCGAATTCGCGGCCGGGCCCGCCGCCGCGAAGCCGACGCGGATCAATTAGATCCGCCGGACGTCGCGGAAAGTCGCCACCAACACGTCCCGGTAGGCGGGTCGGGACGGGTCGAGCGGCCGAACCGGCGTGACCCCATGCAGAACCCGGGCGTCGTCCACGATGGCCGCGTCCAACGGCTCGGTCAACGTGAAGCTTCCCAGCGGACGGCCGGCGGGATCGTGCACGGTGGTGGTCCCGCTGGCCACGTTCTCCCGGCGCACCAGGAGGACCAGCACGCAGTCCACGCCGTCGCGATGCACGCCCTCCGGCGTGGGCCTGCCGGGAACCCCGGGCTTGGCCTCGATTCGAAATTGGTGAAGTTCGATCTTCCACGCCGCCCCCGGACGGAGGCCGCCGAACAAACCGACGGCGAACCCGAGGAGGGCGCTCATCGTCGGTCCCGCGACGATGTCCGGTTCGACGGGTTCGTACCAGCGCGCGACGCCGCCGTTCAGCGCGTTGTACTCCCGGCTCTGATAATGGGGTTGACGCGGTTCCAGTCGCGGGACGCCCCCCGGATCGGCGGCCAGCACCGCGTGGCGGCGAAGCCGGTCGCGTCCGCCGTCGGCCATGTACTCGTCGCGGCGCAGGTCGTTCCAGCTGCCCGCGAAGCGCTCCCAGTCCGCCAACGCCCCGGGCGCGGCCTCGGTCAGCCAACCCCGGATGACGTCCGCGCGGACGAAGGCAAAGCCGTCGCGACGCACGGACCGCTCCAACTCGGCGCGGGACGAGAAGTCCGGCTCTCCGCATGATGGACCCTTCACGACGTCTATTGTAGCTTGTCCGCCGAACCGGCGCGGCGGGGGTAAAAATCGGGCAAATTTTCGCCTCCGAGACTGGACGAACACCCGTGTTCCGCTTATAATCCGGATATTATGAAGATCACGATCCCTTCCGCTCCGCTCCTGTTCGCCGTCGCCGCCCTTCTGTCCGCCCCCGCATCCGAGGCCGCAAAAACGCAGACAGCCGCGCCGGCCGGAGCGACTCAGCCGGCCTTTCCCCCCGTTCTCCCGGGGTGGGATTCCTGCAAGTGGAACGATCCCACGCATATGACCCCGAAATACATGGTCGGCCGCATCGTCTCCGGTTTTCCCCACACTCCGAACGGATTGAGATCCGCCCTCCCCGCGATTAATATTTTATATCCCGGGAGCGCCGTCACCCGCGATTATGGCGACAAGGTGGACATTCCCTGTGTCGGCGTGATCGACATGATCGTGAATTCAGGCGGCGCGGAATACCCCGACAGCGGCGATTCGTGGTCCTGGCAGGTGGTTCAGGATAAGTGCGGCGCCTGCAAACCCAATCAATGCGAAGCCGTCTCGAAATCGGCGAAATGCGGTGCCGCCTCTCCCGGGGCCTCCGGCGGCAGCGCGAGCAACGGCGGCGGCTCCTCCGGCGGCGGAAGCCGATCGGGCGGCGGAAGCTCGTCGGGCGGCGGCGGCGGCCGTTCGCACCCCGACCGCAGCGACGTGGTGGCCCAGGCGAAGGCCGATTTGGAGACGGCCGGGCACGACCTCACCGGAGCCTGCGGGGCGTTCGCCATCGTGCGGGTCGCCGCGTGGCGCATGCGCGACGAAGGCGCCGGCTTGCTGTCCAAGCCTTCCGGCAACAACTGCGAAGGCTACGCGACGGACATCATCGCGTATCCCGACGGCCGCATCTACGACGTGCTGGTCGGCGGCGGCGAGAGCAACGGTCCGGCCTGGCAAGACGACGGAACGGTCGACCCCGGGCGGTACACGACTCCGGAAGACCCCGGCCTTTAACGCCCGCCCGGAGACGGCGGTTGAGAGCCCGTCCGCGATGCGGTAAGATACCGTCATGAAACGGCTTCCCGCCGCGGCGTATCGGGCGTTGCTGCGCGCCGCGCTGCGCGAGGACCTGGGCCGACGCGGCGATCTGACGACGCGCCTGTTCGTTCCCGCGACGGCCCGCTTCACGGCGCGCGTGGTCAGCCGCGAGGCCGGGGTGATCTGCGGTCTGGACGTCGCCGCGGCCGCGTTCCGCGCCTGCGACCGCGGCGCGCGCGTGCGCGCCCTGGTCCGCGACGGAGCGAGGGTTCGGCCCGGGCAGGTCGTCATGACGGTCTCGGGCGGCAGGGGCCTGCTCACCGCCGAGCGGACGGCACTTAATTTCCTCCAGCGGCTGTCGGGCGTGGCGACCTTGACGCGCCGCTACGTGGACCGCGTCAAAGGCACTCGCGCTCGCATCCTCGATACGCGCAAGACCTTGCCGGGCTGGCGCGCGCTCGACAAGTACGCCGTCACCTGCGGAGGCGGCGTCAACCTCCGGATGGGGCTCTACGACGCGGCCATGGTGAAGGACAACCACTACCTCGGCCGCCGCCTGGAGGAAGGCGCGCGGGAACTCCGCCGCCGCCATCCCGGAACGCCGCTCATCGTGGAGTGCGATTCCCCCGCCCAGGTGGCGCGCGCCCTGAGCTTGAAGCCGGACGTGATCCTTCTGGACAATATGCCCCCCGCCGTCCTGCGCCGGGAGATCAAACGCCTGCGCGCCGCCGCGCCCCGGGTCAAGATCGAGATTTCCGGCGGAGTGAACTTGAACTCGGTCCGCGCCTTGGCGAAGCTGGGGCCGGACCGGATCTCCGTTGGGCGCCTGACCCACAGCGCTCCCGCTTTGGACCTGGGCCTGGACCTCTGATCCGTGGCCGCCGCGCGATTCTCCGGCGTGCGCCGGCTCATCCGCCTGGAGGAATCCGATTCCACGCAGACCGTCGCCCGCCGCCTGGCCGCCCAGGACGCTCCGGACGGAACCTTGGTCTGGGCCTTGCGCCAAACCGCGGGCAAGGGCCGCATGGGACGGCGCTGGCGCTCGGCGCCGGGCGGACTTTACGTCTCCTGGTTGATCCGCCCCGCGTTCTCCCCGTCGCGGCTGGCGGAATTCTCCCTGGCGTGCGGCGCGGCGGCGGCGGCGGCCCTGCGGGACGCCGCCGGAGTCACCACCGCGGTGAAACCCCCGAACGACGTGCTGGCGCTCAGCGCCGACGGAAAGTACCGCAAGGTGTGCGGGATCCTCTGCGAAGCGTCCGGGGATTCCTCCCGCCTGCACTGGCTGGTGGTCGGCGTCGGAATCAACGTGGACAACGACCCTCCGCTCCGGCGCGCGACCAGCGTGAGGGCCCTGACCGGACGGACCACCGGCCTGGAGCCGGTCCTGCGCGCCCTCATGAAGCGCCTGGCGCGCGCGCGCCGCGCCGGCGGCTTCGCCTAGGGCGGCGGCAGCTTCTTCGCGCTTCTCACGGCGGACGTCGACAGCGCGCCGTAGAGGTGCGGGAATAAATCCCCGCCGCGCGACTTTTCCCATTTCAGGGGTGCGGTCAACGCCGCCGGGTCGACGCTCAGGACGAGCAGGTCCGTCCGGCCCGTGTAATGCTTGGACGCGGTCTCGGCCAATTGCGCGGCGGTGGAAAAATGGAGGAAGCCGTCGCGGCGGTCGTGCTCCGAGCCCGCGAACTCCCCGGCCGCGCGGGCCGCGTCCCATTCGGCCTCCGAGACGATCCGGTAAATCACCGGCGCAGGGCCGCGCGCCGCAGGTAGGCCTCGCGCGCCACCATCATGTCCGCCAGGAACAGCGGCAGTTCCTCGAGGAGGAGCGCCTGCGGCCCGTCCACCAAGGCCGTGGCCGGATCGGGATGGAAGTCCACCAGGACCATGTTGGCGCCCGCGATCACGCCCTGCGCCGCGGCGTGCATCACGTCCAGGATCCCGTCCGGCCCGGCGGTGCGTGCTCCGACCGAATGAGAAGGGTCCACGCAGACCGGCATGCGCGTGAGCCGCTTCACGGCCGGAACGTGGGCGAAGTCCACCAGATTGCGGTGGGGCTCGCCCATATTGGTCTTCATCCCGCGCAAACCGAACACGACGTGGCTGTTGCCCTCGCTGGCCAGGTACTCCGCGGCGTTGAGCGACTCGTCCAAGGTGATACCGAAGCCGCGCTTGAGCAGGATCGGAAACTCCCGCTGGCGGCCGACGATCTTGAGCAGCTCGAAGTTCTGCGTGTTGCGCGTGCCGATCTGGAGCATGACGCCGGTGGGCTGCCCCGCGGCCTTCAGCGCGGCGCGGATCTCGTCCAGGTGCGACTCGTGCGTGATCTCCATGGCGACGACCTTGATCCCGTGCTTCCCGGCCAATTCGAACACGTACGGCAGGCACTTCTTCCCGTGCCCCTGGAACGCGTAGGGGCTGGTCCGGGGCTTGTACGCTCCCATGCGCGCGCAGATTTGGCCGTTGTCGCGCAGCGCTCGGAACATCCGGCCCACGTGCTCCCGCGTGTCCACCGCGCACAGGCCCGCGAAGATATGGAGCGTGTCCTGCCCGAAGCGCACCCCGTTGTAGTCGAAATGGGCGGGTCGAGAGTCGTCCGCGTGGCGTCCCAGGATGCGGTATTCCTCCGACACCCGCACG
>JAGWMT010000242.1 GCA_028871595.1 Elusimicrobiota bacterium
GACGAGCGGATGAAGAAGATCGGCGAGCTCAACGTCCTGCTCAGCACCGGCGTTTTCGCCGCCGCCCATCCCTTCCTGTGGCCTCCCCGCGAGGAACAGAGCTACGTGGAGAAGACCGCCGGCTCCTGGCCGGAGAGCTGGCGTCCGTACCTCCAGCCCATTTACGACCGCTCCGGACAATTGAGCGGAATGGTCCAGGCGGATGAGATCGCGATCATCGACAAGGCCAGCGCGGCGATGGACCGGAAGTTGACCGTGCTGGCGAAAAAGCAGGGCGGTTTGAAGGGTGGCCTGGGGCGGATCGACAAGGACCCCTCCGCCTTGGACCGCGCCTTCGACGGCGGCGGGGAGCATATCATCGAGGAAATCCCCGAGCCGGGCCCGAAGGGGGCGGCGGGGCGCGTCGGCGTCACGGTCGGCAAGCCCGTCGTCCCGGTCACGGACCTCCAGGTCGCCGTGCCGCCGTCCATTCCGACGGACCCGAAGGCCCGCGACCAGCGCAACTACTTCGCGCGCGGACCCGAGGCGGCCGCCCTGCGCCTCAAGGACGACGCAATGGTGACCCTCTGGCACGCCACCGGCCAGACCGTGACCCTCGGCGATCCGAAAGCCCGCGCCGGCCTGATCTTCCATCAGGAGGGCCCGTCCTGCGCCGTGGCCACCCAGTACGAGGCCATGAAAGCCCGCGGCCAGGACGTCAAGATCGCCGACCTGGCCAAGGAGGGGCGCGACAAGGGCTACTACCTGGATTACGCGCTGACCTCCGGCAGCCGCGTGGGCGGCACGCCCTGGGGGAACCTGGACTCCCTGCTCAACGATCACGGCGTGAAGGCCGTGGCCATCGACGAGGCCACTCCGAAGCAGTTGGACACGGCCGTGGCCCGGACCGGCGACGCCATCGTCTACGTCTACGTCAAGAAATTCTGGAACGACCCGAACGTGGGCGATCGCGACACCCACGCCATCTACGTCACCGGCGCCGAGGTGGACAAGGGCGGCCATGTCCGGGGCTACTACGTCAACGACACCGGCACCGGCGAAGCCGCGCGCTTTATTTCGGCCGTCGAATTCAATAAAGTGTGGACCAAGAACCTGGTGACCTTCCAAGATGGCCCCAAGAAATAACCTCCGCGTCGTTTTGTTCCTGACCGCCGGCCTGCTGGCCGCCTGCAAGGGCGCGTCCTACTGGTCGGACCAGGTCCAGGCCGACCCGCTGTACCAGCGCTCCGGCAAGGTCCGCACCGGCGCGGCCTGCGGCAAGCTGGTGCCCATGGAGTTCGGCCAGACCGTGCCCATCCCCGTCCGGGACGGCTTCAAGGTCCTCTTCTATCCCACGAACACCTCTCCCGGCCGCTCCGAGGTGCAGGAGCCGATGTTCGAGGGCTTCTTCGCCCGCGACGGCGCCGCGCCGGACCGCTGCGCGAAGGTGGCCGGGGCGGGAAGCGCGTCGCGCGGGCCCGCCGTGCGTCCCGGCGTCTCCCAGAGCGAATACTACCGCGAGGAAGCCCAGCTGTACGCCGCGTTGGACAAGACCGCGGAGATGTACGTCAAAGGCGATCCCCTGTCGCCGGAGTCCAAGAAGTCGCTGACCGACTTCCTGGACGCCTTCGCGGTGATCGGCGAGCCGGGCCTGACCGCCGAGTACTACCGCGCCAGTCCCGACTTCTGGGAGTGGCTCCGGAAAGAAGCCGGCCGCTCCATACCCAAGGCCTAACGGCCGAGGAGGTCGTGGAGGAACTTCTTCTTGTCCGGGACGGCGTGATAGGCGGCGACCTTCTCCAAAGGCACGGAGAGCGTGACGAAGGTCCCCGGGTCGATATAGACCCCGTGGCGGCTCAGCACCGCCAGCACGCGCGCCTGGTCTTTCTTCAGCAGCTCGAACAGGCTGGGCTGTCTCCGGCGGACCGCTACGCGGCCGTGCTTTCTTTTCGCCATTCGAAGGGCCCCTTGGGGAAGTTCATGGCCAATTTGACGGCCACGTCCACGTCCGACGCGTTCGCGGTGCCTTCATTCACGATCATCTCGGCCTCGGCGATAAGCATCTCGCGCAAGCTTTTCCACGCGGCATACGCCGCGCCGGTTCTTCCGGGCGGCAGAAGCGCGGCCGCGGCGGGATTCACATTCGTTTTCTTGCCGTTTTCGTACAGATAGAACCCGCGTCCGGCTTTGCGCCCGACGGCGCCCGCGTCCACCAGCGCCTGCTGCAGCGCCGGGGGAGCGAAGCGTTCCGGGCGGCCCAACGCTTCGTAGATCGACTTCGTGATGGACAGATTGGTGTCCAACCCGATGAGATCCATCAGCTCGAACGGCCCCATGGGCACGCCGCCCAAGTTCCGGCAGGCCTCGTCGATGGCGGGAAAATCGGTTCCGGTGTTCACCAGGCGCTGCGGCGCCACGTAATAGGGCCGCAGCGCGCGATTGACGATAAACCCAGGCACGTCTTTGACGTCCACCGGCGTCCGCCGCAACGCCGTCAAAAGAAAATCCCAGGCCGCCTGGAAGGCGACGGGGGAGGTCTTCTCCGTGCGGATCATCTCCACCAGGCGCATGGCGACCGGCGGGTTGAAGAAGTGAATCCCCATCGTGCGTTCGGGGTACTCGACGTTCCTCATGATATCCGTCACCGACAGCGACGATGTATTCGTGGCGAGGATCGCGTCGCCGCAGATTTTGGAGAGCTTCGCGAACAGGTCTTGCTTGAGGGACAAATTTTCCGGCGCGGCCTCGATCACCAGCTCCGCGCCGGCCAGATCCTCCAGCGCCGGGGCGGGGGAGACCGCATGATAGGCGCGATCGGCCTGTTGGGTCGCGATGCGACCCTTCAGGACGGCCAAATCCAGGGCTTTGCGAAGACGTCCCGGCATGGATTCAAGCGCGGCGGCCAAGGGGTCGTGAATCTTCACCGAGAAACCCGACTGGGCGCACAGCTGCGCGATGCCCAAGCCCATGGTCCCGGCCCCGACGACGGCGACGCGCTGGATCACGCGCCCCGCTTCGGCTCGAGCGCGGCGGCGGAGGCCAAGGTCAGCGCGCCGAACAGCAGGCCCAGAACCAGCCACAGCCCGCGGCTCCCGCGCCGCTTCAGCACGCCGACCTCGGCGCAAGTCGAGGCGAACAGGAACCAGCGCGCCGACAGGAAAGCGGTCAGGAAGACGGCCCCGCCCGCCAGGGGCTGGACGTCCTCGGGCAGGCGGAAGACGAGGAACAAGAGCGACGCGAACGGCGCCATGAACAGGACCTGGAGAACCACCCCGATCGCCAGCCATCGGATGAACGCGATCGCGCCGCTGCCGGCGGCGATCCGGTCCACGCAGCCGTCGCGAAAGCGGGCGATCATCCGGGGATGAACGGCTCTTCGGACATCTTCGCCGCGACCGGGGTCCACGCCGGGACCTTGAGGCCGAACTTGTCGGACTTCGACTTGATGTCGGCCGCGAAGGCCTGGCGGACCTCGTCGTTGTCGCGCTTCTTCAAGCCGTACTTGCGATAGAGGGCGTTTTTAGGCGAGTTCGCGCGGCCGAAGATGTTCATCGTCCGCGGATACCACCTGTCGAACGCCTTCTGCAGGTCGTCGTGCGTCTCGGGGTCCTCGGACAGCTTCTTGGTCCACTGGTCGCCGTGGGCCATGTGCATCTCCTCTTCCTTGAAGATGCCCTCCATGCCGTCGCACCACGGCTTGTAGGAGCAGTCCAGGCTGTCCTCCAGCTGATGGCCCGCGCCGCGGTCCATGCAGAAATTGAACATGATGAAGTCGTACCAGGTCTCGATCGGGTAGTAGAAGATGTTGACGCGCTTGTCGTCGGCGGCGCGCAACGTGCCGATGTCGTCGCTGTCCACGCGCAGGTTGAAGTTGTGGGTCTTGTAGTACTGGTCCGTGTCCACGCCCACCCCCTCGAGGAGACGGTACATCACGCGCGCGTGGCGGACCTCGTCCTTGACGATCTGCGCGACCTGAAGGGTTTCTTTGATATCGGGGGACTTCGTGATCCACGGCACGTACCCGAACGCGCCGGCCAGCTCCGAGTCGGCCTGCATGGACATCAGGTTCGTGAGATGCTCGCGGTACTCGTCGCTCATCTCCTCGAGCGTCTCGATCTTGCCGCCCTTGGCGATCTTCGCCAGGAGCTTCTCTTCGCGGATGTGATTGGGTTCCATGGTCATGTCATTCTCCAATAAACTTCGCCGGGCGCTTTTCCAAGAAGGAGGCGACTCCCTCGGCATGATCTTTCGTTTGACCTAAATAGGATTGAAGCTGGGCTTCGTGCTCCATCTGGTCCTCCAACGAAGCCCCTTCCATTGAACGGTTCATCGCGCGCTTGGTCAGCGCCAACGCCAGGGGAGGAACGGCGAACAACGAACAGAGCGTTTCTCCGACGGCGGCGGGAAGTTCGGCGGCGGGAACGACGCGATTCACCAATCCAAACGACAGAGCCAAATCCGCGGGAATGGGCTTCGCCAGCCAGGCATATTCCAACGCTCGCGAGAGACCCATCGCCCGGGGAAGAAGCCAGGTCATCCCGGAATCCGGTATCAGACCGACTTTCGAGAACGCATTCAAAAATTTGGCTTCACTGGAGCAGATCTTCAGGTCGCAGGCGAGCGCCAGGCTGGCCCCTGCGCCGGCCGCGGTTCCCTGAACGACGGCGACCACGGGTTTCTCGATACGTCGTATGGCCAAGATCAACGGATTAAACGACTGACGAAGTTCGCTTCCGTGCTCGAACTTCCCGTCGGCCATGCGCTTCTTCACGTTCCCGAGGTCCGCCCCGGCGGAAAAGGCCCGGCCCGCGGCCGCGATGACAAGCACGCGGACGGATTTGTCGCGGCCGGCCTTGGTGATCGCCTCGGTGAGGCCGCGCAACATCGTGCCCGTCAATGCGTTCAAGGCGTCGGGGCGATTCAATGTGAGCGTCAATACCCCGTCTTTATTGACCGACAGGAATTCGGCCGAAACGGAAGAGATCTCGCTCATTTGATCATGACCTCTCGTCCGAAACGACTCCGGAGTAAACTCATTTTCCGGTAAACCGAGGCGCCCGTTTTTCGATAAACGCCTTCATCCCTTCTTTCTGATCGGCCGAATCGAATAAACGGTAAAACGCCTCGCGTTCCAGCGCCAAACCCGAATCGAGACCGCGGTCCACGGCCGGCTTGATGGAG
>JAGWMT010000243.1 GCA_028871595.1 Elusimicrobiota bacterium
GCGGCCCAGACCGGCGTCGATCAGGCGCAGAAGGACCTTCTGCGAGTAGACCAAGCCGTGGGAGCTCTCCAGGTTCTTCTTCATGCGTTCCGGGTAGACCTGCAGCCCGGCCAGCACCTTGTCCAGGCGGTCGAGCATGAAGTCCAGGGCGATGTGGGCGTCGGGGAAGATGATCCGCTCGTTGGACGAATGCGAGATGTCGCGCTCGTGCCACAGCAGGCAATTCTCCGTGACCGTGGCCTCATAGCCGCGGATCAGGCGGGCCAGGCCGCACAGATTCTCGCACAGCACGGGATTGCGCTTGTGGGGCATGGCGGACGAACCCTTCTGCCCCTCGGAGAACGGCTCCTCCAGCTCCAATATCTCCGTCTTCTGCAGGTGGCGGATCTCCAGCGCCACGCGCTCGATCGCGCAGGCGGACAGCACCAAGGCGTGGAAGTAGTCGGCGTGGCGGTCGCGCGGGACGATCTGGGTGGAGACCGGCTCCGGGCGCAGTCCCAGGGCGTCGAGCACCTCGGCCTCGACGTCGGTGGACAGCTGGGTGAAGGCGCCCACGGCGCCGGAGATCTGCCCGTAGGAGATGGTGTCGCGCGCTGCGCGCAGGCGCTTCAAGCAACGCAGGGCTTCCGCGTGCCAGCCCGCGACCTTGATGCCGAAGGTGATGGGCTCGGCGTGGACCCCGTGGGTGCGCCCGACCATCCAGGTGCGCTCGTGCTTCTTCGCCAGCGCCTTCATGCGCCGGGCGACGGCCTCCCAGCCCGCGATCAGCAATTCGGCGGAGTCGCGCAGCTGCAGGGCCAGCGCCGTGTCCAGCACGTCCGACGAGGTGATCCCGTAGTGCAGGTACCGGTCCACCTTCGGCGCGGATTGCTTCAGTTCCCCGGCGACGGCGGAGATCATCCCGATGATCTCGTGGCCCGCCGCGCCTTCCTTCTTGCGCGAGGCCTCCAAGAGCGATTTTTCCATCAGCCGCTTCAACGTCTTCAGTTCGGACGCGGGGATGCCCTTCGACGGGGCGAGGGCCTTGAGTAGCTCCTCTTCCACCCGCAGCATCGTCGTGAGGCGGTGATCGTCGGACCAGATCCGGCCCATCGCCGGACGCGTGTAGCGCTCGATCATCTTATTCCCCGTCCCCGCCGACTTCCAGTTCCCGGCGCGTCGCGGCCAGAGGGACGCCCGCCTCGCACTGCGGGCAGTTGTCGGGCGGCGCGGCCTGGAGCGGATAGCCCACCAGCGCCCGGGCCGGAACGCCCAGGCACAACGGAGCGTTGGAGCGGTCCACCATGGCGCCGACGCCGATCACGCGCGCGCCGTAGGCCTGGGCCAAGGCCACCACCTCGCCGTTCGAGCGGCCCGTGGTCAGCACGTCCACCACGACCAGGGCTTTTTCCCCGCGCTCCAGCTTGAAGTCGCGGCGGAACGACATGGAACCGTTGACGCGCTCGGTGAAGATCGCGCGGCACTTCTTCGCGCGGGCGACCTCCTGCCCCAGGACCACGGAGCTCATGCCGGTGGAGATCACGACGTCGACCGGAGCGGAGAACTTCGCGACGAGCGCCTTGGCGATCTTCTGGGCGACGTGAGGATATTGGAGGACCAGCGCCGTCTGAAGATACACGGGCGTGTGCAGGCCCGACGCCAGGCGGAAATGCCCGCTGGCCACCGCGCCGTGCTCCTGCAGAAGTCCCAGCACGTCCATTTTGTTGAAGCTCATCGCGTTTCTCCTCTCCGTCATAAAGTCTGAAGTTTTTCCAGCGCCTCGAAGCGCTTCTTCGCCCGCGCCCGGGCCTCGTCCACCTTCTTCTCCATCTCGTTCTCGCCGATCTTCTTGAAGCGGGGTTCCAGTTCGGGCTTATTGATGTCTCCCTTCACCCGGAAGCCGATCGCGGGACGCCCAGCCTCGTCCACCCACCACTCCGGCAAGGTGCTCCGGTAGCTGGTCAACCGCGTCATGATGTTCAAGTCCACCGTCTCGCGCCCCAGGTCGGCCGTGCCCTGCGTGTACGCCACCAATTGAGGGCTGTCCACGTGGAAATAACGGATCGTGGCCACGCCCTTCGACGCGCCGTACTCCCCGTCTATCTTCGTGAAATCCAGCGACTTGGGGAACGCGGTGTTCCCGCTGAACACCGACAGGTTGTTCATCTTGTGCATGTAGATGAACGGCAGGAAGACGACGTTCAGGAACTTGTTCGAGCTCTGCACCGCCGCGATATCGTTGACGCGCCCGGGACCGAAGCTGAGCCGCGCCTCGCCGGCCAGCCTGTCCAGGGCCGGCGTCACGCCCCGCACCGACCACATCAGCTCCAGGTCCTTGCAGTAGAAATTGGGATGCGTGATCTCGCCCACGCGGACGTGGCCGCGCGTGTCGGGAAAGCCGCGGGGAATGGAATACTTGAACGTCCGCAGCCACGGCCGCTCGTCGTCGGCGGCCGTCGCGGCGCGCGTGGAGATCGCCGCGCGCACGTCGTTGACCAATCGCGCCGCCGCGTCCCAGTCGATCTTGTCCACATTGCCGGACAAGACCACTTCTTTCGGCGCCGACAGGTGCTCGACCTTCGCCCGCATCCGCACGCGCGAGCCGCCCCAGCGCAGGCTCAGACGGTCCACGGTCAGGTTCTGATTCTCCACCGTCAGCCCCAGCGCGATCTCGTCGAACACGTTGCCGACGGCGAAAGCCTTGCCTTTGGAGACCGAGGCCTTGATGCGGGAGAACTCGTCGGTGATGTTCACGTCCGCGTCCACGCCCTCCACCCGGCGCTCCCCCCACGTCCCGCCGAATCCGCGCAGGTTCACCTCCGCCTCTCGCGCCTGAAGGCGCCCGGCCCAGCCGGTCACCGCCGCGCGCAGGGACGCGCGTCCGCTGAGCGCGTGCTTGGCCCACGCCGGGCTCCAGAGTCCCGCCTTCGACAGGTCCGCGTCGCGCGCGGTGACCTCCACGCTCAAAGTCGGCGTCGCCGCGGCGAAGTCGAACAGGCCCACCGCGGACGCCGTGCCGGCGGAGGTGTCCACGGTCAGCTTCTGCACGTCAAGCATCGCGGGGGCGGGCAATTCGGCCTTGAGCGTCCAGCGGCTTGCCGGCAAAGAGAACTCCACGGGACGGCCCAGCAGATGACGCCAGTCCTCCGCGCCGAGAGCCGGCGCGGACAATTCCGCCTCGATATGCGGGGAAGAAAACCCTGTCACCGCCGCGCGGCCCTTGAAGGGAACCCCCTCGACCTCCACGTTAAGGACGTCGGCGCGCGCCGTCGCGCTCGACCAATGAAAGTCGGCGAGATCGATCTGTCCCGAGGCGCTGGCCTCGGCCGAAACGGAGCGGCCGCCCACCGTGTCCGACATCCGGAACGAGGCTGAAATGGGAAAGGGCTTGTCCTGGTCGAAGGAGTCGACGCGCAGGGCCAGCTTCTCGAACACCAGCTTCCGGCCGCGCACGTGGTCGGTGACGCGCAGGACGCCGTCTTGGACCACGGTCTCCGCGGACGCGAGCGCCACGGGAAGGGCCGCGGGCTTGCCTACCGCCGCGGCGGTGGAGCCGAAGATGTCGGCCAGATTCCAGTTTCCGTCCGCGTCCCGGGACAAGGATATCTGGGGAGATTGAAGCACGACCGTGTCGAACTCCAAGCGGCGGGACAGCAAGGGCTTGAGCTTGACCGTCACGAGCGCCGAGTCGCAGACCAAGGTATCACCGTCGTCAGGTCCGGCGCCGCGCCTCACCCGCAGTCCCACGACCTTCAGACCGCGCGGGCTCAGCACCAGGTGATCGATGGTCACTTCGCGGTGCACCAAGGCCGTCAGCTGTTCCGCGGCCATCCGCCGCGCCTCTTCCGGGCTGAAGCGGCGGTACAAATAGCTGCCCGCGCCGGCCGTCAACAGCACCAGGGCCAGGAAGGTCCACCCGATCGCTCGAAGAATCCCGTGAAAAATACCGCCGAAGACGCGCAAGGCGGCGCGAATTCGTTCCCTCGGCTCCATGCAGAGGATTCTACTTTATCCGGCTTCTGAAGAGCTCGGAGGCGAGCGCCGCCGCTTCGCCCGCGTCGGCTCCGGCCGGCGACGGGCGGCGCAGGGCCTTCCACGACGCGCGCCCCTGAGGCATGGCCCGCGGCCAGTCGCCCGGAAGGTAGAGTCCCAGCGCGGGAATCCCCAGGCCCGCCGCGCAGTGCAGGGGACCGGAGTCGTGGCCGATGAAGACGGAGCTCAGCGAAATCGCCAGCAGCGCGTCCGACAGGGACCCCGACTCCGCGGCGACGACGACGCGCGGAAGCCCTTGGGCCGAGGCCAGGTTCGCGGCGAACTCCCGCGATTCACCGGGCGTCCCGACCACGACGGCGGTCCCGATTCCGTCCGCGCGCAGGCGCCGCAGAAGTTCGATCCAGAACGGGACGGGCGCGCAGCGGCGCGCGTCCCCGGCGAAGGGATGGATCGCGGCGACCGGAGCCGCGCCTAATCTCGCTCCCAGCGCCGCGCGTTCGGCGGCCAGCGCCGGAGGGACGTTCAAGGTCAGGGAGGCCCGCGCCGGGTCGGCGCCCAGCGGGGACAACAAGCGGGCCCACTCCGCCACGATGGGCGCTCCGCGGTCCTCGGGCGGGAGGGCGTCGGTCAGCCAGCGGCGCGACCCGCGCTGATCGAAGCCGATCCGCCGCGAAACGCCGGCCAGGCGGGCGGCCAGGGCGACGCGCCAGCGCGTGTTCGGAATCAGCGCGGCGTCGTAGCCCGCCGCGCGGACGTCGAAAAGGGCCCGCGAAAACCGGGCGACGGTGCCCGGCCTTCGGCCGGGCGATCCATCCCAGAACGGGTCGCTGGCGTGGACCCGCGCGACGCCGGGGACGAACGGAATCAGCGCGGAGGCGTATTCCTTGGCCCAGACCCCGATCTCCGTTCCGGGGAAGGCCGCGCGCAGGGACGGGACCAATCCGCCGGCGAACGCCAGGTCGCCCAGGTTGTCGAGGGAGACGATCAGGATGCGTCGGGGCGTGACGCCGTTCATCGCGGCCCGACGACGCGCAGGACGACGGCCGACGCCGCCGGCATCCAGAGGTTGTCGTTGAAGAAGCCCGTCGTGGGAAGAAGTTCCACGGTCATCGCGGCCAGCGCCGAGAACAGAGCCGCGCCGGGACGGACGCCGCACAGCAGGGCGATCGCGAAGCACGCGGCCA
>JAGWMT010000244.1 GCA_028871595.1 Elusimicrobiota bacterium
CGTGTACGACACCCGCGCGCCGCCCTCCGGCTTCGGCCGGCCGCGGCGCTGATGGTAGAGCACGGCCGTGCTGCCGTCGGGCAAGGGCCAATTCCCGATCGCCTCGTACGCGGAGGGAAACCAGCCGTCGGGATTGGCCAGGGCCTTCGCCGCCGCCGGCAGCTCGCCGATCTTGTCGTCGGGACCGAGGCGTCCCTGCTTGATCAGCACGAACTCGGACAATTCGGTCAGGCGGGCCGCATCGACCCCGCGGGTCAGCGCGTGCGGAAGCTTCAACTGGCGCTGGATCCAATGAAACGTCTTCGGATTGAAGTATTCGTCGTTCGCGATGAACGCCACCGACGCCACCGGCGCCGCCGGCTCCCGCGCGGACTCGATCTTCGCCAGGATATCCGGAATATGCCAATCCGCGCGCGCGGGAGGGCGGTTCTGAAGCAAGGTCATCGGCACCAGCGGGGTCGGAATCTGAAACGGTCCGGCCAGCCCGAAGAAGAAATTCAGCGCGCAGAGAAGCTGGAACGCCGTCACGCTCCAGGTCACTGAGGGCGGCCAGGTGGCCGCCATCGCCAAGCCCAACGGAACCAGGCCCGGGAATAGGAAGCGCATCTGGCGATCGGGAACGATGGTCCAGAAGATATAGGTGCAGGCCACCCAATAGCCCAGGATCCACGCGTTCTCCCGCCGCCGCGCGTACTGGGGCGCCAACAGGCTGATGAATCCCAGCGCCCAGAGCGGCGGGCCCACCTCGCCGGCCGACAGGACCAGATACCGCCCCCATGCTCCGAGCGTGGTGAACGACGCGCCGCCGTCGGCCCAACCCTGCGCCAGCCATGCGGGGATGGACGTCCAATGCGAGGCGTACCAAGGGAGGAAGAGCGCGATTCCCAGCGTCGCCGACGCCAGGACCTTGAGGCGGGACTGACGGTCGCCCAGGGCGCGCGCCGCGATCACGAAGGCCGGAATCATGTAGCTGAGGTAGCTCCATTTATGGAGCATGCCCACGCCGAACAGCGCGCCGAAGGCCAGCGAAGGAACCCAGACGGCGAACCCGTCGCACTCGATGAGGGCCCAATAGCCCGCCGCGACCAGCGCCACAAGGGACAAATCCGGAAGCTGGGTCGTCAGGAGGCTCTGAAGCCCCGGCGCCGCGCAGAAGGCCAAGGTCGCGGCCAATGCACGGGAGTCGGGCAGGAAGCTCCAGGAAATCCCGAACAAGGACAGGGCCAGCAGGGCCATATAGCCCCAGTTGACCCATAGGGCCGCGTGCGCCGGGTCCTTGGCGTCCATGGCGCCGCCCATCAGCCAGTAGTAGGCGGGCGGATACGGAGGCATCCCCGGCTTGGGGGTCATGGACCAGAATTGTCCCGCGGCCTTGGCCTCGTGATAATCCTGCGCGAGCTCCATCTGGGTGGACTGTTCCCAGGACGGCGGGCGCGTGTCCACGCGCACGTAATGGCGCAGAAGAAGGGCTTCCACGGCCAAAAAGGCCGCCAGCCCGATCAAGCTGAGAACGAGGGATTTACGCGAGGGGCGCAACTGGGGCGCGAACTCGTTCATCGAAGCGGTTCCATCCTAGTATATTTTTGTAGAATTCCGCCCAGATGAAAGCCGCGATCTTGATCGGCGGACAGGGCACCCGGTTGCGCCCTTTCACGCTCGAATCCCCCAAGCCGCTCCTGCCGGTCCTTAACCGCCCATTCCTTGAATATCAATTCCGCGTCCTGCGCGCGCACGGCGTGCGCGAGGCCGTTCTTTGCACGTCGTACCGGGCCGAGGATTTCCGCCGCGCCTTCGGCGACGGACGCCGGCTGGGCCTGAAGCTGCGGTACGTCCGCGAGACCATCCCGCTGGGCACCGGCGGCGCCCTCAAGAACGCCGAGAAATTCCTGACCGGCGGCACGTCGCTGGTCCTCAACGGGGACGTCCTCAACGCTTTCGACATCAGGGCCTTCCTCCGTTTCCACCACGCCCGCCGCGCCGAGATCTCGATCGCCCTCTCGCGCGTGAAGGATCCGACGATGTACGGCCTGGTCCTCACCGACGAGAAAGGCTACGTGCGGCGGTTCCTGGAAAAGCCGTCGTGGGACGAGGTCGAGACCAACACGATCAACGCCGGCGCCTACCTGTTCGAGCCGTCGGTGTTCGCGCACCTCCCCCCCGGCAAGACCTATTCCCTGGAACGCGGCCTGTTTCCGGAGCGGCTGGCCAAGGGCGCCAAGCTGGGCGGCTGGGTCGCGCCCGGCTATTGGATCGACATCGGCACCGTGGAGAAATACCTCCAGGTGCATCTCGACATCATGGAGGGCCGCACGCCTTTCCGCGGCGGCGACGGCGCGCGCGCCCTCAAGGGCATCGTCGGCGCGAAAGTCGCGGGCGGGCGCGGCGTGAAGGTCGCCCCTTTCGCGCGCTTCTCGGGTTCGGTCAGCCTGGGACGCGGCGTCTCCATCGGCCGGGGGGCGCAACTGTCGGACTGCGTCGTCTTGGACGGCGCCGTGATCGGCGACGGGGCGCGCCTGGAGCGCTGCATCGTGGGCGCGCACGCGCGCGTCGGCACCCACGCGACCTTGGGCCCGGGCGCGGCCCTGGCCGGCGGCTCGCGCGTCGGGGACTACAGCCAGCTTTGACTTTATCAGACGGGATTACCGGGAGATAGCGACATGGATCCGATCAAATTCGGCACCGACGGCTGGCGCGGCATCATCGCGCGCGACTTCACCTTTCAGAACGTGCGGCGCGCGGCCCAGGCCATCGCCGACTACGTAAAGGAGGACCAGACCAAGAACGTGCGCAAGAAGACGCCGCTCTCCGGCCCGATGGTGGTGGGCTACGACAAGCGCTTCCAGTCCGACGTCTTCGCCCGCGAAATCGCCAAGGTGCTGGAGGCCAACCACCTCAACCCGACCTTGATGGCCGAAAGCCTGCCGACGCCCGCGGTCAGCTTCATGACGCACAAGCTCGGCGGAGTGGGCGTGATGGTCACCGCCAGCCACAATCCCCCTCAGTACAACGGGATCAAGATCAAGATCGACGGCCGGGCCGCCCTGGAGAACGTCACCCAAGGCGTCGAAACCTGGGTGGACCGGACCGCGCCGACCCGCGCCGCCGAGATCAAGACCAAGTCCTTCCGCGACGTCTACCTCGCGTACCTGAAGAGCCGGGTGGACACGGGCAAGATCAAGGCCAAGCTCAAGCGCGCCGTGGTCATCGACTACATGCACGGGGCGGGCTCGGGCCTCATGCCGGATCTCCTGCCCAGCAAGCATCTGGTGGAGATCCGCGCGTCCCACGATCCGCTGTTCGGCGGCGTCCACCCGGAGCCCATCGAGCAGTACCTGGGCGCCCTGTCCGAGGCCGTCAAGAAGAACAAGGCCCTGATCGGCTTGGCCGTGGACGGGGACGCGGACCGCTTCGGCTTGGTGGACGAGAACGGCAGGTACCTGACGCCGTGCCAGGTCTTCCCGATGCTCTGTCTGTACCTGATCGAGCACAAGAAGTTCACGGGCAAGATCGTGCAGTCGGTTTCCCTGGGCTACCTGGTGGAACGCATCTGCAAGGAGAAGAACATCCCCTTCGAGCAGCTCCCCGTCGGCTTCAAGCACGTGGCCGAACGCCTGGCGCAGGGCGAGGCCATGATCGCCGGCGAGGAGTCGGGCGGCTACGCGTGGAAGGGCGTGATCGCCGAGCGCGACGGCCTGCTGACCGCGCTTTTGTTCCTGGAGATGTGCACGACGCTGGGCAAGACGCCGTCGCAGATCTGGAAGGAGATCGAGACGAAGTACGGCGCGTCGTTCTACAAGCGCATCGACTACCGCATCCACCGCCCCATCGCCGACAAGGCGGTGTGGACCACCAAGCTGATCAAGAAGCTCCCCAAGAAGATCTTGAACACGCCCATCAAGGAGCTGATCCAGACCGACGGCCTCAAGATCGTCCTGGAAGACGGCCATTGGCTGCTGATGCGCCCGTCGGGCACCGAGCCCTTGATGCGCGTGTACGCCGAGAGCGACAAGGCCGAGCGCACCCAGGGCCTGTTGGACGTGGCCAAGAAGTGGGTGGCGCCCAGCATCGGGACGCACTGACATGTTTCCCAAGAAGGCCATGCTGCTGGCGGCGGGCGCGGGCACGCGCCTGCGGCCGCTGACCTTCGAGACGCCCAAGCCCATGGTGCCGGTCGTCAACCGCCCGGTGATCCACCACGTTCTGGACAACCTGCTCAAGCACGGCGTGGAAGAGGTGATGGTCAATCTCCACTCCATGCCCGAGCAGGTGCGCGGCTATTGCGGCGACGGCTCGCGCTGGAGCATGAAGGTCCATTATTCGCTCGAGCCCAAGCTGATGGGCACGGCCGGTTCGATCAAGCTCAAAAAGGCCGAGAACTTCCTGAAGGACGGCCCTTTCTTCGTCATGTCCGGCGACGGCCTCTCCGACATCGACCTGACGGCGATGTACGCGTTCCACCGGAAACGCGGCTCCATCGCCACCATGGCGATCAAGGCCATCGACTCCCGCTTCGAGTACGGCGTGACCATGACCGACGCCTCTCAACGCATCAAGGGATTCCTGGAAAAGCCCTCCTGGGGCGACGTGTTCTCGAACAAGGTCAACACGGGCATCTACCTGTTCGAGCCCGAGGTCCTGAAGCTGATCCCGAAGGGGAAGGCCTACGATTTCGGGCACGAGCTGTGGCCCAAGCTGTTGAAGATGAAGAAGCCCATCTACGCGTACGAGACGGACTCCTACTGGTGCGACGTGGGCAACCTCACCGAGTACCGCCGCTGTCAGATCGACTGCCTGGACCGCAAGGCGAAGATCAACATCCCCGGTGTCGAGATCCGCAAGGGCGTCTGGGTGCAGGAAGGCACCATCGTGGACCTGAAGGCGAAGATGATCCCGCCTGTCGTCATCGGCAAAGGCGGCCGCGTGGCCGCCGGAGCGACCGTGGGCCCGCACTCCGTCATCGGCGACCGCGCCAACATCGGCGCCGGCGCGAACCTGGAGCGCTGCATCCTTTTCGACAACGTCACCGTCGGCGAGGGCGTCCAGCTCAACAACTGCATCATCGGGCCCAACGGCAACGTGAAGGAGAACATCTCCGTGTTCGAGGCCGCCGTTCTCAATATCCGGCAGTGAACCTCGCCTCCTT
>JAGWMT010000009.1 GCA_028871595.1 Elusimicrobiota bacterium
GTCGCCCGTGTAGTCGAGATTCAGCGACGTCTGGCGCCACGTCAGCGCCGTTCCCGCGCCGATCTCGGTCCCGTCGCGCGCCACGTCGCCGGTCATCACGGCGAAGCCGCTGCCGCCGCCCGTCGCCAGCTGCGCGTCGATGGGCCGGCTCTGCGTCAGGAATTCGTGGCGCCAGCCCACGCTGACGAACGGACGCCAGAAGAAGCCGTTTTCCCCTTTGAAGACGTTCGAGAAGCGCAGGCCCACGGTGGACTGGAGCGACTGCGCGGTCTGGGGACTCACGGCCAGGTTCAGCGCGTCCGCGCCGGTCTCCGTGAAGCGGCCGATCATCAGGCGGTCGTAGTTGAAGCCTCCGAACGGGGAGACGATCCCGTACTCGGGAACGGCGACGTCGTAGCTGACTCCGGCGTTCGTGTTGAACTCCGTGCCCGTCGGGGCGGCGGTGGCGTTGCGCGCGACGTTGCCGAAAAGGATGGAGCGGTTGGTTTTATAAAAATCGGCGGCGCCGCCGACGTAAAGGTTGGCGCGGAAGTTGTCGGTGAAGCCCGTTCCGTACACTCCCAGGCGGGCGCTGTTGTTGTCCACGGTGCCGGCGGCCGGGGCGTTGATCCCGGCGTGGCCGTGCAGATAGCCCGCGGAGACGCCCGCGGCGAAATGATCGTCGAAGCGGTAGTCCGCGCCGCCGGTCAGGCCGCCGGTGTTGGTCGCGTAGCCGGGCTGCGTGCCGGAGACGCTGGTGGCCTCGGCGACCCGGCCGGTGGTGACGACGCCGGAGGTGAAGAAGCCCCAGCGCGAATGCGAGCCCCCTTCGCTCCCCAGGTCCAGGGCGCCCAGGTCGGTGCTGTCGTAGGCGATCAAGGTTCCCGGATAAGGCGAGGGCCGGCTCACGGAGTAGGAGGCGTATTCGGACTTGGCCGCCTCGCCGTCGGCCAGCGCGGTCACGCGCCGGGCGACGGCCGACGACTGGGCTCCGGAGGCGGCCAACCCGACCCCGCGCATGGAGGCCAGGGAGACCGGCCCGATCTGGTCCAGGGCCGCGCGCAAGGTGGGCGCGTCCATGGTGTAGAGGTTTCCGATGACGGTGGCCTGGTCTCCGGTGGGATTGACCCGCAGCGCCTCCAGCCCGCCTCCGATGGCCGCCTGGTTGCCGGTCGTCCCGGCGACGTTCGCGAAAGGAACGAGGTGCGCGGTCAGAAGCAGGCTGCCCGCGTTGTAGGTGGGCGTGAAGGACAGCGCGGCCGGCGAAGCGATGGAGGCGAAGGTTCCGACATGCGAACCGTAGGCGATCGGCGTGAACGTCGCGCCTTCCAGCACGACCTGCGGGGTCAGCCCGACCTTCAGCGTTCCCCCCGTCAAAGCGGCCGCGTTGGTCACGTTGAAGGTGGGCGTCGCCTTCATGGTGAGCTGCAACGTCCCCGGTCCGGTGTAGCTGTCCACGGTCTGCGCGAACGTGGAGAGGTTGAACGCGCCGCCGGCGTTCACCGTGAGGGGTTTCGTCGTGAGCAGGGCGTTGTCGATGCCCGCTTGGAGCACGCCGCCGTTGACGGTGGTGCCGCCGGCGAACGTGTTGGCGGAACCGAGGGTCAGCGTCCCGGCGCCGATCTTCGTGAGCGCGCCGGCGCCGCCGATGACGCCCGCCGCCACGGCGTCGAAGGAATTCGTGTCGAAGGTGCCGCCGCCGGCGCCCAAAGTCACGGCGTTGGCGAACGTCAGCGGCGCGATCGTCTGCAAAGTGGCGTTGTTCAAAGTCAGCGTGCCCGTGCCCAGCGCGGACCCGTTGCCGATGCCCAGCACGCCGGCGTTGAGCACCGTGGTTCCGCCGGAGTAGGTGTTGACGCCGGTGAGGTTCAGGGTGCCGCTGCTGACCATGGTCAGGGAGCCCGCGCCGCTGATGAGGCCCGACAAGGTGGAGACGTTGCCGACCGTGTCGATGGAGCCGCTCGCGGTCAAAGTGACGGAGCTGGTCAAGGTCAGCGGTTCCAGGATCTGGAGGGTCCCGGCGCCAGCGAAGGTGAGGGCGCCGACGCCCAGGGCGGCGGAATTGTTGATGTTGACGGTGCCGGCGCCGATCGTCGTGCCGCCGGAGTAGGAGTTGGAGCCCGTCAGGAACAACGTCCCGGTCCCGACCTGGGTCAGGCTGCCGGCGCCGCCGATCGCGCCGCCCAAGGTGGTCGCGTGAGCCTGCGTGTCGATGGTGCCGCTCCCGTTGAGGGTGACGGCGCGCGAAGTGACGAAGACCGCGGTCGTCTGCAGGGTGCCGCCGTTGAACGTCAGGCCTCCCGTCGCCAGGCCCAGGTTCACGTCGGACGCCGCGCTCAGTATGCCGGAATTGAAAGTGGTGCCGCCGGAGTAGGTGTTGACGCCGCTGAGAACGATCTTGCCGCCGCCGACCGAGTCCGCGACGGTCAGCCCGCCCGCGGCCGAGCCGTCGGCGATGACGCCGGAGAACGTGGACGCGTTGCCGAAGGCGTCCAACGTCCCCCCGCCTCCGTTCAGCGTGACGGCGCGCGCGTCGGTCAACGCCGCCGCGGTCTGCAAGGTCCCGCCTCCGAACGTCAGGCCGCCGCCCGCGGCGCCGAGGTTGTTCTCCGCCGCGACGTTCACGGCGCCGGCGTTGAACGTGGTTCCGCCGGTATAGGTGTTGGCGCCGGTGAGGAACAAAGTTCCGGTTCCCGTCTTCGTGAGCCCCGCGCCGGACAGGATCCCGGTGAACGTGGACACGTTCGCCCCCGAGTCGAGCGCGCCGCCGCCGGCCCCCAGGAGGATGTCGCGCGAGAAGGACAGGGCCGCGGTGGTCCGCAGGCCGCCGCCGTCGAGCGTGACCGCGCCGCTGCCCAGCTCGTTGAGATTGTCGATGCCGATCTCACCGCCCTTGACCGTCGTTCCCCCGCTGAAGGCGTTCGCGCGGGACAAAGTCAAGGTTCCGGCGCCGGTCTTCACAAGCGATCCGCCGGCTCTGGAGTCGCCCAAGGTTCCGGCGTAGGCGGTGCTGGTGCCGTCCGCGCCGACGGTCAGCCGCGCCGCGCCGAGTTCCACCGTGCTGTTGGCGTCGCCCGCCAGGGAGCCGAACGTCTGATTGAAGCCGGCCAGGTTGAGGTCCGCGTGCCCGGCCCCGCTGTTCAGCGTGACGCGACCCGTGCCCAGCACGTCGGCCGCGCCGGCCAGGATCCCGGCGCCGAGCGCGCCGTTGATCGTCGTTCCTCCGGAGTAAGTGTTGGCCCCGGACAGGGTCAGGACGCCGCCGCCCGAGGTGTCGCCGACGGTGAGAAGGCCCGAGCCGGACACGACGCCGGAGAACGTGGAATTCTTCGCGTTCAGATCGAGCGTCCCTCCACCCGCGTTGAGGACGACGCTGCGCGTTGCCGTGATGCCGGCGGCCGTCTGAAGGGTCCCGCCGCCGAACGTCAGCGCGCCGGCGGCCGCGCCCAGGGAGGCGTCCGAATTGACGTTGAGAGTCCCTTCATTAAGAAGCGTGCCGCCCGCGTACGTGTTCGCACCGGACAGAATCAGGCGGCCGGACCCGGTCTTCGAGAGCGTTCCCGTGCCGCTGATCGCCGAGGAGACGCTCCAATCGCGGCCCGAGCCGTTCTTGAACGTGACCAGTCCCGTGATGGGCAGCCCGCCGGCTCCGGTCAGGGCGACCGCGCTCGGGGCGTTGGTGACGTCGAGGACGGTTCCCGAGGAAACGGAAGGCAGATCGGTGAGCAGGCTGATGGTTCCGCCGGACATCCACGAGATCAGCGGCGTGCCGTTGAAATTCTGGCTGGCGGCGGCGGTGATCTGGGCGCGCAGGCTCCCGTCCCCGGAATCGAAATTATTGACGACGTTGTAGGTTCCCGCGAAGCCCGGCGCGGCGCACACGGACAGCGCGGCGGTCACGGCGGTCGCGCGCTTGAGGTACGCGCGGATTCGTCCCGGTCTGAAAATCTTCATTCTCCGACAAGTATAGCTATTCGAGATAAGGATCGGGGCGCGCCGCGAGCGTCGCGGCGCGCCCCGAGGGCGTCCTCGCGGCGTTTATTTCCCGCCGTCGTCGTCATCCTTGTCGTCGTCCTGATCCTTCGGGGACGGGCGGTCGCCGCCTCGTCCGCGCCAACCGCGTCCCCCCGGGCCCTGCATCATGCCTTCGCGCATGTGCTTGGCCATCCCCAGGACCATCTTCGCCTGTTGGGTCGGGGTCAGGAACGACGCCAGCCCGTCGTGGAACTTCTCCTGCTCGGACGTCATCTCCTGTCGCGCGGACTTCAGCGAGGCCAGGGTGGCCTTGATCTCGTCGTCGGAGGCCTTCGCCTTCACCTGGTCTCTCAGGGTCTTGATGCCGGCCTTCATCTTCTCCCCGATGGGCTTCATCGCGTCCATATGGGCCTTCATCGCGTCCTTGAACTTCGAGGCCTGCTCGTCGCTGAGGCCCAGATGCTTCTTCATCCGGTCTCCCATCTCATGACGGGGACCGTCCTTCGGTCCGTCGGCATCGTCGTTCGCCCGGGCGTGGACCGCCGACAGGCCCGGCACCAGCAGCGCCGCGGCGAGCGCGGCGCGAATCAGTCTCTTCATGGATTTCGCCTCCCTTCGATCGGACGGCTCCGGCATCCCCAATCTGTACTCAATTCCCGGCCGTCAAGGATATAGACGCCGTGTCCCGGTTGGATGTGTCGCTCCCGACACAACCCCCGCCTCCGGAGCGTCCCAAACGCGCCGGGCGCACCTTATGTATCATGGGCGGGCGCCGTGAGCGAACGTGTGATCACCGACAACGAACTGATCGAAAGCGTCCTGAACGGGAGCCGGGACGACTACGCGGAGCTGGTTCGACGGCATCACGCGCGGGTCAGCGGCCTGTGCGTCTCGATGCTGGGGCGTTCGGCCGCCGAGGACGCCGCGCAGGAGGTGTTCCTGAAAGCCTACTCCCGCCTGAAGGATTTCCGCCGCGACAGCGCTTTCTCCACGTGGCTGTACCGGGTCGCTTCGAACCACTGCCTCGACCTTCTGCGCGCGGAGGGGCGACGCAAGTCCGAGTCGCTGGACGGCCTGGTGGAGCGCGAGGGCCCGGGTCTCCAGCGCCTGCTGGCCGACCCCAGCGATGCGCCGCGCTCCTTCGAGGACTCGGAGCTGGTGCGGGACGTGTTGTCCCGTCTGCCGGACGACTACCGGCTGATTTTGACTTTGCGGGAAATGGAGGGCCTGGAATACAAGGAGCTGATGGAGGCTCTCGACTGCTCGATGGACTCCGTGAAGGCGAAGCTCCAGCGCGCGCGCCGGAAATTCCGCGAGGTGCTCCGACACATTCTGCCGAAGGAAAGCGTCTAACGGGCGAGGGGCCAATGGAACACGAACGGATCGCCGGTAAGCTGTCGGAGTACCGCGACGGGGCGCTGAGTCCCGCGGAGCGCGACGAGGTGTCCCGGCATCTGTCGGGCTGCGCCGATTGCGCCGCCGAACTGGCCGACTGGGGCGCGCTGTCGGCCGCGTTCCTGCGCCGTCCCGCTCCGCCCGCGCCGTTCCAGACCGAGGCCTTCGTCTCCCGGGTCATGGCGCGCCTGCCCGCGGAGTCCGCGGAGCCGTTCGCCCGCCTGCTCTCGCGGTGGCTGGCGCCGGCCCTGGGCCTGGGCTTCGCCGCTCTGGCCTTCTCGTTCTCGCCGTACGTTCGGGACGCGGGTCTTGATCCGGCGGCCGCGCTGATCTCGTCGGGCGCGGAGCGCGCGGGCGCCGCGGACCGGATCACTCGCCCCGGAGCCTCGGTCGGCGGCGATTTGTTCGGTCTGGACCCGGAGGAACGATGAGTCCCATCCGTCGCGCCGCCCTGACCACGTTTCTTCTGGGTTTGATTCTCGGCGCCGCCGCCGGTTCCTGGGGACAGCGCGCGATGTTCCGGCGCTTCATCAAGAAAGGGCCCGACGCCGCGCACATGATCCGCCGCTTGGACCGGGAACTGTCCCTGAACGAGACCCAGAAGAGCGCGATCCTGGCGATACTGGGAGCGCGCCGGGCCGAGATCGAGGCCGTGAAGAAGGACGCCCGGTCACGCTTCGAGGCCATGCGCGCGGCGACCGACGCGGACATCCGCAAGACTCTGCAGCCGGACCAGCAGGCGAAGTTCGACGCGATGACGGCCCGCTGGCAGGCGCGCATGCGCGAGCGCGAGAAAAACGGCGGTCCGCCGCCTCCGCCCTGACTCAGCGCCGGACGGAATCGCGCGTGGGGTGCGCCCCGGCGGCCCATTGCTCGAGCGGAGCCTTGCCCCCTTTTTGAGGCATCGTGAAGCCCACGAAGAGAGCGATGCCGGCCAGGAAGGCCAGTTCGAGAGCGACGATGGCCGCGCCTTCAACCAACCCCACGACCTTTTTCAGAATCCAGAGTCCCACGGCGCCGCCGGCGATCACGGAGAGCGTGACCACGTGATAGGCGGTGCCCGTGTAGTCCGGGTAGGCGACGGCGTAGGCCAGATAGATCAGGGACGCGAGCAGCGCGGGCCGGATCAGCGCCACGCTTCCTCGGATTTCAGCGTCAGGTGGATCTTAAGGAACGGCTCGGGGAAGGCGGCGGGCAGGGCCGGGAAGGGCGCCGCCGCCTGCACCGACGCGAGGGCGGCCGTGTCGAAGTCCGAATCCCCGGAGCTGGATTCGACGTCCAGGTCGGTGATGGTCCCGTTGCGCAGAATGGAGAACTCGACGGCGCCGTCCGCGTCCAAGCGCGGCATTCGCCGCCGCCAGGCCTGCCACAGCATCATGCGCACCTGCGAGATATACCAGGGATAGGGAAAGTTGGGAAGGTCCGTGGCCACCCCGGCGCCGGCTCCCGAAGCGCTCCCGGCCGCGGGGCCTGAGTCGGAGGAGGCCGTGGCGGAAGGCGCCCCGGGCCCCGCCAAGGTGCTGGACGGCGAAGTCCCCGCGTCGTCGTCCTTCCCCCCGCCGCGCAGGAGGCTGGGGCGCGGCAGGGCGATGGGGCCGTGCCGCTTTCCGCGGACCGCGACCGCGTCCGGGTCCGCCTGAGGCGCGATGTCCGAGCGCGCCGCGGCGGCCTTGGCCGCCGACGCGGCCGCCGGGCCCGCGCTGGAGATCACGGCGGCGCTTCCGCCGACGAAGTCGATCATGTACACCTTGTCGGCTCGCGCGCCGGTCCGCGAGGCGAAGTAGACGAACGCGGCCGCGCCCAGCAGATGGAGCCCCACCGAGCGCGCCAAATAGGGCTTCAGCGCCTCGTTCATTTTCCCTCGGGCGTGACGCCGACCCCGAGCTTCCCGACGCCCAGGCGCTTGGCGATGTCCAGGACGGCCACGACCTTCTCGACGGGGACCGAGCGGTCCGCCTGGACGAGCAAGGTCTTTCCCGCGGATTTCGGCAGACGGAGCGCCAATTCGCGCTCGAGCTTGTCCCAGCGCACGGCGGTGCCTTCGACCGTCACCGCGCCCGAGCGCGTGATCTGCACGGTCACGGCCGAGTCCGACGGCGCGCTTTCGCCGGAGACCGCGTGCGGAAGCTTCACGGTCAGCTGATGGTGGACCAGGATCGGCGTCAGCACCATGAAGATGATGACCAGGATCAGCGAGACGTCGATCAGCGGGATGAGGTTCATCTCCGCGATCAGGCGCCGCCGCTTCGACGCGGAGGTTTCGACCTTCAATGCGCGGCTCGTTCCGAGAGGCCGTCGAGGACTTCGTCCACCATCCAGCCCAGGTCGTCCTGGAAGCGCGCGATCTTTTGGTTGAAGTAGTTGAACGCGGCGACCGCCGGGATGGCCACCAGCAGGCCGCCGGCCGTCGTCACGAGCGCTTCGGAAATGCCCACCGCCACCAGGCCCGGGCCGGCGCCCGCGGCGTTGGCCAGGTCGTGGAACGCGCGCATCACGCCCATGACCGTGCCGAACAGGCCGATGAACGGCGCGACCGAGGCGATGGTGCCCAGCGTGGCCATGCCCCGGTCCAGCTCGGCGACGGCGCGGCCGATCGCGCGCTGGGCGGAGCGCTGACGCTCCTCGCGGTGCGTGGGGCCGGTCAAGGTCGCCAGCACCACGGCCGAGGCCAGGCCTTTATGCGACTTGGCCAGGGCCGCGGCGTCCTGCAGCTTGCCGGCGGCGGCGGCCGCGCGCACGCGGTTCAGCAGGTCCTGATAGCCGCGCGTCGCCCGAGTGAAGAACTTCCAGCGCTCCCAGATCAGCGCGATGCAGTAGACCGACAAGGCGATCATGCCCGCGAGAATCGGGCCGCCCGCGAAGAGTATGTCCTTGATGCCGGATTGTCCCATGAGCCGATTATACGAGAATTTCGTTATAATCCGCCCATGAAGAGGATCGTGGTCCGGCGTCCCGGCGGCCCGGAGGCCTTGATCGTTCTCGAAGAGCCCGATCCCGTCCCCCCCGCGGGAAAGGTCCGCGTGCGGGTGAGCGCCGCGGGCGTCAACTACGCGGACGTGATCGTCCGGGAGGGGCACTACGAGGCCGCGAAAGGCCTCTACCCGATCACGCCCGGATTCGAGTTCGCCGGAACGGTGGACGCCGTCGGCGACGGCGTCTCCGTCTTCAAGGAAGGCGACCGCATGTTCGGCTTCACCCGTTTCGGCGGCCGGACGTTCCTGCCCCGCCTGGCGTGGAACTGGCTACGCGTGCCCCGCTTCTCACCGCTGGAACTGACCGGGACCAACCGCTCGGTGATGGGCTTCAACGTGGTGCATCTGACGGAGAAAGCCGAGCTGGCGCGGGAGGGCTTCGACGCCATCGCGGGCTGGGCGCGGGAGGGAAAATTGAAGAAGCCGCCGGTGACGTCGTTCCCCGCCGAACGCGCGGCCGACGCCCACCAGGCGCTGGAATCCGGCGAGACGGTCGGCAAGCTGGTCCTGACCTTCTGAGGATGGGCGCACGCTTGCGCGTTTGGCTCGCGGCTGTTAAACTCCCGGGGCCCCTATGAGAGGAAGAGCGCTGCTGGTCGCCTGCATGCTGGCCGCGCGGGCCGTTTGCGCCGCGCCCTCCCCCTCTCCGACCGTCTCCATCGACCCGCCGCCCGGCTGGAACGACGTCACGGGCAAGGCCCGCGTGCGCGGCGTGATTCTGGCGCTCAAGGGCCCCGAGACGAGCTCGTTCATCCTGGCGCGCATGCCGGCGTCGGCGCTGGAGAGCGCCGCATCGACGCGGGCGTTCCTGGCGCGCACGCTCGAGCAGCTGCGCGCGGGGGCGCGCGCCGACCTGCGTTCCTCCGGCCGCGTGGAGACGAAGACCCTCCGCAACGGAATCACTTTGCATTTGCTGCGAGCCGACCTCGACGGGGCGCCGCGCATGATCATCGCCGTCGTGGACGGGGGCGGTCCGCCGTATCTTGGAACGTTGTCCAGCGCCGCGCCCGACGCCATGCTGGCCCCGCTGTTCGGAGCGCTGAAGCTGGGCGCGGCCGCCGGCGCGATCCGGGAGAGCGGCAACGCCGTCAGCCTGGACGGACAGCTTCTGGTCCCCCTCGGCGGCGGGCTGCGCTCGCGCGACCTCACCCCGGAGGAGAAGCGCCAAGGCGCCGTGCTGGCCGTCCAAGGCGCCGGTTCCGAGGTCCTTTTCCTGAAAATCGAGGATGACGACGCGTCGCCCAAGGATCAGTCCGCGATCGTCCGCGCGGTCGTTTCCGATTCCGCGAAAACCGCCCCGGACGCCGTCTCTCCCGCCCGGCGCGTGCCCACTCCGGCGGGTCCTTCCGCGGTGTACGCTTGGGCGAAAATTCCTTCCTCCCCGGATCTGAAGTTCTCGGCCGGGTTCCTGCCCTGGGCGTATTGGGGCTACTCGATCCTGGGGCGCGGCCCCCAGGCCGACGAGCTCCTGGTCGGTTCCCTGGCCGCGCTGAAGGCGGGCCCCTCGGCGGTCCCGAAACTGCTGGCGGCCACTCCAAGGCTGGAAATTCCCGAGGATGGGAGAGGGCGGCGCGCGCCCCTCGTCGTCCTGGGCGTCGTCGCCGTTCTGGGGCTCCTGTTCGCCTGGAGCCGGCGCCAAAAAAACGCTAACCTTCCTTCATGAACACCGAGGCCCGCCGCGACGTCGCGATGGCCGAGCGCCTGACGGCGGCGCGCGACTCGCTCCGCCGCCAGCTCTCGGCCGTGATCGTCGGCCAGGAAAGCGTCGTCGAGGAAGTCCTGATCGCGTTGTTTTCCCGCGGGCATTGCCTGCTCCAGGGCGTGCCCGGATTGGCGAAGACCCTGCTCGTGACCAGCCTGGCCCGGATTCTGGATTTGGAGAGCGCGCGCATCCAGTTCACTCCCGACCTGATGCCGTCGGACGTGACCGGGACCGAGATCCTGCAGGAGGACCCGGCGACGCGCGCGCGCCTTCTCCGCTTCGTGCGCGGACCGATCTTCGCGAACATGGTCCTGGCCGACGAGATCAACCGCACGCCGCCGAAGACGCAATCCGCGCTCCTGCAGGCCATGCAGGAGGGCCAGGTGACGGCCGGCGCCCAGACCCACGCGCTGCCCAAGCCCTTTTTCGTGATGGCCACGCAGAATCCGATCGAGCAGGAGGGCACCTATCCCCTGCCCGAGGCGCAGCTCGACCGCTTCTTCCTGCAGGCCCTGATGGATTATCCATCGTTGGAGGAGGAGCGGCGGATCGTCCTGGAGACCACCGGCGACCGCGTCCCCAAGCTGGAGAAAGTGCTGGGCGCCGACGAGGTGGTGCAGCTTCAGGATCTTGTCCGGCGCGTTCCGGTCCCGGACCCGGTCGTGGATTTCGCCGTGAAGCTGGCGCGCGCCACGCGGCCCAAGGACGGGCTCTCCCCCGAAGGCGTGCGGCAATGGATCTCCTGGGGCGCGGGCCCCCGCGCCAGCCAGGCCCTCGTCGTGGGCGCGAAGGCCCGGGCCCTGCTCGACGGCCGGCTGGCCGTCGCCCGCGAGGACGTCGCGCGCGTGGCCAAGCCCATCCTGCGCCACCGGCTGGTGCTGAATTATCAGGCGGAGGCCGAAGGCGTGCGCGCCGACGATCTCGTGGCGCGCCTGTTGAATGCGCTGGCTTGATCCCGCCGATCAAGCCCGCCTGAAGGGCCTGGGCCTTTCCCCCCGCGGCCCGGCGGCGCCCTCCGCGCCCGGGCGCCACCGCACCATGGCCCGCGGCTTCACGCGGGACTTCGCCCAGCACCGCCCCTACGCGCCGGGCGACGAGGCCCGCGCGATCGACTGGAAGGCGTACGCGCGCCTGGACCGGTATTACGTGCGCGAGTACCGCGCCGAGGACCGGGTGTCGCTCGTCGTCCTGCTGGACGCGTCCGGGTCCATGACGTTCTCCGCCGGCGGCCGCCCGCCCAAGCTCGACGTCGCGCGCCGCGCCGCGGCGGCGCTGGGCTGGCTGGCCCTCGGCCAAGGCGACGAGGCGGGCCTGCTTCCCTTCGGCGGGTCGTCGCCGGAGTGGGTCCCGCCCCGGGCCGGGGCGGGGCAGCTGGCGGCGTTCGACGAGGGGCTGAGCGCGGTCCGTCCCGGCGCCGAGGCCGGTCTGCCGGAAGCCCTGGAGGCGGCCGCCGCGCGGCTTCCGCGGCGCGCGGCCGTCGCGGTGATCTCGGACTTGATGGGCGACTCGGCGCGCACGCTGAAGGCCCTGCGCCGCCTGTCCGCCGGGCGGCGCGAGCTCCTGGTCTTGCGCGTGCTGGATCCCGACGAGCGCGACTTCCCATATGAAGGACCGCTCGTCGTCGAGGGCCTGGAGGGCGGCGCCGTGACGCTCGACGCCGGGGAGGCGGCCCCGGCGTACCGCGAGGCCTTCGCCCGGCAGGACGAGGCCTACCGTTCCGCCCTGCGCCGCGCGGGCGTGCCCTTCGCGACGGCGGCCACCGACGCGCCGTGGACGGCCGCGCTCTCGCGGCTGCTGACGCGATGAACTTCGCCGCGCCGTGGGCGCTGTGGGCGCTGCCGGCGGCGGGCGTGCCGCTGGCGATCCATCTCCTGTCGCGCCGGGCGGCGCGCCGCCTGCCGTTCTCCGACTTGAGCCTGCTGGCCGCGGTCGAAGCGCGCTTCCGTCCGCGCTCGCGCCTGCGCGAGGCGCTCCTGCTGGCCGCGCGCACCGGAATGATCCTGGCCTTGGTGCTGGCCGCGGCGGGGCCGGTGGCGCGCGGCTCGACCGCGGCGGCGGCGGGCGAGGGGCTGGACCTGGTCCTTCTCCTGGACGCCTCTTACTCGACCCGCGCCCGCGACGCGGGCCGCACCCGCTTCGACGCCGCCCGCGACGCCGGGCGGGCCCTCCTGCGCCGTCTCGCGCCGGGCGATCGCGCGGCCGTCGGCGTGTTCGACGAAGCGCTGCGCGAACCGCTGGCCTGGGGCGACTCCGCGGCGGCGGCGGCGGCCCTGGCCCGCGCGTCGGCGGGGCTGCGCGGAACGGACGCGCGGCCCGCCCTGGCCGCGGCGCGCGACCTGCTCGCGCGCTCGCCGCGAGGACGCCGCCGCGCCGTCGTCGTTCTGGGCGACGGCGCCGCCCACATGCTGCCGGGGGCCGCGCCGTCTCCGGCCGACGGCGCCGTCGTGATGGGCCTGGGCTTCCCCCCGCTGGCCAACGCCTGGATCGCCGGGGCGCGCAACGCTCCCGGCTCCAGCGCCCGCGCGCCGCGGCTGGAGGTGCGCGCGGCCGCCGCGGGCGCTCCGGTCCGCGCGGCGCTCGATCTTTGGGTCGGGGACGCGCGCGCGGGTTCGGGATCGGCGACGGCGCCGGCGGGCGCCGAGGCGCGCGCGCTCCTGGCCCTGCCCCCCGCGGCGGATGCCCGCGCGCCGGAATGGTCGGGTCGGGTCGCGGCGCGGGGTGACGCCCTGCCCGACGACGACGTCACGTATTTCTCCGTGCGCCAGAGGCCCGAGCCGCGCGTCCTGATCCTCCATGCCGACCCGCAGTTCGATCGCGCGGGCCGCGCGGGCTGGTATCTGCGCGAGCTGTTCGGCGGCGGCGGCCGCTCCTTGGTCGGGCGCGAGGCCGACTTCCTGTCCGTCGCCCGCTGGTCGGAGGCGGATTGGACGCGCTACGGGGTGGTGGTCCTGGCCGACGCGTCCCGCCTTCCCTCCGGGCTGTCGGAGGCGCTTGAGCGCTTCGCCACGTCGGGCGGCGGCGTCTGGATCATCCCGGGGGCGCGGGCCTCGGACGAGGACCTGGCGGACCTCTCCGCGTGGCTCCCGGCGCGCTTCGGAGCGGCGGAGGAGCCGTCCTCGCCCCGCGGACTGCGCGTGCTGCGCGCCTCCCCCGAGACGGCGGGCTGGGACGAGTTCGATTTGTCGCGCGTGGATTTCACCCGGCGCTTCCGCCTGGAGCCCGCGCCGCAATCGCGCGCGTGGCTTGGGGACTCGGGCGGCGCGCCGCTGCTGGTGGACGGGGCGGTGGGCCGGGGCCGGGCGGTCGTCTGGGCCGCGCCGCTGGACGCGGAATGGACCAACCTGGGGCTCAAGCCGGTGTTCGTCCCCTGGGCGGCGGCGTGCCTGTCGCTGACGCTCGGCTCGGGGGCCGGCGACGCGCCGAAGGCCGTCCGGATCGGAGAACCGCTCGTCCGGGTTTGGGGCGCCGACGAGGCCGCCCCCGATCGCGTCACGGCCCGCGGACCCGACGGACGGCGGACCGTCCTGACGGTCCGCGGGCGGCGCGCGGTACTGCCTTCGGCGGACGCGCCGGGCCTGTACGAATTCGAGGAGCCGGGCGGCGCGCGCACGACGTTCGCGGTCAATCTGGATCCCTCCCGCGGCGAAAGCGACCTGACGCCGGCGGTTTCGCCCCCCTGGGTGAAGGTCCCGCCCGGAGAACTGGAGGAACGATTCCTGGTCGAAGTCTACGGACGGGATCGCCGCGGCTGGTGCTTCGGCGCGGCGGCGTTGCTTCTGATTCTGGAGATGCTCCTCTCCTTGCCGATGTCCTCGATAACGCGCGCGGGTCCGTCCCGCCGGAAAGCCGCGGCGGCCGTCGCCGTCGTCGCGGCGGTTCTGCTCTTCGGCGCGCGGGCGTCCGCGCAGCAGGGCGACCGGTTCGTATGGACCCAGCTCCGCCTGGGCTCCGACTGGGATCCGTACCCCGACGCGCCGGCGCGCGTGACCGCCTTTCTGTCCGAGGTGACGAGCGCCCGCGTCGCCCCCCAGCGGCGAGTGATCTCCATTTCGGATCCGGCGCTGTTCTCCTCGCCGTTTCTCTACCTGGCGGGTCGCGAGGCGCCCCCGGACTTGACCGACTTCGAGCTCCGCCGCCTCCGGCAGTACCTGGCCGGCGGCGGCTTCCTCTGGATCGAGGATTCGACGGGCGGCCCGCCGGGCACATTCGACGCCTGGGTGCGGCGCGCGTTGCCCGCGCTCCTGCCGGGGGCGGACCTGATGCCGCTGCCCTCCGATCACGTGATCTTCCGCACCTTCTTCCTGCTCCGGGGGCCGGCCGGGCGCGTGCGGACGCAAGGCGCGCTGGAAGGCGTCTCCTGGGGCGGGCGGGTCGCCGTGCTGTACACGCGCGACGACGTGCTGGGGGCGTGGGCCCAGGACGCGCTCGGTCATCCGTTGAAGGCGTGCGTCCCCGGCGGCGAGGCGCAGAGGGAACTGGCCGAGCGGGAGACCTTGAACGTCTTGATGTACTCGATGACCGGCTCCTACAAGGCCGACGCCGTCCATCAGGCCGCCATCCTCGATAAGCTGCGCGGGGCGGCGGGACCGTGACGCCCGGAGTGGAATTCGCCGGCGCCGGTTGGGCGTGGCTCGCCGCGGCGGCGATCGCCGGCGCGTATTGGCTTCACGCGGCGCGCAGTCCCGCGGGTCGGCGGCTCTTGCTGCTCCGCGCGTGCGGCGCGGCGGCGCTGGCTCTGGCCGTCCTTCGCCCCGCGCTGACCACGGTCCGGACGCGGGAGGCCAAGCCGAAGCTTCTCATCCTTCTCGACGCCGGGGCTTCGATGCGCGGGAAGGGACCGGACGGCACGCGCTGGACTCAGGCCGTGGACTGGCTCACGCGCGCGCGCGGCGAGATCGAGCGCCGGGCCGACGTCTCCGTGGCGCTGGTGTCGGACCGCGCGCGTCCCCTCTCCGGGCTGGCGCTCCTGCGCGGCGCGGCGCCGGACTCCGCGGCGTTCTCCCCGGCGGACGCGTTGTCGGGGCTGGGCGCGGACGGGGGCTCGGCGCCGTCGCGCGTCTGGCTGATCTCCGACGGGGGCGCCGAGGGCTCCGGCGACTTGGGCCGCGCGTTGGCGGCCTTGGGCGCGCCGGTGGACGCCTTGGGCGTGGGGCCCGCCCGGCGCGATCGCGGCGCGGCGTTCGTGGATCTGCGCACGCCGGATTTCGCCTTCCTGCACGGGTCCTTCGACGTCTCCGCGTCCGTCGAGGCTTCGGGTCTGGCGGGCAAGCGCGTGGACGTCTCCTTGGCGCGGGAGGATGAGTCCGCGCCGGGCGGCTGGCGGGAGGTCGCGCGCCGGAGCGCGCCGGTCGGGTCGGACCTGGAGACGTTCGCCTCCAGCTTCACGGCGACCGCCGAGCGCCTGGGCGCCGAGCGCTGGCGATTGTCCGCCGCCGCCGGCGGACGCGTCCGCGTGCGGGAGTTCCGCGTCGAGGTCGTCCGCCAGAAGTACCGCATCATGTACCTGGCCGGACGGCCCAGTGCGGAATACGCGTACCTCCGCGATTTCCTGAAATCCGACGCGAACCGCGAGCTGGTCTCCTTCGTGATCCTCCGCAACCCGGAGAATCCCAGCCCCGCCGCCGACCGGGACCTGTCCTTGATCCCCTTTCCGGTGGACGACATCTTCCTGCGCACCTTGCCCCAGTTCGATCTGTTCATCCTGGAGAATTTCTCGGCGGCGCGTTTCCACCTGCCGGCGGCGCACCTGGAGGCGCTCAAGCGCTTCGTGGCCGGAGGCGGAGCGCTTCTGGTGAAGGGCGGAGAGAACGCGTTCGCGGCGGGCGGCTACAAAGGTTCGCCGCTGGAGGAGATCCTGCCGGTGACTCTGTCGTCGCGCAGTCCGGATTTCGTCCCGGGCCTGTTCGCGCCGAAGCCGGTGTCTTACGAGCATCCGCTCGTGGAGCTCTTCGACACTCCGGAGGAGTCGCGCAAGGCCTGGGAGGCGCTCCCGCCCTTGGACGGCTGGGGCCGCTTCGCCGCGGCGCGGCCGGGGGCGCAGGTCGTCGCGGTGCATCCCACGGAGAAGTCGGACGACGGCAGCCCGCTGCCGGTCATCGCGACCCGGTCCTATGGGCGCGGAAAAGTGATGCTCGTGAGCACGGACTCGACTTGGCGCTGGAAGCTGGGCGCCTCCGGGGACCCCCTGGCCTCCGGCGTCTATGAGCGCTTCTGGTCACGCGCCGTTCAGTACCTGACCGGGAGCCTGGATCTGTCCAAGGTGAAGTTCGCCCCCTTGCCCGACCGCGTGACGCCCCGCGAGCCGTTCACCGCGTCGCTGCGCGTCTTCGATTCGGACTTCTCGCCCGCCAAGGCTGCGGAGACGCGCGTGACGGTCTCCTGGACTCCGCCCGGCGGCCGCGCGCGCGAGGTGCCCGCGCGGGAGACCGCGCCGGGCGAGTATTCCGTCGAACTGACGGGGCTGGCTCCGGGAACGCATCGGCTCCGCGCGAGCGCGCGCGTGCGCGGGCGCGCGTGGGGAGAGGACGCGGAGTCCTTCGTCTGGGAGGCGGAAGCGGACGCGCCCATGGACCGCGCGTGGCTGACGCGGGCGGCCGCGTCGGGCGGCGGTGAGTTCCGCGACCTCTCGCGCACGGAGGCGGCGGAACTCCTCTCGAAACTTCCCCCGCCCCGTCCCGAGAGCGAGGCCGTGCGGCGGTTCCACCCGTTCTCGTCCGCGCCCTGGCTGGCCTTCACCGGATTGCTTTTGTCCGCGGAGTGGGCGTTGCGGAGGAAAAAAGGGCATGCTTAGCGCCTGGGAAAGCGTCGAGCCCGCGCTTCTCTTCGCCGCGGCGTTCCTCTTAGGGCTGTTCCAGGCGGCGCCGTCGGTGACCACGGGCGACGCGGGCGAATTCGCCGCCGCCGCGTCGGTCGTCGGCGTTCCGCACGCGCCGGGCTATGTCCTGTACGTGCTGCTGGCAAAGGCTTTCGGGACGTTCCTGGCGCTGGGCAACTGGGCCTACCGCACGAACGTCCTGTCCGCGGCCTGCGGCGCCCTGGCGCTGGCCCTGTTTTCCGACGCGCTGAGGCGCTTCGGCGCGGGGCGGGCCGCGCGCCTGGGCGCCGCGGCCGTCCTGGGGCTTGCGCCGCTGTGGCGGGAGCAAAGCGCCGTCACCGAGGTGTTTTCATTGCTGCTGTTGAGCGCGGCGGGGCTTTTGTGGGTGGTCGCGGCCGCGGAGGAGCGCCTGCTCGAGCCCGGCCCGGCCGCGGCGCTGGGCTTGGTCTTCGGATTGGGGCTGGGCGCGCATCAAACGTTGGCGCTCGTGCTTCCCGCGCTCCTGCTGGCCGGCCGCGGCAAGCCGGGGAGCCTGACGCGCGCCTGGGCCTGGGCGGCGGCGGGGGCGTGCGCGGGCTTCTCTCTGCACGCGGCCATTCCCCTACGCGCGCTGCGCTCGCCGCCCATCGACTGGGACCATGCGGCGAATTTGCGGGCCTTCTGGCGCCTGATCACGCGCAAGGACTATGGAACCTTGGCGCTCACCACCGAAGGCGCCGCGGCGTCGGGCCCCGACGCGCTGGCGGCGCAGGCCTGGCGCTCGCTTCGGGGTCTGGGCTCCCAACTGGGTCCGGTCGCCGCGCTCTTGGCGCTCGCCGGCGCGGCGGACTGGAAGCGCTCCGGCCTGCGCCTGCCGGCCGCCTCCGCCTGGGCGTGGGTGGCGGCGTCCGGTCCGCTGTTCCTGATGCTGGGCCGCCCGCCGTTCGATCCGCAGACGTCGGACGCGCTCGCGCGCTTCCATCTGCTGCCTCTCCTCGGAGCGGGGCTGTTCGTGGCCGCCGGCGTCGAGGCGCTGGCGCGCCGCAGTCCGCGTTGGGCGGCGGCGGCGGCGCTGCTCGCGGCCGCGGTCCTGATTCCGGGCGCCGCGCGGGAATCCCGCCGCGGAGACTTCCTCGCCCACGATTACGGGCGGACCATCCTGCGCGAACTCCCTCCCGGCGCGGTTCTGGCCATGGACGGCGGCGACGACACATTCTATTCCCTTTCTTTTCTCCAATTCGCTCAAGGTCTGCGTCCCGACGTGGAGATGTACGACCGCGGCGGCGTCGTCTTTCCGGGACGCTACGGCGCCGATTTCCGCGCTCTGCCGCGCGAGCTGAAGGAGCCGCGCCGGAATGAGATCGAGAATCTGGAGGCCGCCACCGGCCTTCTGTGGTACACGACGCTGAATCCCCGGCTGCTGCCGGGTTGGAACCTCCCTCCCGCCGGGCTTATGCGCTGGCCCGTTCGTCCCGGCGCCGTGTTCGCTCTGGCGGCGGCGCTGGACGCGACCATGCCCATGCCCCGCGCCCCGAGCGCCGCGCGCCGCTACCGCGACCGCGCTCTGCTGGCCTTTTACGGCTACCAGCGCGGCGAGGAGGCGCTGGCGGACGGCGACGATCGCGACGGCGTCTCCTGGCTCCTGACGGCCGCGGACGCCGGGGGCGACGCCTTGTGGGCCGCGCCGGCCATCTCCTATGCTCTCAGCGTGGCGGGTTACGAGGCGATGCGGCGAGGCGATTTTTCGTCGGCGGAGAGGTCTTACCGCGCGCAGGCCGAGGTCGAGCCCGCCCGCGCCGAGCCGCTGTGCGACGCGGGCGTCGCGCTCCAGCGGGCCGGGCGGAGGAAGGAGGCCGAGACCTCGTTCCGCGAGGCCGTGAAGCGCGAGCCCCGTTCCCCCCGTCCCTGGGAAACCTTGGGCGCTCTGCTTTGGGCGGAGTCGCGCTGGCCGGAGGCCGCCGACGCGTACGCGAGCGCGGCCGCCCTCCCCGGCGGCGAGAACGACGCCGCCTGGGCCGCCAAGGCGCGGAGCAAGGCGGGCCGATGAGCCTTCTTGTTTTCGTCTCCGTTTTTCTCGTTTATCTGCGGGCGCTTCCCCCGTCCTTGGCGCCGTGGCGGGACACCGGGGAGATGGCCCTTTCCTCATGGACCTTGGGCGTGGCGCATCCCACGGGTTACCCTTTGTACGTCCTGATCGGGCGGGCGGCGGCGTCGATTCCTCTGGGAAACCTGGCCTACCGCCTGAACGTGCTCTCCGCGGTCGCCGGAGCGGCGGCGGCGGCCTTGATGTACCGCGCGGCGCGCAAACGCGCCGGCCCCTGGGTGGCCTTGGCGGCGGCGGCCTGGATGGCGCTGAACGCCGTCGTTTGGGAGGTCTCCCAGGTCTCGGAGATGTACTCCCTGTGGGTGCTGTGCGCGGTGGCGCTGATGCTCATCGCGCTGGAGTTCTCCGAGGACGCGTCCGAGCGCCTCTGGCCCGGCTTCTGCTTCCTGTCCGGCCTCCTGTTGGGCAACCGTCTGGACCTGCTGTTATGGGCGCCCGGTCTTCTCTGGCTGGCGCTGGCGGGACGTCCCGGCTCGGCCGCCGAGGACGGGCTCTGGGCCGGCGCGGCGCTTCTGCTCTTCCCGGCCGTCGCGGCCCTCACCGGCTCGAACACCCCGTTCGCGTTCCTGATCATCCTGACCGTGCTCTGGCGTTCGCGCGGCCTCGGGATGGGTCGTCGGGTCGGCTTGGCGGCGGCGGCGGGTTTGGCGGGTCTTTCCGTCTATCTGTACCTGCCGGTGCGATCCGCCACGGGACCGCTCTTGGACTGGAATCACCCGGCCGTGTTCTCGAACTTCCTGGACACCATCCTGCGCACGCGCTACGGCGGCACTTTAGACCTGATTTCGCTCAACTACGCGACCGGCGCGCTGTTCCCGGACAACCTGCGCTTGTGGGGCGCGCACCTGTGGGACGCGTTCGGCCCGGCGGGCCTGGCCGCGGCCTTGGTCGGGTGCGCGGCCGGCTACGCGGCCGACCGGCGACGGTGGCTGGGGCGCGCGGCCTGCTGGTGGTGGAGCGGCCCCGTGTTCATCTTCCTGGCCAATCTCCCGCCGAACCCGCACGCCGCCGCCATCATCCAGCCGCACTATCTCCTGTCCGACGTCGCGCTCGTTTTTTGGGCCGTGGACGGCGCGGCGGCCTTGGCGCGGGCGTCGCGCTGGGCGGGACCGGCGCTGGCGGCGGCGGCCCTGGCGTGGCCGTTGTGGCGGGGCGTGCCCGCGCGTCAGGACCGGCGGGAGCATTTCGCCGATTACGATTACGCGAAGAACGTGTTCCGCGCCGCGCCGCCCGGCTCGGTGATCGTCGCGAAAAAAGACGTCCAGCTCTACGCGTTGTGGAACTATCAGGACGTGCAGGGTCTGCGTCCCGACCTGCGCATCGTGGCCGAAGGCCTGGCCGGTTCGGCCTGGTACCGCGAAGGCTGGCTGCGGCGCGACCCGGCTCTGGCCGTCTCGGCGCTGGGGAACCCCGCGGCCTGGGCGGCGCTGGCGTCGGACGGGCGTCCGGTCCTGGCCACCCAGGACGTCGAAATCCCCGGGCCGGTCGCGTCCGGCGTCCGGGGACGCGGTTTGCTGGTGGCCGTGTCGTCGTCGGCTCCCGCCGACGAAGGCGGACAATGGGATCTGCTGGTCCGCCGCGGGACGCAGCATTACGGCGAGACGCCGGATTTCTTCACCTCGGACCTGATCGACGAGACCTGCTTGGCGTCTTACCGGCGGGGCGTGGAGCTCCAAAAGATGGGACGGACGGCCGAGGCCGAAATTCGCCTGCGCGACGCCTGGCGCATGGAGTGGGTATTTCCCGATGTGCCCCTATTCCTCGGTTACATGAGCGCCGTCGACGCGCGTTGGACCGAGGCCGAGGGGTACGGCGCGGACGCCGAGGCGCTTTCGGCGCGGAAGATGGCGCTGGCCGATGAATACCGCGCGCTTCCGGCGTTGATGACCACGATCCGGCGCCAAGCGGCGGAGGCCGCCACCCAGCACGGGGTCACGCTGGAGAAGCTGGGCCGCCGCGACGAGGCGGAGGCGGCGGACCGCCGCGCGCTGGCGCTGTATCCGATGGCGCAGACGCGCTACAACCTGGCGGTCCTGTATTGGGGCCAGGACGACGCGGCCGTCGAGGAGAATCTGGTCGAGGCTTTGCGCCTTGATCCGGGCCATGCCTTGGCGCGCCAGCAGTTGGCCCGCCTGCGCGCGCTCAAGTCGCGGCGCTGATCAGTCCAGCAGAGGGAGGAACCCGCGCAGGATGCGGTAGGTCAGTCCCCAGACCACCAAGCCCGCCGCGTGGACGCAGTCCACCCGGCGGCTTTCGCCTTCCAGACGGATTTCGGCCGTGCCGGCCCCGGCTTTCAGGGCGGCCAGGGACACCCACGTCACCCCGGCGACCTCGTCGTTGAGGCGGGTCGAAGGGCGCCGGGGCAGGCCGAAGACGTAGGGGCTGATCACCAGCGGCGGCAGGCGCGGCGCGCTGGGACGCAGGTCGTCGAGCGCTCCCAGGAGCCGCTCGGCGGGAAGTTCCACGCCGACCTCCTCGGAGGTTTCCCGGACGGCCGTGGCCAGCCGGTCCGCGTCCGAGGCTTCCTTCCGTCCTCCGGGCAGGGCGATGTGCCCCGACCAGGGATCGCCGGCGCGCTCGGCGCGGCGGATGAACAGGGCCTCCAAGCCCTCCGCTCCGGGCGCGAGAATCAGAGCCACGGCGGTCTCCCTCGCGCCGGGGGGCGCCGCCGCGGCGCGGGTGCGCGCGTCGAGGCGGGCCTTGATCGTCCCGAAATCCGGCGTTGGCACGGGGCCTCCTCGCGTCAGTTCCGCGGGAACTGGTTGAAGCGGAACTGGAAAAGTCCCAGGAGGTCGTAGCCGCCGGTGAACTTCAGCAGGCCGAGATCGAAGTTCAAATGCAGGAACCGTCCCAGCTTGAAGTTGATCAGCATGGGGTTGGCGGGCGACCCGTTGAACTTCATGAACTCGACGCCGATCGGGTAGTCGGGCTTGAGCAGGTAGAACACGCTGCCGAACGGAACGGACCGCGAGGACACGATGGTCCCGTTGGGCTCGTGGTTGTAGAAGCGCAGGGCCTCGGGGGTCAGGAACTCGGACATCTGGCCGACCAGGTCGCCGATGTTGCCCTGCATCAGGCCCACGCTGGTCCTCACGCCGTGGAAGTCCTTCGAGGCCACGAAGTACCCGTCGGTCAGGAGCTTGGTGGTTTTCGCGTTCACCTGGACGGACACGGCCGGCGTGTTGATGGTGGGCTGGGGCGAGTCGCGGAAGACGAAGGTCGCCTGGCCGCCGACGGCGATGGCCGGGCGCCAGCCGGAGTCCGACTGGAGCTGCATCTTGCCGTCGGCGGTCATCGTCCAAAGGCCCAGGCGGTCGATGTAGTTGGTCTTCGCCGGGGAGTCGGGGTAACTGTTCTTACCGTAGAGGCGGCCGATGAAGTACGCGGCGTTGAAGTCCAAGCCCAGGCCCGGCGTGTTGTGCTTGCCCGCGCCGCGGTAGGCGGTCGGCGTCAGGATCAGCCCCGAAACGGCCGACGGGGGCGTGACCAGGCGCGGCCGGACGGGAACGGTGGACCCCTTCAGCTCGACGTCGAAGACGAGTCGGACCTGGCTGGTGGAAATGGAGATGCTGGAGTACTGCGCGGGAATGGGGTCGTTGGGAATCTCGTAGACGGCGGGCGTGACGCGATTGAAGACGTTCAAGGACCGCAGGGCCTCGGCGTCGCTGGCCAGGTCGGAGGCGGTGTAGAGCTGGCCCGTCTGGCCGTGGAGCTTGTCGCGCCAGGAGTAGTCGCTGACGACCTGGCCGGCGGAAAAGAACAGGGTCTCGCCCAGCACCCAGGGGCCGGCGGTCACGGACAGCGGATGGCCCAGGTTCACGGCGGGGGCCGTCGGCGCGGCCGTCGAGACGGCGGGCGCGTAGGGGTTGAACGCCTGCGCGGCGGCCGGCGCCGCGGAAAACGCCGCCAGGACGGCCAAGATCGTCGCGGTCCTCACGCCCAACCCCACCTCCCCAAAATCCATCGCGCGGCCAGGCTCGCGACCAGGCCGGCGCCGAGATCGTCGGCGACGACTCCGATCCCGCCCGGCAGACGCTCCAGCCAGCGGTACGGCGGCAGCTTCACCGAATCGAAGATCCGGAACAGCACGAACGCCAGCAGCGCGGGTTTCGCCTCGCGGGGCAGGCCCGCCGCGGCGATCCAGACGCCCACGACCTCGTCCAGCACGATCCGGGGATTGTCGTGAGTCCCCAGGGCCTTGTCCGCGCGCCCGCAGATCCAGAACGCGGCCAGCGAGACGGCGGCGACGACGGCCCAGAACGCGCCCGGCGACGCGGGCAGGAGGAACCACAGCAGGATTCCCTCGACCGAGCCCATGAAGCCGGACCCGGTCCACTTTCTGCCCGCGACCGCAGGAAGGGCAATATAGCTTATCCCCAACCCCGTCGCCAAGACGACGCAGAGGCGGTCGAGCACCGTCAGCTCCAGGACTTCTCGAGCATCTGCCGGTATTGGCGGTAATAGGACCAGAGGCTGGACAGGGCCAGGGCGGCGCACAGCATGGTCAGCGGCGACGCGCTGGCGATCAGCCACCCCGGGGCCAGTCGGTGGTCGCGCAGGACCACGATGCCCAGCATCAGGAGGACCGCGATGCACTGCACCACGGTCTTGATCTTCCCGCTTCTTTCCGCGGCCACCGACTTTCCCTGGGCGGCGGCGAGCATGCGCATGCCGCCGATCAGAAGCTCGCGCATCAGGATCAGGAAGACGGCCCACTCCGGGATATCGAGGGCGCGGTGATGGATCAGCGCCAGCAACGTCCCCAGGACCAGAATTTTGTCGGCGATGGGATCGGCGATCTTCCCGAACGGGCTCACCGAGTTCATCTTGCGGGCGTAGTAGCCGTCCAGCCAGTCGGTGACGACGGCGGCCAGGAACATGGCCAGCGCCGCGGCGTGCCAGCGCGGGCCCTGCGCCATCAGCGCTCCGAACACGGCGGCCGCCAGGACGACGCGCAGCATCGTCAGGCGGTTGGCGAAGTTCATACTACGGCACGTCGATGCGGTATTCGCCGTCCGGAGTGGGCGAGCCCAGGGGCTTCGCCGCGCCGTTGACCGTGATCTGGATGGAGGACGGGGCCGTGGTGCGCAGGGACACGCGGTGCGCGGGCTTCCAGTCCATGACGGCGCCGCGCGGAACGCGGCCCTCGAAGACCGCGGTTCCGTCCACGGCGGCGCGCACCCAGGCGTCGTCGAGCGCGCGCAGAGCGACCACGGTCTCCCCCGCGCGAGGCAGCGGCAGCAGGGCTTTCGGCGTGGTCTCCGCGGGCTTGGCCGACGAGGGGCCGTGATCGCGGAACAGGACGATTCCCAGGCCCACGGCCATCGCCAGGGCCAGTGCGATGGCGCCGGCGGCGGACGCGTTGCGCTCGGGCGCGTGGGGCGCGACGTGCGGGCGCGGCGTCAAGGCGTGGCCGTGCTCGGACGGCGTGCGGGGCGCGGGCGCGGCGGCCGGCGTCGGCGCGGCGGCCGGCGCGGTCTTCGGGGCCGGCTTGGGCGTCGGCGGGACGGCCGAGGCGCTGTTGAGCGGAGGATTCGGGGTCTCCGGCGCGGCCGCGGGCTGGATCTGGGCCCACAGGTCGGCGAAGGGCACGTCGAGATGGTCGCAGTAGCTCTTCAGGAAGCCGCGCATATAGACGAAAGCGGGGAACTCGTCGAAGCGGTCCTCCTCCAAGGCCTCGAGAAACCGTTTGGAGATGCGCGTCTGCTGGGCGACGGCTTCCAAAGACAGTCCGCGCTTCATGCGCGCGGTCCTCAGGACCGCGCCGACGGCGGCGTGGATGTCGGCGGGGCGCTTGGTCGGGATGCGGCGCAGGGGGTCCGGCTCGTTTTCAATCATCATGGCTGTTCGGGAGTGGAGAAGACGTCGGCGCCCGGCGGGGGCGAGAAGCGGAACGTTCCGTCGGGGAGCTCGGGATTGATGCGCACGCGTTCGAACGTGGACCGGATGCTGGCCCGGCCCACCTTCAGGGTGGCTTCATACGGAAAATAGTCCTTCGTGGAGGCCTTCAAGGTGAGCGTGAAATCGGCGCCGGAGGCGGCGCGGTCGGCGGGTTTCGGCGTCAAGGTCACGACGAAGGTCCGGTAGCCGCCGTCGCCGGGCGCGGACACGGTGGATAGCTCGGCGGCGTAGCGCTTGAGGAGGTCGGCGGAGCGGCCGAAATCCAACAACCCCTTCGCGAGCGGCTCCTTCTTCCTCCAGGCGTCCAGGCGGGTCTGGATGACCTGGTCGGTGGACGGGCGATACACCCACAGGAAGATCCCGTCGGAGACGACGGTCTGCTTTTCCGGAAGGCGGTGGTTGAGGCGCATGAGGTCCGGCTTCTTGAACAGGACGTCCCCCTCCACCTGCTGGACCGTGTCGGAGCCGTCCATGCGCACGAATTGGCGGAACTCGGCGCTCATGGTCTTCATGCGGGCGTCCACTTCGCCGAAGCGCGCGGCGATCAGGTCGAGGGTGAGCGGGGCGGTGGAGACGGCGTAGGTGGTCAGTTCCGCCCCGGCGGCGGCCGTCGAGACGGCCATCTTCGTGGGCTTCTTCGCGCGAGCCGCGGAGGGGAGGAGCAGGACGGCGAGCAGGAAATACCGCATCAGTCCTTCTGCTCGATGGGAACCTGCGGGAAGTGGGTTTTGAGGTACGACTCGATCATGTCGAAGTTGATCTCCCAGCGGTTGGTGCCCTCGGGCTTGTGGATCATCTCCTTGACCTCCAGGAGGCTGAGGATGTTCGTGGCCCGCGCGGAGGAGCCGAATTGGGATTTGAGCAGATCCTGGGACACGCGCTTGCGCTCGATGACCAGCTTCAGCGCCTGGGAGAACTCCAGCGGCTCGACGCCGAACTTGGCCAGGTCGTCGGCGATGGAGCCCTTGGCGGCCATGGTCTCCAGCATGGGATAGTCGGGCTTGCCCTGGGTCTTGAGATAGGCGACGAGTCCCCGGATTTCGTCCTCGGACACGTAGGCGCCCTGGCAGCGCTCCGGCTTCTGCGCGCCGCTGGAGAGATACAAGAGGTCGCCTCGGCCCTGCAGGCTTTCCGCGCCGGAGCCGTCGAGGATGACCTTGGAGTCCACCTTGGAGATCACCTGCAGCGCGATGCGGCTGGGGAGGTTCGCCTTGATGACGCCCGTGATGACGTCCACCGACGGGCGCTGGGTGGCCAGGACCATGTGGATGCCGACGGCGCGCGCCATCTGGGTCAGGCGCTGGATGGCGTCCTCCACGATGTCGCCGGCGATCAGCATCAGGTCGGCCAGCTCGTCGATGATGACCACCACGTAGAACTCGCGGGGCAGGCCCTTCTTGTCGGCCTCGGCGTTGTAGCCCTCGATGTTGCGCACGCCGTGGAGCTGCAGCTTCTCGTAACGGCGCTCCATCAGGGACAGCAGCGCCTTGAGGGCCTTGGCGGCGTCCTTGGGATTGGTGATGACCGAGACGCGCGCGGGGTCCACCATGGGGTCGAACAGGTGCGGAATGCCCTCGTAGAAGGTCAGCTCGGTGCGCTTGGGGTCGATCATCACGAACTTGACCTCGTCGGGGCGCGCGCGGAACAGGATGGACATGACCATCGAGTGGATCAGCACCGACTTGCCCGATCCCGTGGCGCCGGCCACGAGCACGTGGGGCATCTTCGCGATGTCGGCGGCGACGGGCTCGCCCGACGCGGACAGCCCCAGACCGAACGACAGCAGCGGCGCGGAGGCGGGGATGGCGTCGGACTGTAAAATTTCGCGCAGGACGACGGCGGCCTGGCGCGGGTTCGGGATCTCGATGCCGACGGCGGCCTTGCCCGGGATGGGCGCGATGATGCGGATGCCCTTGGCGCGCATGGCCAGCGCGATGTCGTTCTCGAGCGCGACGATGGAGGACACCTTCACTCCGGGCGCGGGCGAGATCTCGTAGCGCGTGATCACCGGGCCCGGCGAATAGCCGGACACGTGCGCGTCGATGCCGAAGCTCTTGAGCGTGCGCTCCAGGTCCGCGACGGCGGCGGTGATCTCCGCCTCGGTGGGCTTGCCGCGGTGGCGGGCATCCGACGGCAGGCTCAACAGCTCCAACGACGGGAGCTTGTAATCCTTGTACGGCGACGTCGGCGCGGGCGGCGTGCCGGGGCGCGCGGCGTCCGCGCCGGCGGCGAGAGGCTTGGGCTTGTCGCCCTTGTTCTCGACCAGTTTCGGCAGGGCGCCGTTGCCGTTGGCAAGGGGCTTCACCGCGCGGGTGTCCACGGCCTTGGGGGGCGGCGGGGCCTCGGTCTTGAGATCCTTCTTCGTTTCGGCTTTGGCGTCCTTCGACTTGTTCTTGAGCGCCTCGTCCGGCGACGGGGCCTTGGCCTTCTGCGCCTTGAGCTCGGTGCGCGCCCTGGACCACTCGGAGTAATCCTCGGCCAGGAGTTCCCCGCCGGCGGCCACGACGGCGGCCCAGCGGATCTCGAACACGATCTGCATGGCGAAAAGCATCACGCCCAAGCTCATGATGAAGGCGCCGACGCCGCCCATGCCGGAGGTCAGCACGCCCGCGATCGCCGCGCCCCACGAGCCGCCCGCGAGGGTCATGTCGAAGCCCGTCCAGAAGCCGATTTTGGCGAACAGCGCCGTGCCCGCGACCAGGCCGAAGAACGAGGCGAGGGTGGTCACCATCCAGCCGGTCGTCTTGCCGCGCAGGACGTGCTGCAGCAGGCCGTTGAAGAGGAAGAGCGGCAGGAGATACGCCGCCGTTCCGAATTCCTGGAACAGCTTCTCGGAGAGCGACTGACCGATCACTCCGGCGTGCGCCGGAAAAACCAAGGCCCAGCCCAGGTACACCGCGCCCAGGAAGAACGCGGCCCAGCGCAGGGCGGACGGAAGGATGTCCTTGCGGGACTTGCTCCCCTTCGTGGACTTCGCCGCCGCCTTATACCGGTGAGTGGGCATGGGAAAAAACGCCTCCGCGGGTGCCTTGACGTCTCCGAAGTGAGGATTATAGCGGTTTTTGCGCGGGTTTTCCCGCGGCGCGCGCGCGATTGGAGTCTCGGGCGGATGAGCCATTATCCACGCCATTCACAGGCCAACTGTTGGCGCCACCTGGGTATGCACATGACGCCAGCGGATTCATAAGATGGCCTGGTGCGAACAACATATCCTCGAACCCTGCTCGATTTTGAGCATTGGTTCCGAAGTGAAGATGCCTGCCGTGAATATCTGATCCGTCTGCGCTGGCCG
>JAGWMT010000245.1 GCA_028871595.1 Elusimicrobiota bacterium
CGAGGGGCGGCGCTGGCGCGTCGAGGTGGAACCCGAGGGCCGCGGCGACGCGGACGCGCTTCTGGGTGAACTGCTCAACGAAGCCCTGTCCCACGCGCTGCGTCAGGAGGCCTTGAAGGAGTCGAGGCCGTTGATCGCCGCGGTGGCCGGGCGTCTCCTTGAAAATGGATTTCCCGCCGCGCCCGCCGACCCGTTGGAGCAGCTGGAGCCCCAGGTGCGCCTGGACCGGTCGGAGGAAGCCTCCGGCCTGCTGGACCGCGCGCGGAGGCAGGCATGAGCCGCCTGCGCGAGCCGCGCGTCCCGGGGCCGCTTCCCGCGCGCTCTCTGGGCGGGGGGATCGTCGCTCTGGTCGGGCCCGGCGGACGGACCGCGCTGCTGACGGAAGGCGAGCACGCGGCTTTCGCCGCCGGAAAGGCCGCGCCGCCGCTGCGCGAGCGCCTGGAGGCGATCGGCGCGACCGGAGCTCCGGACACGGAGGCCTTCGCGCGGGCGGCCATCGAAAGCGGGCGCCTGAATTGGAACGGCCCCGTCACGCACGTCGTGCTGGTCTCCGCGCGCGGGGAGGCCATGCTTCCCGAGATCGCGAAGGCGGCGGTGGACTTCGCCTTCTCGACCCCGCGACCGACGATTTCGATCGAATTCTCCGATGAGGACGGCCGCGGCTGGCCGGCGGCGTGGTTCGGGATCGCGTACGCGCGGCGCCGCGCGGAATGGGCCGGGCGCGGCGTGGCGCTGAGCTTCCGAAGCCCGCTCCGGCCGACGCCGGACCGCGAGGAGTTCCTGCGCGGCCACGGCGTCGCCTCGCGGTTGTCGGTCGAGGCGTCGGGTGATCCGATGGGCCCCGTCGGAGCGGGCGCCGCGCGGGCGCGCGTCATCGTGGGCCCGGACGCCCGGGAGCCCGAGGCGTGGGCGGACGCGCTTGCCGCCGCCGGAGTCTCCGGCGTGGAGTGGGTCTCCGGACCGGACGCGTCGCGGGACTTCGCCGCGGCGCGGCGCCACGCCGACTTCGCCGCGCGCGCGCTGGCGCGCATGATCGACACGCACGAGACCTCCGATCTGCGCGACGAATCGGCGCTCTCTTTGCTCAACGGACGGCCGTGGGAGGTCCGCGGCCTGGACTTGCTGGAGACCTTGGCCTACGCGCCCGACGGGACCGTCTTCTCGTCGGAAGAGGGTTGGGCCTTGGACGCCGACGGCGCGGGGGACTTGTTCCGCCTGGGCCACGCGGGCTCCCTGCGCTTTCAGGATCTTCCGTCGGCGCCCGTGGTTCCCGCGCTGATCACCGCGCTCGCGCGCGAGGCGCAGCCCTTATGCGCGGCCTGCGTTTACCGCACGCGCTGCCTGATTCCTCCTTCCGCCCATTACCGTGCCCAGGGGAGCTTGAGCGGACGGCTACCGGACAGCCCGCGCTGCCTGGCGCATATGGCCGTCCTCGATGCCGTTTTTTCTCGTTTGAATGACGAAAAATGCTTGAAAGCATTGGAGAAATGGGGCGTTGACATTTCCGTTTTCACCTGCTAACATAGCCGGAGGCTGGAACCTATAAGGTAAGCATGGTGAAAACTAAATCGCAGCGCGCCCCGGCGCGCCGTTCCCGTCTTTCCGCCCGCCCGGCGAAAAAATCCGCCGCCGAACTCGTCTTCCGGCTTGACGTCCGCAAGGAGGGCCTGGAGCCGATCCTGGGCGCCGCGTACCTGTTCATGGACCGCGCGTACGCGTTCGTCGAGGGCGACAAGGCGAAGTCCTTGATCGTGACGTTGCGCCCGAAAGCCGCGCGCGGCGCGTCCGGCCTGGCCGCGCTCAAGCGCGCGTTCGAGGACGAGCTCTCCACTCAAAAGCTGCGCTGGGCCGTGGCCCGCAACAACCTTCCGGTGCGGGAGTACGTGGCGGAGAACGCGCTGGCGCTGTCCGCCGAGTTCGCGGCGCGCGCCGCCGCCCCCGCCGAGCCCGCGGCCGAGGAACTGACGGCCGACCAGCGCTCGGAGATCGAGCGGCTGATCGCCGAGGTGGAGACCGAGATCTCGGAGATGAACGCGAAGAAGGCCGGCGCTCCGGCGAAGGACGCCGCGCTGTCCTGGGAAGCCGCGCAGGAGACCGAGAAGGGAGGCCCCGCCCAGTGAGCCGCCTCTCCAGCCTGGCGCGCGGGAAGGATCAGGACGCGACCGAGCTGGGGCCGTTCAACTTCCGCGGCTTCGGCTCGTGGGTGCTGATGACCAACGACTGGGGCCGGTGGCTGATGCTGGACAAGCCGGACTTCGAGCGCTTCGTCGCCGGCGCCGTGGCGCCCGGCGACCCGCTGTACGCGGAGCTCGCCGGACGCGGCTTCGTGCGCGATCAGATGGATTTCGGCGACCTGGCCGCCAGCTACGTGAAGCAGACCGCGTTCCGCCTGGTGCAGGGTCCCAGCCTGCACATGATCGTGGTCACCTTGCGCTGCAATCAGAAGTGCCAGTACTGTCACTCGAGCGTCGTGGACCCGTCCCGCACGGACACGGACATGGACCTGGAGACGGCGAAGAAGACGGTGGACTTCATCTTCTCGACCCCGAACCCGGCGATCTGCATCGAGTTCCAGGGCGGCGAGCCGCTGCTGAACTGGCCCGTGGTGAAGTTCATCGTGAAGTACGCGCAGGCGAAGGCGAAGGAGCAGAAGCGCCGCCTCCTGCTCGCGCTGGTGAACAACTTCACCTTGATGACGGACGACAAGCTCCAGTTTCTGATCGACCACGGAGTCTCGATCTGCACGTCGCTGGACGGACCGGCCGACCTGCACAACAAGAACCGACCGTTCGTCGGCGGGGGCGAGGCCCAGCCCAAGGTGGTCGGCTGGCTCAAGAAGATCATGGCGATGGCCAAGCAGGACGATCTGCGCAAGCCCTACCTGCCCAGCGCCCTGATGACCACCACGCGCTTCTCGCTGACGCGCGGCCCCGAGATCGTGGACCTTTATCGCGAGCTGGGCATGGAGCAGATCTTCCTGCGCCCACTCTCGCCGATCGGCTACGCCAAGCGCGTGTGGCCGGAGATCGGCTACGAGTACGCCGACTTCCTGAAGTTCTACGAGGACACGCTCGACTACATCCTGGACCTGAACCGGAAAGGCGAGTCGGCCATCATGGAGCGCAACGCTCTGATCCTGCTCACCAAGATCGTCAAGGGCGAGGACCCGGGCTTCATGGACCTGCGCTGGCCCGCCGGCGCGGTGCTGGGCTGCCTGGCGTACAATTACGACGGACGGATTTTCGTCAGCGACGAGGGCCGGATGGTGGATCACCAGGGCGACCCGATCTTCAACGTCGGCACGGTGCGCGACGCGTGGACCGACGTGCTCGACCACCCGACCGCGCGCGCCTGCGCGGCGGCCTCGAACCTGGAGACGCAGCCGATGTGCGCGCAGTGCGCGTACAAGCCGTGGTGCGGCGCGGAGCCCGTTTTTCATTACGAGATGCAGCGCTCGATCGCCGGACAGATGCCGAACAGCCCGTGGTGCGGGACGCACATGGGCATCTTCGATATTTTGATGCGGCGTCTGCGTGACCCGGAGACGCGCGCCATCCTCGACAAGTGGCTGGAGCGCGATCAGTGCCATTGGCAGGAAAACGGCCCGACTCCCGCGGGCCAGCCCGTGACGGAGGTGTCCGCGTGAAGATGAGCATCGATCGCGCCGAGCGGTCGGCGTCGTTCGTCGCGCCGCGCAAAATCTATTCGGACGACGCCGTGCGCATCGCCGCCCACGTTTTCTCCAGCCGCGCGGAGGTCTACCACGTGGCCGCGAAGGGCGCGCACAATCTCACCTTGGTGGCGAAGCGGCGGGACTTGGATGAGAACGCGCTGGCGGCGCTCGGGGGCGAGTTCCTCAACGAGATGCTGAACCAGGAGTACCGCTTCGTGGTCGCGCGCTTCAACCGCAAGGTCGCCGACGTCATCGCCGCGCAGACCTTGCTGTCCGCGCGCGGCGGGGAGAACCCGGCGGCGCCCGCTCCGGATTCGAAGGAATTGATCGCCGAGACCGAGCGCCTCATGGCCGAAGCCGACGCCGAGATCAAGCGCACCATGCCCAAGAAGCTGGCGCCCCAGGGGCCGCTGTATCCTCCGGATGTCCATGCGCGCTGAGCCCTCGCGCCTGACGTCGCCCGTCGGGACGCTCGAGGCCGAGCCTCGGCGCGTCGCGCCGCACGCCGCCCGCGTCCTGGGCGGGGGGACCTTGATCACCAACGACGCCGGCGAATGGCACGTTCTGTCCTCCGCGGACTACGCGCGCTACGCGGCGGGCGCCATCCCGGACGACGACGTCCTGGGCGCGGCCCTGGCGGGCAAGGACTTCATCCGCGAGCGTCTGGACTTCGCGCGCATGGGCGGCGCGCTGACGGCGCGCCACCTGCTGGACTGGCCGGGCCCCAGCGTGCACACCATGGTGGTCACGCGCCGCTGCAACTTCAAGTGCGTCTACTGCCACGCCAGCGTGATCGCGCAGGACGACGCGTCCACGGACATGGACGTCGACACCGCGCGGCGTTCGGTGGACCTGGCCTTCCAGAGCGCGAACCCGGAGATGACCATCGAGTTCCAGGGCGGCGAGCCGCTGCTCAACTGGCCCGTGGTGAAGTTCATCGTCGAATGCGCGCGGCTGAAAAACAAAACGGCGAAGAAAACGCTCCACTTCGGGCTGATCTCGAACTTCAGTCTCTTGACGGAAGAGAAAGCGGATTGGCTCATCGAACGGGGCGTCTCCTTCTGCACCTCGCTCGACGGCCCCGCCGACCTTCACGACCGGAATCGAACGTATCTGGGCGGCAATGGACACTCCTCCGTGATCGCCGGTCTCAAGATGATCCTGGCGAGGAAGAAATCCGGCGCGAAGGTGGACGCGCCCAACGCGATCTGCACGGTCACGCGCGGCTCGCTGACGCGCGCGCGGGAGATCGTGGACCAGGTCGTGGGCCTGGGGCTGGAGCGCGTGCAGCTGGGCCCGCTCGACCCCGTGGGCTTCGCGCGCCGCTCCTGGGACGCCATCGGGTACACCACCGAGGAGTTCGTCGCGTTCTACGCGGACGCGCTCGACCACCTGATCTCGCTGAA
>JAGWMT010000246.1 GCA_028871595.1 Elusimicrobiota bacterium
TCGCTGGATCATATCGTGGTGGGACGCACGACTTTGATGGTCGCCCATCGTTTGTCCACCATCGTCAAGGCCGACCGGATCTTCGTCCTGGAAGACGGCCGCGTCGTGGAGAGCGGCACCCACGACGAGCTCCGCGCCAAGAACGGTCCCTACGCGGACCTGTGGCGCGTGCAGACCGGCGCCTGACGACTACTTGGCGTCGACGGCCTTCTGCACGTCCGCCGCGCCGTTCTGGACGGCCTGGGCGGCCGCGTCCGAGACCGCCTTCGCGTGCGTTACGTCGTTCTGCAGCGCGTTGACGTACTTCTCGGGCGCCTGCTGGGCCTGCCGAACGGCCGCGTTCTTCTCCGCCTTCGACATCAAGAACCAGCCGACGGCGCAAATGATGATCAGGGCGAGGAGCATTTTCATGCCGTCAGTGTATCATGGACCCGGGCGCACGGTCCAAGGTATGATGAGCGCATGGTGCTCATCAAGCGCGTGTTCGCCCAGAAATCGCCGGACGACGGCTACCGGGTGCTGGTGGACCGCCTCTGGCCGCGCGGCGTGCGCAAAGAAGCCGCGGCGCTGAACTACTGGGCCAAGGAGCTCTCCCCCAGCGAGGAACTGCGCGAGTTCTACCACCACGACCCGCGACGCTGGGGACTGTTCCAGGCCCGGTTCCGGGAGGAACTGCACAATCCCGCGGCCATCAAAACCTTGGAACGCCTGGGTGCGCTCTCCAAAACCGGGAACGTCACCTTGCTCTTCGGGTCGCGCGAACCGGTGCAGAACAACGCGACCGTCGTGAAGGAATTACTCGAAGCGTATTTCTAGCGGCGCCGGCCGTTGCCCTGGTGCTTGCGGCCGGACTTCCCGCCGCCGTTCTGCGACGCCTGCCAGTCCGACTCCTCCACGGGCGTCTTTGAGAAGAGGTCGGGATCCTCGCCGGGGTGGCTGTTGACGAAGATGAAGGACACCGGGAAGCCGAACTCCGCGCTCAGCGCCGGGGCGACGGCCTTCAGGTGCTCCATCAACTCCTTTTGGCGCGCGTCCTTCCAGACCAGGACGCCCTGCTTGGCGGCGCGCCGGTTCGTGCCGCCGACGTCCACGGAGAAGGCCACCTTCAGCGGCGCGCCGCCCAGGCTGGCCTCGATGATGGAGCGGTTCTCGCGGTAGATGCGCAGCTTGTAGAGGAACGTCTCCTCCATGGTCTTCTCAAGAGTCATCCACACGCGGGTGGACTTGTCTTCCCAAAGGGTGACGTCGCGGTCCTTGGGCGCCTTCGCCTGGTCGGCGACGGGCTCGGTCACGGCGTCGAATTCGGTCTTGTACTCCTCGACGATGCGGCCGTCGGGCAGGACCTTCTTGCCGAAGAAATCGCGTCCGGCCTGCGTGATCTTAAGTCCCATCGCCAGCCGCTTCTTGTGGGAGTTGAGCTCGTGGCCCACGCCGACCTCGCGGCTGTAGGTCACGCCGTCCAGGATGCCCATGAGGCCCTCGGGCTGGTCCATGTACTTCTCGACCAGGCGGTTGTACTCGGCGCGCAGGGGCTTGGACGCCATCTTCGGCTCGGTGATGTAGCGGAACTGGTAGCGGTCGCCGTAGGCGGCGCGGAACTCGGCCTCGCGCGTCTTGATGTGATCGGCGATCTCCTTGTAGCCGCGCGTGTCGAAGTTCAGCTCGACCGCCGCGAACTTCGTGTTCAGGGACTGCTCGGCCAAGCCGCCCGCGGCGAAATCGTCCTTGGCCTTGTCCAGATACTTGTCCACGCGGCGGATGCCCTCGGCGATCTCGGAGGCGGGGTTGCCGGGAGCGGGATGGAAGTAGACGCGGTGCGTGTGCACGGCGATGTTCTTCCCGTCCTTGTCCGTCAGGATCGCGTCCACCCAGTTGCGCGTGCCCTCCAGATGGACGCTGGACGCCGCCAGCTGCCGGTCGGCGGCGGCCCGCTCGACGCTGCCCAGCTTCACGCGCGCCTCGTCGTAGGCGTCGTCCATCACGTTCATCACGTCGGCCAGATCCACGATCGGAGAAAGTTCGGCGTACATCTTGTTGATCCAAACCGCCTGCTCCGCCACGCGGCCGCCGACCCAGACGCCGTCGGCGTTCTTGATGAACTGAGGCTGCTTTTGACCGCGCTGGCCGGAGGCGCCGCGAACCGGGGCGACGTCGGGACGAGCCGCGCGGGCGCCGTCGAAGAAGCGCGCGCCGTCGTCGTTCCGGCGCGGGCCGTGAGACGCCGCGGACTGGCGCAGGACGTCGAGAGCGGGAGCGGAGGCGGATTCGGCGGCGGCGGGCGCGGCGCCCACCGCGGAGGCCGAGAGCGGGACCGACGCCGGGGCCAGGGCGGCCGCGGGCGCCAGCGCCGGCGCGGCCAGCGGGGCCGGAGCGGCGAACAGCGGCGCCGCGGTCAGCGGGGCGGCGGAGAGGGAGGCGGCGGGCGCCGCGAACGGCGACAGCGCCGGCGCGGTCAGGGACGCGGAGACGCCGGAGAAGGCGGCGGCCGAGAACGCGGCGGGCGCCGAGACGCCCAGCCCCGTCTCCATCCCGATCTGGGGGACTTCGACGACGACGGCGGCGGCCGGAAGGGCGGCGGCCAGCAAGGCCCACACGGCGAGGCGGACGGCCCGTCGGAAGTCGTTTCTCATGGGATCAGTGTAGCGCGGCCGCGAGGAGCCCACCTGGGCCGTTCGGGACCGGACCGCGAGGCAAAAGTCCTAGGCGGGAGCTTCCCTTGCGTGAATCAGGGACGGGAGGTACACTGCGCCCATGACGATCCTGGCCCCGCTCCTTGTCTTGCTCGCCGCCGTGCCCGTCCGCGCGAAAGGCCCCAGTCCCCAGGCGCTGTCGTCGTACTCCTTCGATCCGTCCCGGCCCCTGGAGGCGCGCGTCGAGACGATCCCGCCCTGGCTCTTGAAGCTCTGGAGCGACGGGGACAAGCGCCCGGACTACGCGCCCTATCTGCCGACCGCCGCCGAGAGGAAACAATTCGAGGCGGCCCTGGACGGTCTGCCGCCGCGCATGAAAAAAGTCCTCGGCGAGCGGCAGATCGCCTTCTACTTCGTCAAAAATCTTCAAGGGAACGGGATCACCGACTGGGTCCTGGACTCCTCCAGCCGGACCTTCGTCTACACGGTGCTCAATCCCGCGGGTTTCGGCATGGACGTGTCGCGGCTTCTGACCGAACGCGAACGCAGCCCTTTCCGCGGCGCGGCGGACGTGCGGGTCGAGGCCGGCGCGGACAACGGCATTCTCTACACGGTGACGCACGAGGCGGCCCACGCGTTCGACTACGTCCGCGGCCTGACGCCGTACGTCGAGCCCCGGCTTCCCGACCGCCGCGGCCCCGGCGCGCCGAAGGGCTGGGACGCCTGGCGCTCCTACGCCGTCGCCCGGAACGACGACGCGTATCCTGCGCGGCCCAACCTGAAGTTCTACGGTTTCGGCGGCGGACCCAAGCTGGACGCGGCGGAAGCCCCGGCGGCGTGCGCGCAATGGGCGCGTTCGCCGTTCGCGTCCCTGTACGGCAGCCGCAATTGGGCCGACGACGTCGCCGAGCTGTTCGTGGCGCGGCACTTCGCCGTGGACCTGAAGCTTCCCTACATCTACCATTGCGCCGGGACGACGCGCGAGCCCATGTCCGATCCGCGCGTGCGCGCGCGCGCCGACCGGATCCTGGCGCCGATTTATGGTCTATGATCCCGAGTCATGGCGCTGAAAGACGTCGCCCGCGAATACATTCGCGAGCATCGCGGGCAAAGTTAGGACGCCGCGATCCGAGGCGCGTTGTCGGGACAGGGCTTTTCGGCAGAGATGCTCGACGAGGCCTTCGCCGAGGCCGGCCCCCGGCCCGCCCACAAGCCGCCTTCCGCTTCCCCTCGTTCCGCGCGGCGCCCATGGCTTCGCCTGCTCTTCGCGGCGCCCGTCGTCCTCGCTTTCGGGCTTTACGACCTGCACGCGCTCACGCGCGCGATGATCGACCTTAAGGCGTACCTTCCGCAACCCGACGAACTGGAGCGGATCGCGTCGCTGGCCGCGGAGTTCGAGACCCCCGAAAGCGGCGGGCCTACGGAGTTTGGACCCTCCTCACCGTCACGGCGCTGTGGAATCCGGACGAGCTCTCGGCGGCTCATCCCGACCCCGCGCACCGCCAGGAGAGTCGTCGTCGGCTGGCCGACCTCATCGACAAGCGCGCGGGCGCGCCCATGACCCGATTTTGATCCAAAGCGAGGGGGGGCCGTCGTGAAGGTCGGTGCGTTGGGGGAATAGGACCGGCTGAGCGTTGTCTTCCTTGCGTTGATGAACTCGCCGCCGTTGTCCGAGTCGATCCCTTTGAGCCGGGAGGCGAACTCGCCCGAGCCGTTGCTTCCGGAATGCGAGACCCCATCCACCTCGGCCCAGCCGGACCGCGCACGTCCCAGTGCACGGCGCGCACGGGAATTTGATGCTTCAACATCTTTCCCGGCTTTGTCCGCCCGTCAATGCGCCGCTGACGGCGCTGACGCGGCGGCGCCAGGCGTCGGTCAACGGCGCGACATCGTGCGCGGGGCTGGATTATAGACGGCGCGATACAGAGGGGTTGACCCCGTCCGTCGCGGGAGCTACACTGCCCGGATGAGACTTCTCGCGCCCGCCGTCGCGACGCTGCTCCTGGCCGGCTGCGGCGTCTTCACTCTGAATTTCGGGCGCAAGATCACCGAGGAGGAGAGCATCCTGCGGACCGAGATCAAGGAGTACTACGACGAGGCCGGGGCCGCGTTCGCCGCCGGAAACGCCGCGCGCCTGGCCGACCTCTACGACCCCGGCATCGCGCGCCCGATGACCAAGGACCAGATCCGCGCCTGGGGCGACGACTTCTTCAAAAAGCACGGCCCCGCCGCTTTCAAGGTCGAGAAGCTCGACATCGAAAGCGTGGGGCACGTGTCCGCGGTGGTCGAACTGACCTACCGCGTGGAGACGAAAGACGGCGACGGCTCCTTCGGCGGCGTCGAACGCGACGAACTGGTCAAGCACGGCCGCCATTGGTCCATATCGGCCTGGACCAAGCTGCGCTGAACGCCGTCCTCAGAAGTTGAGGCTGGCTCCCAGCAGG
>JAGWMT010000010.1 GCA_028871595.1 Elusimicrobiota bacterium
GCGGCCGTCCACGGCGTCGGCCGCCGCGCGATACTGTCCGAGCAGGAAGAAGAACAGGACTCCGCTCACGAGGAGCCCCGCGGATGAGATGTAGAACCAGCCGTCCGCCCAGAGTGCCTGCATATACAAGGAATGGTATCCGTGCCGGGAGCGGGTGTCAAGCTTGACGACGGGGGGCCGCCGAATTGGTATAATGACGGGCCGATGATCCCATCGACGCCGAGCCGGCCGCCCTACCGCCTCGCCTTCTGCCCTCGCGCCGAGGCCGAACGGGCCCTCGCCCTCCCGGACGACGTCCGAGCGCGCTTCTCCGCCTCGGAGCTCGCGGACCTCGAATCCCTGCCGGAACGGCGCCGCCGCGACCGCCTGGCCGGACGCCTGGCCGCCAAGCGCGCGTTGGCCGCCCATTTCGCCGCCGAGCACGGCTGGGACGCCGAGCCCCGGGAGCTGGCGGTGTTCAACGACGAGTCGGGCCGACCCTTCCTGCGCCTCCCCGCGGGCGCGCCCGCGGAGGCCCCGTCGTTCTCCATCGCGCATTCCTCCGCGGGAGGAATCTGCGCCGTCGCGGCTCCGGGACGACGGGTGGGCGCGGACATCGAAACCGTCGTGGCCCGCCCCCTCGAAGTCCTCGCCTTCGTCTCGACCCCGGACGAATTGGCCGGCGCGACGCCGTCGAATCCCGAGGCGCAGGCTCGAGTGTGGACGGGGAAAGAAGCCGCGTTGAAGCTGCTCGGACTGGGACTGGATGCCGACGCGCGCGCCGTCCGCGCCGCGGACGGCGACGTCGCCTACACGGGAGCCCCCGCCGACGCGTGGCGGGCGCTCGGCTCGCCGCGAGTGAGACTTAAGTTCGAACGCGCCGGAACGGCGATGATTTCCGTCGCGTACACGGGAGACTGATCCATGGACACCGACCTCACGAAGACCGCCAAAACTCCGCGCCCCGCCGCCGCCAGCGTGATGAAGCTGCGGGCCGCCGTGGACAAGGCCATGGCCGGAGGCGGCAAGGCCCGCGTGGAGGCGCAGAAGGCGCGCGGCAAGTTCTCCGCGCGCGAGCGGATTCACTATCTTCTGGATGAGGGCAGCTTCCAGGAGCTCGACCTCCTGGTCAACACCCGCGCCACCGATTTCGGCCTTCAGGACAAGGACATCCCGGGCGACGGCGTGATCACCGGCTTCGGCCAGGTCAACGGGCGGGAGGTCTGCGTGTACGCGCAGGACTTCACGGTGCTGGGCGGCTCCTTGGGCCTGGCGCACGCCAAGAAGATCTGCAAGATCATGGATCTGGCCTACGAGAACCGCGTCCCCGTCATCGGTCTGCTGGACTCGGGCGGGGCGCGCATCCAGGAAGGCGTGGACAGCCTGGACGGCTACGCGGAAATCTTCTACCGGAACGTGAAATGCTCCGGCGTGGTCCCGCAGATCTCCGTGATCCTGGGCCCGTGCGCGGGCGGCGCGGTGTATTCGCCGGCGCTGACCGATTTCATCTTCATGGTGGAAGGCACCAGCCACATGTTCGTGACCGGCCCCGACGTGGTGAAGTCCGCCACCGGCGAGGAAGTGACGTTCGACGCGCTGGGCGGCTCCGAGGCGCACGCCACGAAGTCCGGCGTCTGCCAGTTCGTGGCGAAGTCCGAGCCCGACTGCTTCCGCCAGGTCCGCGAGCTGCTCAGCTACCTGCCGCAGAACCGCTGGGAAAAGGCGCCGCGCGTGGCCAACCCCGATCCGGTGCGCCGCTCGGTTCCCCTACTGGAAAAGATGTGCGACCTGGACCCGCGCCGGCCGTACCGCATGCACCACATCGTCTGGCAGATCGCCGACGAGCACAAGTTCTTCGAGGTGCAGTCCGCCTACGCCAAGAACATCGTCACCGGCTTCTGCCGCATGGGGGGCGAGGTGGTCGGCGTGGTGGCCAACAACCCGGCGCACCTGGCCGGCGCGCTGGACATCAACGCATCGGACAAAGCGGCCCGGTTCATCCGGATGCTGAATGCGTTTAACATCCCCGTGCTCACGCTCGTGGACGTCCCGGGATATTGGCCCGGCGTTCAACAGGAGCACGGCGGAATTATTCGCCACGGCGCGAAGATTCTTCACGCTTACGCGGAAGCGACCGTCCCGAAGATCACCGTCATCCTGCGCAAGGCCTACGGCGGCGCGTACATCGCGATGAGCTCCAAGCACATGCGCGGCGACTTCAACTTCGCCCTGCCCTGCGCCGAGATCGCGGTGATGGGCCCGGCGGGCGCGGTGGAGATCCTGTATTCGCGCGACATCGCCGCGTGCAAGACCGACGAGCAGAAGGCGGCCCTGCGGGCCAAGCTCTCCGCCGAGTACGCCGCCAAGTTCGCGTCGCCCTACCAGACCGCGTCCACCGGCTCGCTCGACGAGGTCATCGAGCCCGCGTCGCTGCGCTACAAGGTGGTGCGCGCGCTTCGCTTCCTCAAGGACAAGCGCATCCCCGGCTCCCACGAGAACCGGGGGAACATCCCTCTGTGAATTTGATAGACTCCGCCACATGATCAAGGCCCAGATTCTCGTCGTCGAGGACCAGGCCGCGACGGCCGACCTCATCCTGGAGGTCCTGCGCGGCGAAGGCTACGACGTCCAGACCGTGGACACCTTGGCGAAGGCGCGCGCGCGCCTGAAGAAATCGCCTCCGGAGCTGATGATCCTGGACCGGAACCTCCCTGACGGGGACGGCGTGGACCTGCTGGCCGAGATCCGCGCCGACGACAAGCTGAGCGCCACCCCGATCATCATCCTGACCGCGAAGAAGGACGTGGCCGACAAGGTGGAGGGCCTGCGCACGGGCGCCGACGACTACGTGGCCAAGCCCTTCAACACCGAGGAGCTGGTCGCCCGCGTGGGCGCCATCCTGCGCCGCTCGGGCAAGAGCGCGGAGCCGGTCGTGATGGAAGCCGCGGGCATCAAGCTGGACGGGGAGTCGCGCAAGACCTGGGTGGGGAACAAGGAAATCCCGCTGTCCGCCAAGGAATTCGACCTGCTCTGGTTCCTGATCTACCGCAAGAACCGCGTCCTCACGCGGGACTTCCTGCTCCAGCACGTCTGGGGCTACGACGCGGGGGTGGACCTGACCACGAAGGTCATCGACGTCACGCTCTCGCACCTGCGCCAGAAGATCGGGCCGAGCGCCGACAAGATCGTGGCCGTCCGCGGCTTCGGCTACCGCTTCGACGCGTGAGCCCCCGCCCGCCGCGCCGCGACCCGCTGCTCACCGCCTTGGTGCTCATCAACCTGGGACTCGGGACCGTTCTCCTCTACCGGCATTTCCACCCGCGCGTTCACGGGGGACTTCCTCCGGGACATCCCGACGTCTCCGTGCCCGACATGCCCGCCGCCGCGCCCGCCTTCGCCGTCTCCGGGACCGTGCGTAAGTCCGCCGCGCTGAAGGATCCCTGGCCCGCCCGGGCGTCGGTGTTCGTGATCGCGCGCGCGGGCGCGGACGGGCCTCCGTACGCGGTGCGGCGCTACGACGGCGTGAAGGCGCCCTTCGCCTACGCCCTGGGCCCGGACAACGTGATGCTCTCCGGCGCGCCGCTTCCGGCGCGGCTGGCGGTCACGGTCCGCGTGGACCAGGACGGCGACGCGGTCACCCGCCAGTTGGGCGATTTGGAGGGCGGACCCGTCCCGGCGCGTCAGGACGCGCCGTCGGACGTGACGGTGGACCGGCCCGCGACGCTCGTCCCTTAAGGCCGCTTCAGAGCTTCGGCAGCTCCACGTCGAATGTCAGCGCGTCGCCGGCCTTCAGCTTGTGCCGCGCCGCGGCGCCCGCGGGCAACTCCAGAACGTACAGGCCGCGTCCGAAGGCGGTGGCGACCTTGTCGTCGGGGGTGCTGACCGTGGACTTCTTCATGTGATCGTGGACGACGGTCACCTTCTTGTCGGCGCCGATCCAGACGATGTCCAGGCTCAGAAGGGTGTTCTTCATCCAGAAGTTGAGGTCCATCTCGTTCGGGAAGACGAAGAGCATGCCGTAGTCGCGCTTCACCTTGGCGAGGCACATCATGCCGGTCTCGCGGGACGCCGGCGTGTCCACGATGTTGGCCAGGATGGTCTTGCCGTCGGGGAAGGTGAGCTTGGCCTTCTTGGGCACCTTTTGCGGCACGCAGGCCGGCGCCGCCTTCTTCTTCGGAGAGGCGGCGGACGCGTTGAGCGAAAGGGACAGCGCGAGGGCGGCGAGGATCATGGTTTCTTCTCCGTGGACGGCGTCTTGGATTTGACGTAAAGCGAAATCGCGCGGGCCTCGTCGGCCCAGGGACGGGTGCCCCAGGGGCCGAGGCGCCCCCAGAGGAGCCGGGCCGCGTCATGAAAGAAGACGGCTTGGGCGGGGCCGTCCGCGTAGACCTGGTCCACGGCGGCGCGCATGCGGCGGCCGAACTCCGCGGGACCGGCGGGGTCCTTTTGATGAAGGCCCCAGTCGAAGATGTCGCCCGGCACCACCTGGACGTCGCCGCGGCGGACGTATTCGTGCCAGGCCTTGAGCATCGCGGAGTATTGGGGCTTGTCGGCCTCGTAGAACATCAGGCCGTCGTAGTCCACGCCGGCGTCGTTCATCATCACCGGATCCTGGCCGTGGTGCCAGCCCTTCTCCCAGGTCAAAGTGAACGCCCACAGCGGCTTGCGCCCGCCCAGGCGCTCCTTGATCCGCTTGACGATCAGCGCGACGCGGTGCGCCCGCCACCACTGCCAGGCGTCGATGAAGGCCATGTCCTTGCGCATGACCTTCTTGCGCGCCAGCCAGACCATGCGCTCCGTGCGCGTGAGCCTCGGCCATTCTTCCGGCACCGCCACGCCCGGCATCTCGGCGACGAAGTCGTCGGTCAATTCGCAGCCGCCCAGCGCGTTGCGGATGTAGTCCAGCCCGACGAAGTCCACGTTCGGATCGTCGACGAAGGGCTTCAGGAGCCTGACGACGTCGTCCTCGCGCTTGGGCTCGCGCAGGGACACCGCCCGGGTGACGACGGGCGCGGAATCCTTGATCTCCAGGCCGTACTCGTAGCCGGGCAGCTTCACCGTCTTCGACATGGTCAGCGAGTACATCGCATAGGTCCCGAACTTGAGGCCGCGCGCGCGGCATTCCGCGGCCACCTCGTGGAGGGCCTTCAGGTTCGTGTCCACCCACACCTGCCCGTCCTTCAGGCCCGGCGACTGGCCGCCCAGGACCAGGAACGCGTCGGCCCCCACGTAAGTGGCCCAGTCGAGCAGGCCGCGCCAATCCTTCATGGTCCCGTCCGGCGCCTTGACCCGCATGGCGTCCAGGGGCGCGACGCTCTCCAAGGTCAGCACGACGAAGCCCTTCGGCAGCGGCGCCGGCGTCCGCCGCCCGATCCGGAACGGGGCGACGACCAGGCGGTCCTTGAGATCGTCCCGGCCGAGCAGGACGGGGAGATACTCGCCGACCGGCGCGTTCCACGGCACCGGCCAGCGCGCCATCCACTCCCCGGGACCGAGCGGGCGCATGGTCATCTCCCGGATTCCCGCGATCGTGGTCACCTCCGCGCCGCCGCGCGTGACCACGGCGCGCGGGGGGGCCTTTGCGAACTCGTCCTCGAGCGCGCGGTCGCGAAGCGAGAGCCGTAAGTCCACGAAGTCGTAATGAAGGTAGGCCGCCCGTTCCGCTCCGAAGTGCACCGCGCGCGTCGCCCGCGTGTACCAGCGCCACCCGACGAACACCGCGGTAAAGAAGCCCGCGACGGCCAGGAGGAACACGAGACCGCGGCGGGCGCTTTTCATCGCGCCGACATTATACGACAGTCTTTCTCGCTCCAAAGCGGCGTCTCGCCAAACGCAGGTTGTGCGAGCGGCAGAGGAGGCGGATATTCCCGACGGAATCGGAGCGTCCGCCCAGCGCCCAGGGCCGGACATGATCGAACTCGAGCGCCTCGCGGCTTTCGCAGCGCCGGCCGTCTTCCGAGACGAACGAACACCGGCCGCCGTCGCGGGTCCAGACCGCCGCGCGGACGGACATGGGGACGCGTCTTGAACCGGCGGCGGACGGCCGAATCAGCCGCGCTTTCGTTTTCTCGCCCTCGATTTTGTCAAGAAGGGTCTTCGCCGCCGCCTTGAACAGATCTTCCAGCCGTCCCAGCGGATATTTATGCCGAAGCAGGCCGCGCAGTCGATCCACGATGGCGATCAACTCGTCGTCGGCGGTGAATGATATTCGGACGCGATCGGAAGGAGGGAGAATGACTGGAATCGACGCCGATACCGGCGCGCCTTTCGCTTGGGAATTCCCGACCGGGCGAACCACATCCCGTTCCGGAGCGGGCGGCTCGAAATTCGCGACCAACGCAAGGATGTCTTTCTTGGAAGCGCCGGAGACCCGCCCCAGGATCGTATCGCTGTTTTCTTGAGTCAAATGCGGATACAGGCGCGCGATGGCATCCAGATGGAGTTCGCCCGATCTCAAATCCGTCAATATTCGCGGAAACTGTCGCGACGCCCGCGCCACCCTGATGCGGAGATAGGCTGCGGATTCCGAATAACGCAGTTCCTTTACACAATAGTGGAAAAGCGAGGGGAAGCCCCGGTCTAAAGCCAGCTCGCGTCGATCGATCTCGGCAAGATGTTCAACGACATCTCCCAGGTTTACCCGCTCTTGTGCCACGAGAGTCCGTAGGCGCGCGATCAGCGGCCATTTTTGTTCCATCGCCTCACGTACATAATGGGTATTTTTCCCGATATTTTTGATACACTCCGAAACGACGGACACGTCGACCGCGGAGGGCGGAAACTCATGGTGACCGGACTGGTGCTGGTGCGATTGATGGCGGGCAAGGAAAAGACGGCGCTGTCGCGTATTAAGGAGATCAAGGGCGTCTCCCACGTCACCGCCGTGTTCGGCCGCTGGGACCTGGTCCTCGACATCGAGACCGAAGACGTGACCACCCTCTCGAACGTCGTCGTGCGCGACATCCGCGCGACCCCCGGAGTGCTCTCCACCGAGAGCCTCGTCACGACCTCGATCTAGTGAGCGAGCCCGTTCTTTCCGTCCGCGGCCTGCGGACCCACTTCATCCTTCCGGAACGGACCGTTCAGGCCGTTGACGGCCTCACCTACGACCTGCATCCGGGCAAGACCTTGGCCGTCGTCGGCGAGTCCGGCTCCGGAAAAAGCGTCCACGCGCTCTCCATCCTCCGACTCCTGCCCCAGCCGCCCGCGAAAGTCGTGGCCGGCGAGATCCTGTTCCAAGGACGCGACATCCTCAAGATGTCCCCCAAGGAACTGCGCGAGATCCGCGGCAACCGCATCGCGATGATCTTCCAGGAGCCGATGACCAGCCTCAATCCGGTCCTCACCGTCGGCGAGCAGATCGCCGAGGCGATCATCCTCCATCAGAAGAAGTCGAAGGAGGAGGCCTGGGCCAAGGCGGTGGACCTCCTGAAGAAGGTCGGCATCCCGCACCCGGAAGAGCGCGTCAAGGACTACCCGCACCAGTTCTCCGGCGGCATGCGCCAGCGCGCCATGATCGCCATCGCGCTGTCCTGCGAGCCCGACGTGCTGATCGCCGACGAGCCGACCACCGCCCTGGACGTCACCATCCAGGCCCAGATCCTGGAATTGATGAAGGACCTCCAGCGCGAGTACAAGATGGCGATCATCCTGATCACGCACAACATCGGCGTGGTCGCGGAGATGGCCGACGACGTGGTGGTCATGTACGCCGGGCGCCCCGTGGAATACGCGCCCATCGGCGAACTTTTCAAGAATCCCAAGCATCCCTACACGAAAGGCCTGCTCGCGTCCGTCCCGTCCATCTACGAGCGCAAGGAACGACTGGAGGTCATCTCCGGCCAGCCGCCGGACCTGACGGGCGGGTTCACGGGCTGCCCGTTCGCCCCGCGCTGCGCCGTGGTCCTGGACCGCTGCGCGCAGGACGATCCGCCTCAGTTCCACCTGAAGGGCGACCGCATGTCGAACTGCTGGAAGGTCGAGGACGAGTGCACGGACCGCTCGCACCGGTTCAAGACCGCCGAGGGGGGGAAGTGAGCGAGCGCCCGATTCTGGAAGTTTCCGGATTGAAGAAGCACTTCTCCGCCCGCCAGGGGATGTTCGGCGAGAAAACCACGGTCAAGGCCGTGGACGGCGTCTCCTTCTCCGTGATGCCGCAGGAAAGCTTCGCGGTCGTGGGCGAGTCGGGCTGCGGAAAGACCACCTTGGGCAAGCTGGTGCTGGCGCTGGAGAAGCCCACCGCGGGCACCGTGCTGTTCGACGGCCAGGACATGTCGAAGATGGCCGGCGGCGCGGTGCGCAAGCTGCGGCGCGAGATGCAGGTGATCTTCCAGGACCCCTATTCCAGCCTGAACCCGCGCATGACCGTGGAGGACATCATCACCGAACCGTGGGTGATCCACGGCATGCACAAGGATCCGGCGGAACGGGCGAAGAAGCTGGCCAAACTTTTGGACGACTGCGGGATCGCAAGAACGTATTTGCCTCGTCATCCGCACGAATTTTCAGGAGGACAACGGCAGCGAGTCGGCATCGCGCGCGCCCTCGCGTTGGATCCGCGACTGGTGGTGGCGGATGAACCGGTGTCGGCCTTGGATGTTTCCATCCAGGCGCAGATTCTCAACCTTCTCAAGGATCTGCAGAAGGAGCGCAAACTCGCGTATCTCTTTATCTCGCATGATTTCTCCGTGGTGCGGCATCTCTGCACCCGTATCGCCGTGATGTACCTCGGCCGCATCGTGGAAACGGCCGGCTCGGAGACGTTGTTCAACGACCCGCAGCACCCCTATACCGAAGCCCTGCTCTCCGCCGTGCCCGTCCCCGACCCCTCCATCGAGAAGCGCCGCAAGCGCATCCTGCTGACCGGCGACGTCCCCAGCCCGCTCAAGCCCCCGTCGGGCTGCCGCTTCCATCCGCGCTGCCGCTACATGACCGAGTCCTGCCGCGTGGACGACCCGGCGCTGACCGAGGCCAAGCCCGGCCACATGGCCGCGTGCCCCGTTCGCCCGTTCCAGGACAAGCGCAGCGACGCCGCCCTCGTCAGCCTTTAGAGTGCCCGAGAACCGCCTCATGAGCCGAAAGCCCCACGCCGCCGCGCTCTCCGTCCTGACCCTCCTCCTTCCGGCCGCGCTGGGCTTGGCGTCTCCCGCGCGCGCCGCCGACGATCCGGCCACGCTGCGCTACGCGCTCACGTCCGAGGTGGACAGCCTGGATCCCGACTGGGCCTACGACGCCACGTCTTTGTTCGCCATCCAGCAGATGTACGAGAGCCTGGTGGATTTCGACGGGGGCGCGCTGGATCGCTTCGCGCCGCGCCTGGCCAGCGTGGTGCCAACCCGGGAAAACGGCTTTCTCTCCAAGGACGGCCTGCTGTACCGCTTCCCGCTGCGCGCGGGCGTGAAGTTCCACGACGGCACGCCGCTCACCGCCGAGGACGTGAAGTACTCCTTGATGCGCTTCCTGCTCACCACCGGCGAGGGCGGGCCGTCGAACCTCCTGCTCGAACCCCTGACCGGCCGGCGCTCCGCGCTGGGCCCCGACGGCAAGCCCGACCCGGCCGTGTACGACCTGGCGGACCAGGCCGTGTACGTCGAGGGCGGCGCGCTGGTGATCCGCCTGCCCAAGCCCTTCGCGCCCCTGCTCTCGGTCCTGGCCGGCTCCGCGCAGATCGTCTCCAAGTCCTATGTCATGGCGCACGGCGGCTGGAACGGGACCAAGGCCGACTGGGCGCGCACCTGGTCGCCGAGCAAGGTGGACGCCGCCCTCTACGAGCGGGAGAACGGCACCGGGCCGTTCCGCCTGTCGGATTGGGACCGAGGCGCGAAGACCCTGCTCCTCGCGCGCAACGACGCTTACTGGCGCGCGCCGGCGCCGCTGCCCGCCGCGCGGCTGGTCACCGTGGAACAGCCGAAGACCCGCCGGGAGATGCTGGAGCGGGGGGAGATCGACGTCGCGCAATTGAACACCCGCTCGCTCCCCTACTTCCAGGCCGTGAAAGGCGCCGTGGTGGAGACCAGGCTTCCGCTGCTGCAGGCCGACGACGTGATCTTCTTCAACGAGAAGATCGAGCCGAAGGACAATCCCTGGCTCGGCTCGGGCCAACTGGACGGCCAGGGCGTCCCGCCCGACTTCTTCGCCGACGCCGACGTCCGCCGCGGCTTCGCGTCCGCGTTCGACGACGACGGCTATATCCGCGACGCCTTCCACGGCTCGGCGGTCCGCGCGCGCGGCCCCATCCCGCCGGCCCTGCTGTCCGGAAATCTGCCCCCGCCGCAGACCCGGCCCTACTCGCTCGACGATGCCGCCCGCGCCCTGCGCGCCGCCCGGGGCGGCGCGGTGTGGGAGAACGGCTTCACCTTGCCCATGGCGTATCCGGAGGGGGACAGCGAACGCCTCCAGGCCTGCCGCACTTTGCAGGCGGGACTGGCCCGGGTCAACGCCCGCTTCCGCGTGGACTGCCGCGGCGTCCCGCAGACCAAGCTCATCGCGGAATTGGGCGCGCGCCGCCTCTCCGCCTTCGTCTACCGCTGGATTTTGGACTACCCCGATCCGCACAACGCCGTCGAACCCTTCCTGGGCTCCCGCGGCTATTTCGCGAGCGCCCTCGGCTACTCCAATTCGCGCGCCGACGCCCTGATCGAGGCCGCGCTGGCCGAGAGCGACCCGGCCAAGCGCAAGGCCGACTACCTGGAGCTCGAGGCCCTGGCCGCCTACGACGTCCCCGCGCTCTTCACCGTGCAGACCAACGGGGCCCTGGCCCTGCGCAAGAACGTCCAGAATTGGGTCTACCATCCGATGACGCCCTACGGCAGTCTCTACGAGGTCACCAAAATCCCATGATTAAAATCGCCTCTTCCGTTCTATCCCTCCTGATCGCGCTGGCTCCGACCGCTTCGGCGGCGGCCTCCGAAGGCGGCCCGGTGAAGAACCCGGACACCTTCGTCTACGCGACCATCGGCGACCCGGAAAGCTTCGATCCGGCTTGGGCTTACGACGCGAACAGCCAGGCGATCATCGCCAACATCTACGAGTATCTGCTGACTTTCAACTCCTCGGGGACGATGACCAAGGACCTGCGGCCCCTGATCGCCACGAAGGTGCCCAGCCGGGCCAACGGCCTGATCTCCGCCGACGGGCTCACCTACCGCTTTCCCATCCGCAAGGGCGTGAAGTTCCACGACGGCGCGCCCCTGACGCCGGACGACGTGCGCTACTCGCTCCTGCGCTTCATGCTGTTCGACCGGGACGGCGGTCCGTCCTCGCTCCTGCTCGAGCCCATCCTGGGCCTGACGTCCACCCGCAAGGACGGAAAGCTGGTTCCGGGACTGTGGAGCGAGGCGTCGAAGGCCGTCGCCGTCAAGGGCGACGAGGTCGTCGTGCGCCTGAAGAAGCCCTTCGCGCCTTTCCTCACCATCCTGGTCGGCTTCGGCGCCGTCATGGAGCGAAAGTGGTGCGCCGCCCACGGCCAATGGGACGGCGAGGGCGCGACCATGGAGAAGTTCAACAACCCGCGCCTGGAAGGCGCCATCCCGAAGACCCTGGCGAACGGCACCGGCCCTTTCAAGCTGGAGCGCTTCGAGCTCAACACGAAGGAAGCCATCCTGACGCGCAACGACGCGTACTGGCGCAAGCCCGCGGCGCTCAAGACCGTGGTGATCAAGGTCGTGGACGAGTACGCGACGCGACGCCTGATGGTCGCCGCCGGCGACGCGGACGTGGTCTACGTGCCGACCATGTACTTCCCGCAGATGCACGGGATCCCCGGCGTCGAGGTCATCGACGGCCTGCAGAACCTGGAGCGTTCGCTCCTGGTCAACTTCACGTTCAAGATGAACGCCGCCGGCAACGGCAACATCGGCTCCGGGAAGCTGGACGGAGAGGGCGTGCCCCCGGACTTCTTCTCCGACCGCGACGTGCGCAAGGCCTTCGCCTATTCGATCGACTACCCGGGCTATATCCGGGACATCCTGCGCGGCCGCGGCACGCAGTCCGCGGGGCTGATCCCGCCCGGCTTGCTGGGCTACAAGTCGGGACCGCCGCGCTACACCTTCGATCCGAAGAAGGCCGCCGAACATTTCAAGAAGGCGTGGGGCGGGCAGGTCTGGGAGAAGGGCTTCAAGGTCGCCATCGTCTTCAACACCGGCTCCGCCCCGGCCCAGTCGCTGTGCCAGATGATCAAGAAGAACGTCGAAGCGCTCAACCCGAAGTTCCACATCGACATCCGCCAGTTGCAGTGGTCCTCCTACCTGGAGCAGACGCAGGCCCGCAAGGTTCCCATCCAATTGGGCGCCTGGCAGGCGGACTACCCGGACCCGCACAACTTCGTCTTTCCGCTGCTCCATTCGGACGGATTTTTCCCGAGCAAGCAGGGCTACAAGAACCCCGTGGTGGACAAGCTGATCGAGGAAGCCGCCCATACCTTGGACGACGCCAGGCGCGCCGTCTTGTACCGGAAAATCCAGGACATCGCCGACGACGACGTCCCGACCATCGCCGTGGCCGACGGCCCGCGCTACCGCGTCCAGCGCACCTGGGTCAAGGGCTTCGTCTTCAAGCCGGGATTTCCCGACATGCCCTACAACAGCTACTACTACGACCTTCATAAGGGGGAATAAGGATTGCTAGAATCAACCATGCTTCGAACGACCCTCTCCCTCGCCCTCCTGCTCGGGTCTTTGCCCGTCTCGGCGCTGGCCGCCGTCAAGAACCCCGACACGCTCACCTACCTGACCATCTCCGACTCCGACAGCATGGACCCGGCGTGGGCCTACGACAGCGCCAGCGACCTGATCATCCTCAACGTCTACGAGCCGCTGTTCATGTTCGACAAGACGTCCACCGAGAAGCTGGACCCCATCCTGGCGTTGAAGGTCCCCTCGCGCGCGAACGGGCTGATCTCGGCCGACGGCCGGACCTACACCATCCCGATCCGCAAGGGCGTGAAGTTCCACGACGGCACGCCGATGACGCCGGAGGACGTGCGCTATTCGATCCAACGCTTCCTGCTCTCGGACCGCGCCGCCGGTCCGTCGTCCCTTCTGCTCGAGCCGCTGGTCGGCTACAGCTCGACGCGCGACGACCGCGGGGAGATCCGCCCCGGCGTCTGGGCGGAGGTCAACCGGGCCGTCTCCGTCAAGGGCGACGACCTGATCCTGCGCCTCCCCCGGCCGTACGCGCCGATCCTGACCATTTTGGCCTCCTGGTCGCCGATCGTCTCCAAGGAGTGGGCCATCAAGAACGGGGACTGGGACGGGACCGAGGCGACCTGGAAGAAGTTCAATAATCCGGAGAAGGAAACCTCGCCCTTCTTCGAGCGCGCCAACGGGACGGGGCCGTTCAAGCTCGACCGCTGGGACCGCAAGACGAAGGAATTCATTCTGACGCGCAACGACCATTACTGGCGCGCCCCGGCCAAGCTCAAGAACGTGGTCATCAAGGGCGTCAACGAGTTCGGCACGCGCAAGCTGATGCTGCTGGCCGGCGACGCCGACGTCATCTTCGCGGACCGGCCCCTGCTGTCCCAGCTGCAGAACCTGCCCGGCGTGAAGATCATGGACAACCTGCCCTCCGTGGAGATGAACCCGATCGTGTTCTTCACCTACCACATCAACACCGTGGGCAACGCCTTCGTCGGCTCCGGGCGGCTGGACGGCAACGGCATCCCCAGCGACTTCTTCGCCGACAAGGACGTGCGCAAGGGCTTCGCCTACGCGTTCGACTACAAGGGCTTCGTCTCCGACGTGTTCCGCGGCAAGGGCACCCAGGCCCACGGCGCCATCCCCAAGAGCCTGCCCGGCTACAACCCGAACCAGAAAACCTACCGTCTCGACTTGAAGAAGGCGGCCGAGCACTTCAAGAAGGCCTTCGGCGGCAAGCTGTGGGAGCAGGGCTTCCACTTCACCATCGCCTTCAACTCCGGCAACCTCCCGCGCCAGACCGTGTGCCAGATCATCAAGCGCAACGTGGAGAGCATCAATCCGAAGTTCAAGATCGACGTGCGCTCCGTGGAGTGGCCCACCTTCCTGGACGCGTCCAACGCGTCGAAGCTCCCGTTGTTCGTGCTGGGCTGGAACGCGGACTACCCGGACCCGCACAACTTCGTCTTCCCCATCCTCGATTCGCAGGGGAACTACCCCATGATCCAGAAGTTCAAGAACGAGGCCATCGACAAGCTGATCGACGAGGGGGAGCGCGAGGTCAACCCGGCCAAGCGCAAGAAGATCTACGCGAAGCTCCAGGAGCTGGAGTACGAGGAGGTTCCCAGCCTGGTGATCGTGGACACCGTCCTCTACCGCACGCAGCGCGACTGGGTGAAGGGCTTCTACAACAACCCCATCTTCCCCGACTCCCCGTACGGCAGCTACTTCTACAGCATCTACAAGGAATAACCGGTGCTCAAGTTCATCCTGAAGCGTCTGGCCTTCCTTCCTCTGGTGATGTTCGGTGTGACGGTGCTTCTCTTCGCCGCGCTACAATTCCTGTCCCCGGAGATGCGTGCGTCCTTGTACGTGAAGGACCCCCGACAATTGTCCCAACTCGACGCCGTGATCGAGAAGTATCATTTGAAAGACCCCGTTCTCCTTCCGTTCACCGGATCGCTGAAAGCGCACTGGAAGCCGGAGTTCCATTTCGCGACGACGAACGACGGCCCGCGCCAGATCTACGCCGTGGACTTCGCGTTCATTTCCGCCAGTTTCACCTGGAGCGGGCATACCCAGTATTGGACCTGGCTCGCCCAGGTTTTGCACGGGGACCTCGGATATTCCGAGACGGCCAAGATGCCCGTGGCCGACGCCATCCGCTCGTTCTTCCCGGCCACCTTCGAGCTGACCATCGTGACCTTCTTCCCGATCATGATCATCGGCGTGTTCTTCGGCGTGCTGTCCGCCGTCTACCGCGACCGCTTCATCGACCACCTGACCCGGTTCGTCGCCATCACCGGCTACTCTTTGCCCAGCTTCGTCCTGGGCCTGGTCCTGCTCATGGTGTTCTACGGCCACCTGCACTGGTTTCCGCCGGGCCGCTACACCTTGGACACGGACCTGCTGGTCCATAGCGACTCCTTCCGGCACTACACCGGCCTGCTGACCTTGGACTGCCTGCTCAACCGCCAGTGGGGGGCGTACGTGGACGTGGCCAAGCACATGGTTCTCCCGGCGGCGACCTTGCTCTACATCTCCGTGGCTTTGCTCCTGCGCATCACCCGCTCGTCCATGCTGGAGGAACTCACCAAGGACTACGTGCGCACCGCGCGCGCCAAAGGCCTGCCCGAGAGCGTGGTCATCCGCAAGCACGCGCTGGCCAACGCGCTGATCCCCGTGGTGACCCTGTCCAGCCTGCTGTTCATCGGCCTGCTGGGCGGCGTGGTCATCACCGAGACCGTCTTCGACTTTCCCGGCATCGGCCGCTGGGGCGTGCAGGCCGCTCAGCAGCTGGACGTGCCCGGCGTGCTGGGCTCCACCATGCTGGCCGCCTTCCTGTTCGTCCTGGCCAACCTGATCTCCGACATCCTCTACGCGGTCGTGGACCCGCGCATCCGGGTGGGGAACTGACATGGCCCGTTTGAAAGGAATCTGGAAAATGCTCAAGCGCCGGCCCATGTCCTTGCTGGGCTTCGGCATCATCGGCTCGTTCCTGGTGGTGGCGGCGCTGGCGCCGGTGCTGGCCCCTCCGGAAGCGGGCAGCCGGGACTTCTACATCATCCCGCAGACCGGCTACAGCCCCGACCCGGCCAAGCCCTCCAAGGAGCACTGGTTCGGCACCACCGAGCAGCAGTACGACCTGTACTACGGCATGGTCTGGGGCACGCGCACCGCGTTCAAGGTCGCGGTGAAGGTCGTGGGCCTGTCGGTGATGATCGGCGTGCTGCTCGGCGGCGTCGCCGGCTTCTACGGCGGCTGGGTGGACGAGCTCATCATGCGCTTCACCGACGTGGTGCTGGCCTTCCCGGACCTGGTGCTGGCCGTGGTGATCGTGGCCATATTGGGACCCAGCCTGGACCACGTCATGTACTCGGTCATGGCCGTGTCCTGGCCGTCCTACGCCCGCCTGATGCGCGGCGACGTGCTCTCGGTCAAGGAGCGCGACTTCGTGGCCGCCGCGCGCGCGCTGGGCGCCTCGGACGCGCGCATCCTGTTCCGCCACATCATCCCGAACGCCATCTATCCGGTGCTGGTCGTGGCCTCCCTGTCCACCGGCAGCGTGGTCATCACCGCCGCGGCGCTGTCCTTCCTGGGCCTGGGCGCGCCCGTCGGCTACGCCGACTGGGGCCAGCTCATCTCCCTGTCCCGGAACTGGATCATGGGGTCCGCGGGCAGCCCGTTCGAATACTGGCACACCATCTTCATCCCCGGCATCGCGATCTTCCTGTTCGTTCTGGGCTGGAACCTGATGGGCGACGCCGTCCGCGACATCCTGGACCCGCGCCAGAAGTAGGCCCGTCCCGGCCGAAAAATGAACGCCGTCCCGGGCCAAATTCGGCTCGGCGGACGGTTCATTTTTGAGTAAACTGAGACGAGAATGGGCACTTTGAACCTCCTGCTCGACCGGGCCGCCCAGGAGGGCGGCGCCAAGCCCTCCTTGGTCATGGGCGACCGCGTCCTGACCTTCGCCGGCGTGCGCTCCGAGACTTTGTCCGTCGCCGAGGGCCTGCGCCGGTTCGGCGTGCGCAAGGGCGACCGCGTCGCCATCGTCCACCGCAACGCCCCCGAGTTCGTGATCGCCTATTTCGCCATCAACCGCTTGGGCGCCATCGCGGTGCCCATCAACTTCATGGTGCAGAAGGCCGACGAACTGGCGTACATGCTCAAGGACTGCGGCGCCGTGGGCGTCTTCACCCAGAGGGAGTTCCTGGCCGGCCTGACCGGCGCGGCGGAGAAATGCCCGGAGCTGAAGGCCCTGTGGCTCACCGACTTCCAGGAGGGGGCCGGCCGCTCCGCGCTGATCCGCGACTACGCCGCGCTGCGCGCCCGGCCGTCGGAGCTCCACGCGCCCGACCCCGCCGTCGAGTCCGACGTGGCCGCCATCCTGTACACCTCCGGCACCACCGGATTTCCGAAGGGCGTGATGCTCACGCACCGCAACCTGGTCACCAACTGCGAGAGCTCGATCAAGCGCATCACGCTCACGCGCCATGACGTCACCTTGTGCATCCTGCCCATGTTCCACAGCTTCGCCTGGACCGCCTTGGTGCTGACGGGGCTGCGCCTGACGCTGAAGGTCGTGATCTCGCCGTCCATCGCGCCCGCCAAGCCGTGGCTGACCGCCATGGGCGTCCATCACGTGACCTTGTTCGCCGCCGTGCCGCAGGTGTACGCCGCGCTGGGGCGCGAGGCGCGCGACCTCAAGACGCGCTGGTTCCTGCGCCTCTGGGCCTTCCGCAAGGTCCGCGTCGCCGCCTCCGGCGCCGCGCCCCTGCCGCCGGCCACCGCCGAGGCGTTCCGCGCCGCCGTCGGCGTCGGCATCATCGAGGGCTGGGGGCTCACCGAGACCAGCCCGGTGGCCACGGTCACGTCTCCGGACAACATCAAGTTCGGCTTCGTCGGCGCGCCCATCGACGGCGTGCGCCTGAAGATCGTGGACGACGCGGAGAACGAGCTGGCCCCGGGCCTGGAAGGGGAGATCTGCGTGAAGGGCGACAACGTGATGAAGGGCTACTGGAACCTGCCCGACGCCACCCGGGACGCCTTCACCCGGGACGGCTGGCTCAAGACCGGCGACGTCGGCTTCATCGATCCGCAGGGGTCCTTGGCCATCCGCGACCGCAAGAAGGACATGATCATCGTGAAGGGCCTGAAGGTGTTCTCCGCCCAGATCGAGGCCGTGATCGCCGAGAACCCCAACGTGGAGGAGTCGGCGATCATCGGCGTGCCCGACGAGGCCGGCGACGAGATCATCAAGGCCTTCGTCGTCCTCAAGAAGGGCTGTCTGCTGGACAAGCCCACCTTGCTCCAGTTCTTCAAGGAGAAGTTCGACCCCTACAAGCGCCCGCGCGACGTGGAGATCGTGGAGTCCCTGCCGAAGAACGCCCTGCAGAAGGTGCTCAAGCGCGAACTGCGCGAACGCGAACTGGCCAAGCGGTCCGTCGCCGCCGGGAAGCCGTGATGGCCGGCCGCCGGATCCGCCTCCCGGCGGAGGCCTTGGCCGCGCTGAACCGCGTCGCCGGGCTCAAGCATCCGACGCCGGTGTACCTGGTCGGCGGGGCCATCCGCGACGTGTCCCTCGGGCGGTCCGTGACCGACCTGGACCTGGCCGCCGCCGGCGCCCGGACTCTCGCCGCGGCGATCGCGCGCGCGTTCAAGGGGACCTTGGTGACCTTGGACCCGGACAACGCCGTGTACCGCCTGGTTCTGCCCCCGGCGCGCGGCCGCGGCCTGCGCCAGATCGACGTCGCCGAGATCGTCGGCCGCGACATCGGAGAGGACCTCGCGCGCCGCGACTTCACCGTGAACGCCGTCGCTCTGGAACTGACTCCGGCCCTGAAGGGCGCCATCCCCGAGGCTCAGCTTCTGGACCCACGCGGCGGCCTGGCCGACCTGGCGCGCGGCGTCCTCCGCGTCGAGAGCGACAAGCCCTTCTCGGACGACCCCCTCCGCCTGCTCCGCGCGTTCCGGATCGCCGCGCAGACCGGGCTGATGATCGAGCCCGCGACGCTCGCCCTGATCCACAAACACCGCCGCCGGGCGCGCGACCCCGCCGGCGAGCGCGTCCAGGCCGAGCTTCTCGCGTTGCTGGCGGTCCCGGGGTCGTCCGCGTCCCTGCGGGCCATGGACGATTGCGGCCTGCTCACGGCCCTGTTCGAGGACCTGGAGCCCGCGCGGCGCTGCGCGGAGGATTACTACGGGCCGGGCGGCGTCATGAAGCACAGCCTGGACGTCTGCGCGCGGACCGACTTCCTGCTCTCGAATTTCCGGAAGATCTACCCCGACCTGTCCCGGAACTTCGAGGAGCACCTGGCCGCGCGCTCCTCGGGGGGAGTCCCGGAGAGGGCGGTGCTGATGCTGGCCGCTCTCCTGCACGACGTCTCCAAGCCGGAGACGGCCCGGACCGTGGACGGCCGCCTGCGCTTTTTCGAGCACGACACCCGCGGCGCGACGCGGGCCGACAAGATCCTGCGCGACCTGCGCTTCTCGCGCGAACACATCCAAACCGTCGCCGAGATCGTCCGCCATCACCTCCGGCCCGGTCACCTGGCCTCCTCGGGCGACCCGGTGACCGACAAGGCGATCTACCGCTTTTTCCGCGACCTGGGCGAGCGCGCCCCCGGCCTGCTGGTGGTCTGCTGGGGGGACCACGCCAGCTACATGCCCGAAGTCCGGCTCAAGCGCCTGCTCAGCGCCGCCTGCGGCGCCCCGCGCCGCGCGGCGCCCGCCCGCCTGCGCACCGAGGAGGCGCGCAAGACCGTCCGCCACCTGCAGCTGGTGTCCTTGCTTCTGCGGCGCTATTTCGACCAGGACCGCGCGCCGGTGCCGGCGCGGCTGCTGGACGGCTCCGAGGTCATGAAGGCGCTCAATATCCCGCCCGGACCGAAGGTCGGAGACATCCTGGAGCGCCTGCGCGAGGCCCAGGCCGAAGGCGAGGTGCGCGACCGGACGCAGGCTCTGGCTTTCGTCGCGCGGCTGAAATAACGGCGTAACACCGGACCCCTAACCTACTATTAATAGCATGACCGCCCGCCGATACGCCGTCCTCGCCGCCCTCAGCGCGGTCCTTTTCGCGGCCGCCGGCGCGTCCGCCGGCCCGGGCATCAATCCGCAGGTCCAGCAATGCGACGGCACCTACCTGTCCGGCAGCAATACCCACGCCCCGTACTCCATGCCCGTCCGCGTCCAGACCCAGGTGCAGGACACCACCGGGCTGCGCGTCGGCACGGCGCGGATGGGGACGCTGGGGATCGGCCAGGTCAAGGGCGTCTGGCGGTTCGACTCGGCCACGCCGAACGTCACCATCACCGACACGGGCTGCAGCGTCGACGCCCACTGCTCCAGCGGCAAGTGCTGGACGTTCTCCTACAACTACGCCGACGAGAACAAATCGGTCAACACCTTGCTCGGGCAGTGCATCTACAACACCGCGAATTGTTCCACGGTCACCGGCTTCGCCGCCTACCCCGCGGGCACCATCGGCGCGACGACGCCCGTCGGCCTGGGCGCCTGCCCCGGGACCCCGCCCGCGACCGGGACGACCACTTTATTTCCCACGTCGGCCTCGCAGTCGCCGGCGTCGCCGCTGGTGTACGCCAGCAACGGCGTCGCCACGCTGAACGGTTCCCAGTTCGTCCTGATTTCCGCCACCTCCGTCTGGAACATGGGTGGGAACTATTCGTTCGGCGCCTGGATCAAGACGTCCGCCGGCGGCACCCAGTACATCATCGCCAACGACCGGACGTACTACGGCGGCTCGGACGTCTATTGGGGTCTGGCGCTCAACAACGGCAAGCTGGAGCTTCTCGAATCCCGCGACTCCACGCCGCAGGCCACCGCGTCCTCGGGGCCCTCGCTGAACGACGGGGCCTGGCATTACGTGGAGGCCGTGCGCAACAACGGCGTCAGCCGCAAGCTGTACGCCGACGGCGCCTTGATCGCGACCTTCAACCCGACGATCAGCACCGGGCCGATCAGCCTGGTGGAAAAATTCAGCACCTACACCTATACGCAGACGCCCGACGTCGCGCCGTTCATCGGCGCGTCGGTCGCCATCAGCACGGACGGCATCCAGCAGGGCGCCGCGAGCGGCTATTTCACCGGCCAGATCGACGAGGTCCGCGTCACCGACCAAGTGCTGTCGGACGAGGAGGTCCTGCTGGAGTACAACGGCACGAAACACCGCTACTCCACGGACGGCGGCGCCACCTATTCTTACGCCGCCGGCTCTTTCCCGTCCGCCGCCAACGGGACCACCGCCCTGCAGACCTACCTGCCCGGAGAGACCGCGGCCGCCAACTCCGCCTGGATCTTCGAGGCGCAGAGCACCGACACCGTCACCCGCATCCTCCCGCAATACTCGATCACCCAAGACACCGGCAAGCCCCTGGCGCCCGACGCCACGCCGACTCCGACCTCCACCTCCCAGATCAGTTGGTCGTGGGGAGCCCCGAGCAAGATCTGCGTCGCCCCTGGAACGCCCGGCTCGGGCCCCTACTACCAGCTGGCCGACTGCGCCAGCGGCGTCGCCGTCACTCCGGCCAATTCCGTCTTCGAGCCCACGCGGCTGATCTCCGAGACCTACGCCGGCCCGGCGAACCAGCTCGAATGCCGCCGCCTGCTGTTGACCGACGTCTGGGGCACCAGCCCGTTGGCCACCCCCGCCACCGCCTACACCTTGGCCGCCGTCCCGATCTCCCTGTCCTTCGCGTCCGTTTCGACCGGCAGCTTCTCGGCCAGCTGGAACGCCAACGGCAACGCTTCTTACACCCGCTTCGAGGTGACCTACGCGTTGGATCCGGCGTTCACCGTCTCGCTCGCCACGCGCGCCGCCAAGTCCGATAATTTCACCGCGACCACCGCCGGCGTCACGGGCCTGACTCCCGGCACGACCTACTACGTCCGGGTGCGCGCCTTCAGCGGCCGCGATTCCGATTTTTTCGGGGGAACGGCGACGGCCTTCCTCACCGGCAGCGTCGTCACCATCGCGGGCGCGCCCGCGCTGTCCGGCGCGCCTTTGTCGAATTCCTCGGTCCAATTCAGCTGGTCCGCCGTTTCCGGAGCGAACGGCTACACTTTGTTCGATTCGTCGAACCTGTCCACGCTCTACTCGGGACCCAACCGCTCCTTCACGATCTCGTCCCTGGGCGTGAACACCCGCTTCGATGCCGAGGTCGAAGCGGACATGCCCGCGCCGACGCCGGCGACCGCGCACGGTCACGCGACGGTGTACACCTTGGCCAACGCCCCGGTCGGCTTGTCCGTCACTGGAATCACCTTCACCAGCGCGACCTTCAATTGGGGCGGGAACGGCAATCCCGTCGCGACGTCCTACGAGGTCTCGGTCGCCAGCGACCCGGCGTTCGGCGTCGTCGTGGCGACCTTGAGCGCCACGGGCACCTCGGTCGGCGTGACCGGCCTGTTCCCAGGATCGACCTACTACGCGCGCGTGCGCGCGTACAACGGACAGCAGGCCGCGACCGCCTTCGCCGCGTCGATCTCGTTCTCGATGGTGGCCGACATCTCGATCAGCACCAGCGCCGCCCCGGCCACCCCCTACACCCCGATCAACGGTTTGGTGGGCTCCTGGCAGTTCGACGAGGCTTCGGGCACGACCACCGCGGACCTGTCCGGCGCCGCCGCCGACCCGGCGGCCTTCGGCTGCGTGACGGCCGGCTGCGCGTCCACGCCGACCTTCGCCGCCGGCCCGCCGGGCCTGGGCACGGCGGCCTCGTTCAGCGGATTGCCCGGGGGAGTCGTCCGCTCGCTCAACGGCTCGAATTTCGCGCCGTCCGGCGGAGGGAGCATCACGCTCGAGGCCTGGGTCAACCCGCAGACGGCGGCGCAGGTGTCCCGCGCCGGAATCGCCGCCGTCGGACTTCAGAACGCCGAGGACATCGCCTTGGACGTGTCCGGCGGCGTCTACAGGCTGCTGGTGTCCAACGGCGCCGTCGAGGTTCCGGTCGCCGTGGCGACCGCCACGATCGTCGCCGGACAGTGGACTCACGTGGTCGGCGTCCTGGACACCGCCCATAGCACGGCGACTCTGTATCTCAACGGCAAGACCGCCGCCGTGCTCAACGCCGCCCCGGCCCGCGTCGCCAGCGGCGCCCCGCTCAGCGTCGGGAACCGTCAAGACACCGGCGGCACGTACAGCTATCCGTTCTACGGCCGCGTGGACGACGTGCGCGTCTTCAACCGCGCCCTTTCCGCCGTCGAGGTCCAGGCGGAGTACACGGGGGGCTTCATCTCCTCCGTGACGGCCTCGAACTCGGGGGTCACGGTGGCCCTGCCGCCGAACGCCTTCGGCGCCCCCGCGCAGATCTTCATCACCGCGGACCCCGTCAATCATCCCATCCGCGTGTCGGCGTCGGCGCTGGCCGCCGGACTCTCGGTTCCGCCCGACGGTCTCACCTTGGTCCCCAATTCCCTGATCGAGGTCGTGCCCGTGGTGGCCGGAGTCGCGTTCACCTCCACCTTGGGCTCCTCGGCGACCGTGTCCATCCCGTACCTGGACGCGAACCGCGACAACCTCATCGACGGGACGAACCCGCCGCTGGCCGCCTCGAAGACCTTGATGTACACGCTCAACACCACCGTCAACCGCTGGGAGCCGCTGCCCTCGTCCGTGGACCCGACGAACCGCCAGACCTCCGGCATGACGCCGCATTTCTCCGTCTTCGCCCTGTTCGCTCCGGTCACCTTGGGCGCCAATCTGGTGGCCGTCACCGTCTATCCGGTGCCGTGGAAGCCGGGCAGCGGCGGACGCTTCGACGCGGCGGGCGTCTCGTTCTCGCATCTGCCGGTGACCGGACGCATCCGCATCCTGACCTTGACCGGTCATAAGGTCCGCGAGTTCGCCTTCAGCGGCGCCGGCGCCGGGACCGCCGTCTGGGACGGGCGCAGCGACGACGGCCTGCGCGCCGCCAGCGGCGTTTATTTCGCGCGGATCTCCTCCGACACGGACGGCTCCGTCGTCATCTTGAAATTCGCCATCGAACGATGAAACGCGCCCTGCTCGCCGTCCTGCTCGCCGCCGCGCCGGCCGCCCCGGCGCTGGCCGCCTTCGGCGCGCGGCAGTCCGGGACCAGCGCGGCGCCGTTCCTGAACGTGGGCGCCGACGCGCGCGCCGCCGGGATGGGCAACGCCGTGTCCGCCTCGGCCGACGACGCCTCCGGTACCTACTGGAACCCGGCCGACTTGGCGGGCCTCCACTACCGCCACGCGCTGCTGACCCACACGGCCTCCTACAAGTCCACGTTCTACGACTTCCTGGCCTACGCCCACCCCGTCGAACTCCGCCGCGGCTCCGAGCGCGAACGCGACCTGCTTCCGGACCAGTTGGGCACCATCGGCGCGTGCCTCCTTTATGAGAACTCCGGAAGCCTTTCGGAGATCGACAACACCGGCACGCCCACCGGTCAGTCGTTCACGCCGCAGGACTTCGCCGCGTCGCTCGGCTGGGGCGCCGAGCTGGCCCGCGGCCTGGACGCCGGCATCGCCGTCAAGTACGTGTCCAGCAAGATCCAGGCCAGCGCGGCCACCGGCGCCGTGGATTTCGGCGCGCGCTGGCGCACCATGATCTCCGGCACCGAGATCGGCTACGCGCTCTCGGCCGACGCCCGCAACGTGGGGGGGCGCCTCCAATACCACGAGGAGTCCGACCCCCTGCCCATGATCATCGTCATCGGCCAGGCCCTCCATCCCTTCCGCGCCGTGACCTTGGAGTTCGACTACAACGCCCCGCGCGACGCCGCCGCCTACCCGTCCTTCGGCGTCGAATGGCGCGCCCCCATGACCGAGGGCCTCACCGCCGCGCTGCGCGGCGGCTACGACGGCCGGATCCAGAAATCCGACCTGGGCGGGACCACCGGGATCACCTTCGGCGGCGGCCTGGGCTTCCAGCGCTTCGGTTTCGACTACGCCTGGTCGCCGGCCGGCGAGCTGGGGAACACGCAGCGGCTGTCGCTGTCGTACCGGTTCTAGCTCCGAGGGCCGCGCGGCGGATCGCTCCTCGGCGGGACCGCGCGCCATTGAGGCGCGCTGAGCCTCGCTCGCGGCTAAGCAGCGGTCAAACCGCCGCGGTCCCGTCGGACCTTCCGTCTTCGGCGGCCCCATGAGTCCTGGTGGGCGCCGATTGCGATTTGGTATCGTGGACGCAGATGGGCGGACTGCGCGCCTTCGGCGCCGAACTCGCGGGAACCTTCGCGTTGACCCTGGCCGGGGCCGGCGCCGTCTGCATGGACGCGGTCACGGGCGGCCGCCTGGGCCCCGCCGGCATCGCCCTGGCGTACGCGGCGGCGACCGCGGCGGTGTTCTTCTCCTTTCCGGGCTCCGGCGCCCGCTTCAACCCGGCCCTGACCTTGGCCGACCTGGCCGTGCGGCGCGAATCCGTCCTGCGCGGCGTGTTCGCTCTGGCGGCTCAGCTCCTCGGCGCGGCCTGCGCCGGTTTGTTCCTGCGCGCGGTCCTCTCGGGGGGGAAACCCGAACTCCTGCTCGCCCCGACGTATCTCGGATCGGTTTTTCCCAACGGGATCGGCTACCGCGCGGCCACGCTCGTGGAGGCCGTGCTGACCTTCTTCCTGGCCTGCGCCGTCGCCGCCGCGTCCGAGCGCCGCCGCCGCGCGCTGGGACCGCTGATGATCGGCGCCGCCGTCTTGTTCGGCGGCCTGGCCGCCGGCCCGCTGACCGGCGCGGCCATGAACCCCGCCCGCGCGTTCGGCCCCGCCATCGCCGCGGGCGCCTGGAGCCGCCACTACGTGTACTGGGTCGGCCCGCTGGCCGGCGCCGTGCTCGCCGCTTTGATCGCCCCGTATCTCGTGACCGAGGAGAACCGCCCATGATCGCCGTGATCCCGCTCAACCTGAAAGCCCTGGAAGCCTCCGCCGCCGACCTCGCCTTCTTCGCGTTCGAGGACGCGGGCATCGTCGGGGCCAAGGCCCTGCCCGCCGCCGTGAAGACGGCGCTCGCCGCGAAACTGAAAGGGGAAAGCTTCAAGGGCGGCGCGAAGGAGATCGCGCGCGTGGACATGGACATTTTCGGCAAGGTCCGCCGCGTGTTCGTCGCGGGCTTGGGTCAGCGCAAGGGCGCCGGCCCCGAGAATTTCCGCCGCGCCGCCGGCAATCTGCTGGGCGCGGTGCGCGCCAAGCGCGAGACGCTGGCGGTGCTGTGCTCCGACAACGCCGCCGCGATCGCCGAGGGCTTGACGCTCGCGTCGTACAAGTACGAGGAGTACAAGAAGGGCGACGAGGACAAACTCACCGCCGTCCATCTCGTCATTCAGGACGCGGCCTCCCGCGTCTCGGTCGAGAAGACCTGCGCGAAGGCGGCGCTGTACGCCGAGGCGGTGTTCCTGTCCCGCGACCTGGTCAACCGCGCCCCCTCCGACAAGGCGCCGCAGACCCTGGCGGACCTGGCCGAGACGTTCAAGGGCACGGGCGTCACGGTCGAGGTCATCGACGCGGCCAAGGCCGCGGAACTGGGCATGGGCGCGCTCCTGGGCGTGGGCCGCGGGGCCACCCAGCCCCCGGTCATGGTGCACATGATCTTCAAACCCAAGGCCAAGACGAAGAAGCGAGTGGCCCTGGTGGGCAAGGGCATCACGTTCGATTCGGGCGGGCTCTCGCTCAAGCCGGCGGCGTCCATGGAGGACATGAAGTGCGACATGGCCGGAGCGGCCTCCGTGCTGGCCGTGTTCAAGGTCATCGCCCGCCTGCAGCCGAAGGCCGAGGTGCACGGCATCTTCGCCGCGGCGTTCAACATGCCGGGTCCCGACGCGTACAAGCCGGGCGACGTGCTCAAGGCCATGAACGGGAAGACCATCGAGGTCTGGAACACGGACGCCGAGGGCCGTCTGGTGCTGGCCGACGCGCTGTGCCTGGCCGCGAAGCAGGAGCCGCAGATGATCCTCAATATGGCGACCTTGACCGGCGCCGTGGTGGTGGCGCTGGGTTCCAAGGTGGCCGGCGTGATGGGCAACGACCGGCGCGTGATCGCCTCGGTGCTGGCCGCGGGCAAGCGCGCCGACGAGGCGTACTGCGAGCTTCCGCTGGTGGAGGACTACAAGGAACACATCAAGGGCAACATCGCCGAGTTGCTGAACATCTCCAAGGTCCGCGGCGAGGCGGGCTCCATCATCGGCGGCCTGTTCCTGCAGGAGTTCGTCAACGGCGTGCCGTGGGCGCACTTGGACATCGCCGGCACCGCGTTCGCCGCCGGCGACTACAACAGCTACTCGCCCAAGGGAGCCACCGGGGCCCCGGTGCGCACCTTGCTGGAGTGGCTGGGGGCGCTGTGAGCCGGATCAAGTCCGTGCCGCCCCGCAAGGCGGCGGCCGTGGAGCCGTCCCTGGAACGGATGGAGTCGCATTTCCGCGACATCCTGAAGGACTTGGGCGAGGACCCCAGGCGCGAAGGCCTGGAGAAGACCCCGCACCGCGTCGCGAAAGCGTGGCGGGAGCTGACCAGCGGCTACCGCGTGGACGTGGACGCCATGATCAACGGCGCCCTGTTCACCGAATCCTACAACGAGATGGTCCTGGTCCGCGACATCTCGTTCTACTCGCTGTGCGAGCACCACATGCTGCCGTTCTTCGGCCGCGCCCACGTGGCGTACCTGCCGAACCGGAAGATCATCGGGCTGTCGAAGATCCCGAAGCTGGTGGAGATCTTCGCGCGGCGCCTTCAGGTGCAGGAGCGCCTGACCGAGCAGGTCGCGGAGACGCTCCAGGCGAAGCTCCGTCCCCGCGGCGTCGCCGTGGTCATGGAAGCCCGTCACCTCTGCATGGAGATGCGCGGCGCCGAAAGCCACTCCTCGCCCACCACGACGTCCTGCATGCTGGGCACCTTTCAGCGCGACGCCCGAACCCGCAAGGAATTCCTGGAACTGATCCGCTCCAAACCCGTATAAGGGTGGGGGTCAGGCTTTGACTTAATTGACTTGTTCGAACAAGTCAAT
>JAGWMT010000247.1 GCA_028871595.1 Elusimicrobiota bacterium
GCTCATAACGGATTGGTCGCTGGTTCGAGCCCAGCCGGGGGCATAACTTTCGGGAGACATCATGGGCCACAACATCAAGGGCATCATCCTGGCCGGCGGCTCGGGCACGCGCCTGTACCCGGTCACGCGCGCGATCAGCAAGCAGCTGGTCCCCGTTCACGACAAGCCCATGATCTACTACCCGCTGTCCACCTTGATGCTGGGCGGCATCCGCGACATCCTGATCATCACCACGCCCGAGGACCAGTCCGCGTTCGTGCGCCTGCTGGGCGACGGCTCCTCGCTGGGCCTGCGCCTCTCCTACGAGGTCCAGCCGAAGCCCGAGGGCCTGGCGCAGGCGTTCGTCATCGGGAAGAAATTCGTCGGCAAGGACCACGTCGCCTTGGTGCTGGGCGACAACATCTTCTACGGCCACGGCCTGCCGGGCTACCTGCGCTCCGCGGCCGAGCGCGCCGACGGCGCCGCGGTGTTCGCCTACCAGGTCCGAGATCCTCAGCGCTACGGCGTGGTGGAGTTCGACGACTCCGGCACGGCGGTCAGCCTGGCGGAGAAGCCCGCCCAGCCCAAGTCCAACTACGCGGTGACGGGCCTCTATTTCTACGACAACGCCGTGCTGGACATCGCCGCCAAGCTCAAGCCGTCGCCGCGCGGGGAGCTGGAGATCACCGACGTGAACAAGGCGTATTTAAAGACAGGGAACCTCCACGTCGAACGCCTGGGCCGCGGCATCGCGTGGCTCGACACCGGCACGCACGAGGCGCTCCTGCAGGCCTCCACCTTCATCCAGGTCATCGAGGAGCGTCAGGCGCTCAAGGTCGCCTGCCTGGAGGAGATCGCCTTCGGGCTGGGCTACATCAACGAAGCGCAACTGCGCGCCCTGGCCGAGCCCATGAAGAAGAACGAATACGGGCGCTACCTCCTGCGGCTGGCCGACGAGAAGCGACGGGCATGATCCGACCGGAAGTCGTCAACTACCTGCGCGAGAACCTGCCGAAGCACCCGGTGGAGGACCTGCGCCGCCAGCTCTACGCGGAGGGCGTGTCCGACATCGACTTCGAGCACTGCCTGGCGGAGGCCCTGCGCGGGCCGAAGGCGCCCCCGACGTCGCGCAAACCCAAGAAGCCCGCCGGGAAGGGCGCCAAGCTCATGCTCATCGCCGGGCTGGCGCTGATCGTCGGCGTGGGTCTTTACGCCCTCTCCCAAAGCCCGTCCGCCCCGCCCCCGCCGGACGCCGCGGTGCCGCCGCCGTCGGGAGAATCGGGCTACGTCGGCACGCGCGGCTGGGTGGTGCGCCTGCCCAAGGACTACGTCGGGATCGCCCATTTCAAGGACGACGCCAAGACCGTCGAGGTCGTGCACTTCTGCAAGCGCGGGACCGACCCCACGAACTTCCTCAACGACGGCCTGTTCGGCGAGATGGGCATCATCCGCCTGACCGTCGAACCCACCGAATTCCCCGCCAATCCCACCGGCGCGGCCAACCTGGCCACCGCCGTCGCGAGGCGCACCACGGCCCACGGCGAGAAATACGTGATGAAGAACATCCAGATCGGGACCTTGTCCGGCGTCCAGGTCAACATCCAATCCCCGTTCCCCCGCGTCGAGGCCTATATTTTGGGGCAGAACGACCTGTACTTCTTCCTCGCCGGCGAGGAGGACGAGGTCTGGCGCGACATCGTCCTCAGCCTGCGCGACGCGCACTCCGAGAACTGAGCCGCCCCCCCATGTTCACGGGGTTTTGGCGGTCGCGCTGCGTTGAGCTCGCGTAGTCGCGTGCGGTCGGACGCTCCTCCGGGCCCGGCGACCGCGCGCCGGCTCCCTCAACTTGACATTCGCGGCAAGCAGGGCTACACTGCGCCCATGGTGCTTTTTTCTATCGTGCTCGTCGTGCTGCTGGGCCCGCTCTCGCTCTGCATCCCTTCGTCTGCCAAAGGCCCCGCGTCCGACTGCGCGCGCGACGCCGCGCCTGAAATGAAGGCATGCTTGAAGATTCTCGCCAAGACCTCGCGGCGCATCGACGCCATCTCAGCCGCTTCGCATAATGTCTATTCAATCTCTCCCGAGGAGGCTTGCCGAATCTGCGCGTCTTCCGGCGTCGCCGATTGGTCCGGAACGCCGCCCGCCTCCCTGAACCGATTCGCGCCGGCTCCCGCTTCATCTTATTCGCCCAATCTCGATTCCGGCGGCTCGGGAGTCCATGGCGTGCCTCTCTCTGATTCTTCGCCCAATCTCGATTCCGGCGGCGGCGCTGAAGACGGCGTCATCCGCTTCCTGCACTCGGGAGCCCAGGGCGCGCCTCTCTCCGCGAACGCGATGTCCTATCCGTCTCCGAGCGCGGCGGCGGGGGCCTCGGCGCGGACGCCGGGCTCCGCCGCGCCGTTGGTCAACGGCAGATGGGATTCGTCGATTCCGCCTGGCACGCCCGCGAATGCAGACGCGTTGCGCGATTGGACGCCGATGCCGATACCGACCCCGAAGGACTGTCCCGCCTCACCTTCGGCCGCGCTCGCTTATCCGGTGCGCCTGGGCTACATCGATCTCTCCCTGGGTCAGAGCGGGACCTTCAAAATCCGCAAGCCCCCTGGAATGGCCCGAGTCTCGGACTGGTACTGGACGATCCCGAAAGACGACCGGGCTTTCGTGGCGAAGAGCGGGCGGTTCGTCGATGGAGGCGACTCGATCTATCTGTCACTGACGACGCGCGGCCTCTACAACAAGCCGAACGTGTTTCAGATCCTGATCGCCAATCGCAAAACGGGGCAACCTCTCGATAAGGCGGGGATCGTGGTGACGACGTCGGCCTCCGGCGCCTGCCGGGTGCAGGACGCCGGCCCCGAGATGTGCCGCGTCCAGCCGCCCAATCACACACCGCTCGACGAATTGTACCTCGATCCGGTGGTCAGCTACGACCCGCGACGCTCCCCGGATCCGGTTCAGATCTTCGACGACGGACGCGGCGTCCAAAACCCGAACTGCTATTTTTGGACGAAGCCCCAGGCCTCGACCTCCGCGCGCGACTGCTTCTACAAAAGAGAATACTGCACCCTGCCCTGGGCGCCCACGGGGCTCTACTGGCCGACCGACTGGGCTCAGTTAGCCTTGACCGCGGAGGGACTCGACCGATGCGGACGGATGTGGAGCGACCATTTCCCCGCGCGCTGACGATCAGGCTCATCAACCCGTGAACATGGAGGCCGCCCCCCCTTGCGGAATCGGGAAACACCCTTTACACTCCTGAGGCCCCCCGCGTCCACGCCGAGGTAACGCGGGCCGGGCCCGGAGGTTCCCCGCATGAAAAAGACGCTCCGCACGACGGCCGCAAAATCCCCTCGCAAAGCCGCCCCGCGCCGCCTCTCCGTCAAGAAGGCCGCGCCCGAGATGACCCCCGACGAGGTGATCCACCTCGAAACCATTTCCAAGCGTTACGAAGAGTCCGAGAAGGCCTGGCTGAGAATGACCGCCGCCCCGGAGGGCGACGAGACCTGGACCCAGGTCGAGGAGCATCTTCTGACCCACGCCTCCGCGGATCAGGACCGGCGCTGGAAATTCTTCTCGAAGTAGCCGCGGCCGCCGCGGCCCCGCTCCCGCCCCCCGGACGAACCCCCCGGGGGGCGGGCTCTTTTCTATAATCCCGCTATGCGCGAATCGCGTCGGACGAATTACATCATCCTGGCGGCGGCCCTGATGATCGCGGCCGCGTTCGCCGCGTACGCCTCGCTGGTCATGCGCTGGTTCTCCCAGTCGAAGCCGGCCGCCGCCGCCACCGCCGCCGACACGAAGGCCGCCGCCGACGCGGCGCTGGACGACGCCCGGCGCGAATTCCGGGAGCGTTTCCTGGACCCGCGGGCGCACCTGCGCCTGTCCGAGGCGCTCTGGAAGGACGGGCGGCCCGTGGACGCCTTCTACGTGATGTTCGCGGCGCGGCGGCTGTTCACCGAGGAGGATTTCCGCAAGGCGCACACCGAGGTGGTCCTGGGCGTCGGCGGGCCGGCAACCGCGGCGCGCGCCCGCCTGAAGGGCCTCACCGACCCCGCGCTCACGGTTCCCATCCACGCGGAGGTCGCGCGCGACTACTCGGATACCCCCGAGGGGCGCGACTCGCTGGACCAGCTCTCGCAAATGGCCATGGCCGCCGACGGCAGCCCGGGGGCGGACGCGGGACACCTGGCGCGCACGGCGCTTGAGGAGCTCTATCGGAACGATCCGAAGAACCCGGAGAAGCTGGCCGCGCTCGCCGGCGCGGCGTTCGGACGGGGCGAGACGGACCTGGCCGCGGCTTTGGTCAACGACGCGTGGAATAAATATCCGGGACAGGCGGGCGCGGCCCGGGTGATGGCCATGCTGGCGCTGAAGAACAAGGACACCGGGGCGGCGATGAAGTGGCTGCAGATCGCCTGGGACCGCAACCCCGACGACCTGTACAGCGCCGCGAAGCTGGCGGAGATCTACGAGAAGCGCCGCGGCGACCCCGAGGGAGCGCTGCCGTTCTACCTGGCCCTGTACCGGCAGAACCCGGACTACGCCGACGACGAGCCCGCCGAGGAGCGCATCCGCGTGACGCTCGACCACCGCCGGGAGAGCCTGCTCAAGGACGTGCCCGTCGAGGGCCTGGGCGGACGCCTGACGTCCGACGACGCGTCCCTGCGCGCGGAGGCCTGCCTGCGCGCGGCGGCGTTCAAGGATCCGCGCTGGATCGACGCGCTCGGCCGTCTGTTGGACGACGACACGGAGATCGTCCGCCGCAACGCCGACTACGCGCTTTACGAGATCGCGCAGAAGGAAAACGACGCGGTGCACGCCCGTCGCGAGCAGTGGCTGAACTCCGACAAGCCGCTGGTCCGCATCCGCGCGCTGAACCTGTTCGCCGACCTGGACGGGAAGAACGCGCTGCCCGCCGTTGCCGCCGCGCTGCGCGACCCGAACGCCGCCGTGCGCGCCTTCGCGAAGGTCATGGT
>JAGWMT010000248.1 GCA_028871595.1 Elusimicrobiota bacterium
ACAACGGCTCGGTCTGGCGGTCCGGCGCGAGGTACTGCATTCCGTGCTCGGTGTTGCCGTCGAAGAGCCAGCGCACGCCGTCCCGGTCCTGGACCGAGTAGACGCCGTAGAAATTCCGCAGCCCGTAGACCGTTCCCGCCCGGCTTCCGGCCGTGGCCACGCCGGCGGTCAAGGCCAAGGCGAGCAGGCCCACCGCGCCGGCGGTCCTGGGATGAGAGGACACCTGTTCCCAATCGCGCGCCGCGATCGCGGCCGCGGCCAGGGCGCCGACCGCCGCCCAGTCGAGAGCGGTCGCCCCGACGTTGCGGCCCAGCCAGGGAACGACGACGCCGACGGCGACGCTTCCGACGAGGCCGCCCGCCGCGATCCAGTTGTAGTATTCGGTCATGGCGCGCTCCGAATCCGGGCGCCGTTCGGCGAGCGACGTGTGGAAGATCATGCTGAGGGCGAACAGGGCCAGCAGCACGTAGGCGAATTTCCCGAAGTCGAACAGCCGGCTCAAGGTCTGCGCCGCCGTCGAGTCGCCGGCGAACCAAAACGCCGTCGCGACGGGAAGCGCCGCGAGGATCGCGGCCGCGACCGCGGCGCCGGCGCCGGGACGCCGCGGGTACCACGGCTCGCGCTTGAACGCCAAGACGAAGGTGAGCAGATAGGTCGCGAGCGGGGCGATCCATAACAGAGGGACGGCCGCGAAATCCATGCTCAAGAACGAGGTCGCCGCGATCAGGGCGGCGCTGGGTGCCGCGCCGAGAAGGAGCCAGAGGGCGCGTTCGCGCGGCTGCGGCGCGCCGCCGCCGGCCGCCCGCGCCAAGGCCGCCGCGCGCGGCGCGCAGGACCAGCAGAGGACGGCGTAGGCGGCGTAGAGTATTCGCCACAGCCGGCCCTGGGCGAGCGGCGACAGGAACGGCTCTATTGCGAAAGGATAGGCGGCCAGCGCGCACGCGGCGCCGGCGTTCGACGCGGCGAACAAGAAGTATCCGTCACGCCGTTCGGGAAGGGACGAGCGCATGAGCCAGCTCTGGGCGACCAGAACGGTCGTGGAGAGCGCGAAGAACGGCGCGCCGACCGAAGCGAGGAGCGACCAAAACAGCCCGCCGTAAGGGCCGGCCGCCGGCCAAGCGGCGGGCGCCGTCAGCGGAAGAAAGAAGAAAGGGGCGAGGAGCACCGCGGCGTGGACCCGGGGATGGGCGGGCGCGCGGCGGGCGTAGAGATAGGCGATCAAGAGAAGGCACTGGAAGAACATCATCGCGCCCGTCCAAACGTAGGCGCTTCCTCCGAAGAGGGGAAGCAGGAGCTTCGCGGAAGCCAGCTCCAGACAGAACGCGAGGAAGGACGCGACGAACACCAGGGCCTGGAAGCGGAGTCTGCGCGGCATCCCCGCGAGTCTATTAAATTATTAAAGTTACATGCGCGTTAAGGCTTGAGGAGGGCGGAGACCCAGACGGTCTCCTCCAGCTCGATCCAGTGGACGCGGGCGCCCTTGTCCAGCAGGCGCCACTTCCGGAGTTGTCCCTCGCGCGCGGCCAGCAGACGGGGAAACCAGTCCAAGGGAACCCGGATCTCCCGGCGGTCGGCCAGGCTCACGATCATCAGCCCCTTGTCGAAGCGGACGAAGGTGGCGGCGGCCGGCGGCGTCTTCGGCGTTTCCATGGCTCGCCTCTCAGTATACCAGACCCGGCGCGGCCACGAGGAGGTCGGCCTCTCGGGTGATCTCGTCTAGGGCGTTCTTCAATTCCAGCGCCTTGCCGGCCAAGTCGTCGCCCGGCCGAACCTCCACGGGTTCGCCGTAGACGACGACCGAGCGTCCGAACGGCATAGGCACATGGAAATGGTCCCAGGCTTTCGACAGGACGAAACGGTTCGATTGGGCGTTGGTGATCGGGAGAATCGGGATGCCGAGAGTCTGCGCGAGGAAAAGGATGCCCGCCTTGACCTGACGCTCGGGCCCCTTCGGGCCGTCGGGGGTGATGCCGATGTCTCGGCCGGACTGCACGGCGCTCATCAGCGCGCGAACGGCTCCGGACGCGCCCCGGGAGGACGAGCCGCGGACCGACGGGACGCCGCACAGCCGAATCGTTTCCGCGATGATCTCGCCGTCGCGGGAGCGGCTGATCAGCATGGACATCTTGTCGTTGTTGTGCGAGACGGTGAAGAACGCCTGACGTTGATGCCAGAACGCGTAGATGAAGCGTCGATCGGAGTTCCGCAGGCGGTCGCGGATGGAGCCCCGCACGGTCCGCAGCCTGGTCGTCCGCCGGATCAGGGCGGCGTAGCCGGCGGCCGCGTAGGGAACGAGACCGCGGAACGTCAGGGGGCCCTCCGGCGCATACATCACGATAGCACGACGGCGATCCCCGTTACACCCGAAAATTCGCGGACTCTCGTCCGCTGGTGCGGGAATCGTAAAAATGATAGTTTGGGGTCATGACGACTTCGACGCTTCCCAGACGGACGGCGCTGTTCGAGTCTCACCAGCGGCTGGGCGGAAAGATCGTGGACTTCCACGGCTGGGAGCTCCCCGTTCAGTACGAGTCGATCATGAAGGAGCACGCCGCCGTCCGCAACCTGTGCGGCCTGTTCGACGTGTCCCACATGGGCCAGGTCTTCGTGACCGGTCCTCAGGCGCTGGCCTTCCTTCAGAAGGTGAACGCCAACGACATCTCCAAAATCGGTCCGGGCAAGGCGATCTACTCCCATCTCCCCAATGAGACCGGCGGCGTGGTGGACGACGTGATCGTCTCCTGCCTGGCGCCCAACCGGTACCTGGTCGTCGTCAACGCGGCCACCGCGGACAAGGACTTCGTCTGGTTCCAGAAGCAGGCCAAAGGGATGGACGTCCTCTTGGAGAATAGGTCCGATCATTACGGGATGATCGCCGTTCAAGGACCCAAAGCCTCCGAGGTGATCGGGCTGATCGCGCCGACGGCGATGACCTTGCCCCGTTTCGGCGCGATGGAGCTGGAGCTGTACGGCCAACCCTCGTTCATCACGCGCACCGGCTACACCGGCGAGGACGGGGTCGAGTTCATCGTCCCCAACGAGATCGTGGTCCGCGTTTGGGAGGACCTGCTCGCGCAGGGCCAATCGTTCGGCGTCGCGCCCTGCGGGCTGGGCGCGCGCGACGTGCTGCGCCTGGAGGCCGGCTACCTCCTCTACGGCCAGGACGTCGACGACGACCACAGCACGTACGAGGCGAATTACGGCTGGGTCGTGAAGCTGGACAAAGGCGATTTCATCGGTAAATCTTTCCTGGCCGAGCAGAAGAAAAACGGAGTGAAGCGCAAATTGACCGGAGTGAAACTGCTGGAGCGCGGAGTGCCGCGCGCGGGCGCGCCCGTCCGGGTGGACGGACGCGAGGCGGGGAAATTCTGCTCGGCGACGTTCTCTCCGGCGCTTCAGGCGGGAATCGGCGTGGGTTATCTCGACCGCCCCGAACTTCCGGTCGGAACGAAGTGTTCCGTCGTGCTGCATGGCCGCGAGATGGCCGCGGAGATCGTCAAAGCCCAATTTTACGTTTCGCCCAATCTCAAGAAGGGAGTGTGACATGTTCGACCCGAAGACCCTGAAGTACCAGAAGTCGCACGAGTACCTCGCTCCCGACGGGACCGTCGGCATCTCCGACCACGCGCAGAAGGAGATCACCGACGTGGTCTTCGTCGAGCCGCCCAAGCTCGGGCGCACGGTCAAGCAAGGCGAGGCGTGCTGCGTCGTCGAGTCGGTCAAGGCCGCGTTCGACATCTACGCTCCCGTCTCCGGCGAGATCGTGGCGGTCAACGCCGAGGCCGCGAAGAATCCCGCGATCGTGAACTCCGAGCCGTACGGCAAGGGCTGGCTGTTCAAGATCAAGGCGTCGGCGCCCCGCGAATCGGACGTGCTGATGAACGCCGCGGACTACGAGACCTTCCTCTCGACCGAGGCCGCGAATGGAAGCCACTGAGGAGCGCGCCGCGGTTCAACTCCCGCCCGCCGACGACTTCTCCCGCCGCCACATCGGTTCCGGCCGGGCCGACCAGGCCGCGATGCTCGCCCTGCTGGGCAAGCCTTCCCTTGACGCGCTGATCGAGTCGGTCGTCCCGGCCGCGATCCGGGTCAAGAAACCGCTCGCCCTTCCGGCGGCCGCCTCAGAGGCCGAAGCTCTGGCCGAACTGCGCAAGATCTCCTCGAAGAACGCCGTCTGGCGCTCGTATCTCGGCCAAGGCTACAGCGACACCGTCACCCCGCCCGTGATCCTGCGCGAGATTTTGGAGAACGCCGGCTGGTACACGGCCTACACTCCGTACCAGCCCGAGATCGCGCAGGGCCGCCTGGAAGCGCTGTTGAATTTCCAGACGATGATCATCGATCTGACCGGCCTTCCCGTGGCGAACGCGTCGCTGCTGGACGAGGGCACGGCCGCGGCCGAGGCCATGGCGCTGTGCCTTCATGCCTCGGAAGATCCCTCCGAGCGCGTCTTCGTCGTGGATTCCTCGTGCCATCCCCAGACCATTGCCGTGCTGCGCACCCGCGCCAAGCCGCTGGGCATCGAGGTGTCGGTCGGCGACGCGACGCAGATTTCCGGAAAGAAGCTTCTCGGCGCGCTTGTTCAATACCCGGACACCTTGGGCCGCGTGAAGGACTGGTCCCGCTTCGCGGAACAGGTTCACGCCGCCGGCGGCCAGTTGGCCGTCGCCGCCGATCCGCTGGCGCTGACCTTGTTCAAGGCGCCCGGGGAGTTCGGCGCCGACATCGCGCTCGGCTCGACGCAGCGCTTCGGCGTGCCGATGGGCTTCGGCGGACCCCACGCCGCCTATCTGGCGGTCAAGGAGTCTTTTCAGCGCCGCATACCCGGGCGCATCGTCGGTGTTTCCAAGGATGCCTCCGGCAAGCCCGCCATGAGGTTGGCGCTGCAGACGAGGGAACAACACATCCGCCGCGAGAAGGCGACCAGCAACATCTGCACGGCCCA
>JAGWMT010000249.1 GCA_028871595.1 Elusimicrobiota bacterium
AGAGCGTCCAAGGTGTACGCCGCCATGGCCGCGACCAAGGTCAGGCGGCCGAACGCCCAGAGCAGGGGGATCAAGGCCAGGCTCATGCCGCGCAGGAACGTGGAGAGGATCAGCAGCCGGCGCGAACCCAGCCGGTCGGCGGGCCAGCCGCCAGCCGCGGTGCCGGCCATGTGCACGGAGGTATCGAACGCGGAAAAGAACGCCGCGTGGCCCAAGGAACCCGACAGCCGAGCGATGAGCAACGGCTGGGCGAGGTGCAAAACGTTATTGACGATCTGGGAGACCAGAACGCCTCCCAGGAAAGCTCCGGTCGGGACCTTCGCCGCGGCGGGCGATGCCGCCGGGGCCGTCCGCTCCGGGATCGCGACGCCGCTCACGCCGCCTCCGCCAGGCGCGCCGGCCAATTTTCTTTCTTCTGGTAGACGCGCCGCGCGGGCACGCTCACCAGGCGGCGCTCCGGCAGGATCAAAGCGGTGAGCGCCCCGCCGTACACGCAGCCGGTGTCCAGGCCGATCGCGTTGCGCCGGACCACGGGCTCGGGCTTGGCCCAGTGCCCGAACACCACCAAGCTCGGGTCCTTGTAAAGTTCGTACCAAGGGCGGTCCACGTCCTTGAGCATGCGCAGCGTCGTCAATTGGACGTTCGACTGCCACTCCAGCCCTTCGCGGGGGTCGAAGCCGGCGTGGACCACCAGAAAGCCGGGCCCGCTCGCGGTCAACGGCCAGCGCGACACGAAGCGCATCGCGTCCTCATAGCGGGAACCGAACTGCTCGTGGGTCTCGCGGTCGTAGGGCTTGATGTCCGGCGCGACGCCGCGGCGCCAGCAGTTCAGGAAGCGCAGCTCGTGGTTGCCCAGCACGCAGTCCAGGTTCGGGGCGCTCATCGCCCACTCGATGGTCCCCAGGCTGTCGGGACCCTTGCAGATCAGGTCGCCGACGCTGATCAGCCGGTCCTCAGGCTTCGCCGCGACCGCGCGCAGGAGGTCCTTGAGCTCCTGGAGGCAGCCGTGCACGTCGCCGATCACGATGGTGCGCGGGACGGCGGAGCGCGGGCTCATTCGTCGCCCCCGTCTCCGTGCGGCTCCAGGCCCTCGCGCTTCATGTTCTTCAAGTAGCGCGCGTGCGCGTCCACGATCTCGTCGCGGATGGTCAGCCCGGCCGCCGCGATCTCGTCGAAATGATCCTCCAGGTGCTTTTCCAGCTGCGCCGGAGTCGCCCCGGTCAAGGACAAGCGGTGGGCGCGGCCCAACTGGGTGCCCGCCGAGTAGGCGAGGTCCAAGAGCTGCTCGCGGTTGAGCATCTTCTTGAGCTTCACGTTCTGCGGGGAGATCGGACGCACGTCGTACTCGACGCCGTCCAAGGTCGCCGAGCCGGGGCGCAGGGTCCACCCGGGCGCGTAGAGTTCGGCCGCCGCGTGCATGCGCTCGACTTCCGACGGATAGGGGTTCTTGTACCACTCGGTGTCGGGATCCGTGCGGGTCGCCTTGATGTTCAGAAGGATGCGGTCCCGGCCGGATTTTTTGTCGCGCGGAGCCAGCACGACCAGGAACAGCCCCCGGAAGCCCATGGAGCCCTGGCCGCGCCCCGCCTCTTCAATGAAATACTCATCCAGGAAGCCGGGCTCCTGCGTCTTCGCGTAGCCGGCGATCAGCTTGAGCACGTCGGGATCGTTCACGGGCAGCGTGTTGGCACGCATCTCCTTGGCCCACTTCTTGTCGGCCGCCAGGTAGGCGTCGGTGCTGACCTCGTCGTCCTCGGGCTCCACGTTCTTGAGCTCGCGCATCTCGGAGAACGGGCGGTCGGGATGGCGGAAGCCGCGCAGGTAGCCTTTCTTGAGCTGCTTGAGGACGTCGGGCTCGAGCAGGCCGTCGCCGTCCTTCTTGCGGCGCAGGGAGAGCGACACCATCAGCCGCACCAGATCCCACGCGTAAGGCCCCACCCGCGCGCGGTCGAAGTCCACCATGGCCGCGCCCTGCGCCGACTTCGCGTAGTTGTCCACGTGCGGGGAGCCGTGCAGGAAGACCTTCGGCATCGCGCCCATGTCCATCAGCTGGGCGAAGCGGGTCTGCATGGGGAGAAGCATGTTGCGGAAGTAGAAGTGCGCGCCGCGCTTCTCGTGAAGATAGTTCGCGCGGATGTTCTCCGCGTCGCCCGCGGGATCCTTGTCGAAGAGGTTGGCCTTCGCCGCGGGCGCCTCGCGTTTCTTGAAGGACGCCAGCGGTCCCAGCGCGCCCAGCGCCGCGGCCGTCACGTCCGCGCGGATCTCGTCGCGGCCGCGATCGGCGTCCACGATCTTGAAGCCGAACTCGCGCGCCTGCTTGTCGTACTCGGCGGTCACGCGCGTCTGGAACAGCGTGAAATTCTCGACCGGGTCCTTGGACAGGTTCACGTCCAGGCCGGCCTCGTAGTACTTCAGCCCGCGCCGGTCCGCGGCGATCTTGCCGCCGGCCTCGTCGTCGCCGTAGTCCTCCGAAAGCCCCAGCTTGCCCTCCGAGCGCCCCAGGACGCGGCCGATGGCGGTCTTCACCGGCAGGCGGAAGTAAAGCACCAGATCCGGCTTCGGCGCGAACTGGTACAGGCGGCGCAGCCAGCGCGCGTCCATTCCGCGCACCCGGTCGCGGGCCAGCGCGGTGTAGAACCAGCGGTCGGCCAGGACCACGGAGCCCTCGCGCAGGGCGGGAAGAATCTGCTTGTCCAAGCGATCCGCCAGATCGGACGCGTTCATCAAGGCGAACGTCTGCGGCGTCAGCGACTCGGATTTCTTCGCCTTCTTCACCGCTTCGGACACCACGTCGGAGGAGTTCCAGCTGGTGGCGACGACCTTCAGTCCCTGGGCCTCCAGCTCTTCCTTCAGGCGCTCCATCTGCGTGGATTTACCGGAGCCGTCCAAGCCCTCCACCACGATGAGGCGGCCGGGCATGCCGTGGACCGGGGAGAGCCGGGGACCCGCTGCGGTCACCGGGGTCAGACGCCCGCCGACGAATATTTGGCCGGCGGCCGCCAAGGCCACGCCGCCTCCGACGATCCAGAACGAGAGCGCGGGAGCCACCGCCGCCGTGAAGGCCAGCCCCGCGAGAAAGCGGACGCCGAGTCCGGTCAAATTCGCGGTGAACCGCGCCGCGCCCATGGCCGCGCCCGCGGCGCCCGGAGAAGCGCGGGTCTGGATCGCGGCGTTCAGCGCCAGACGCGCGGCGACGTTCGTGGCCGCGAAGGCCAGCACGCCCGCCGCCGCCGGCCAGAACGCGCCGGGAAGGAAGGCGGCGGCCAGCGCCACGGCGCCGACGCCTCCGGCCGTCAGCCAGGCCCGGGCGCCGACGTCCTTGTTCCACCGGCCGTAGGCCAAGGACCCCGCGAAGCCGCCCACGCCGAATAGTCCCACCAGCCAAGCGGCGGACGCCGGGTCATGCAGGACCTGGGTCGCGAAGATCGCCGGGAGGAGGCCCTTCAGAGGGTACATCGTCAGGAGGGCGGTGGAGACCAGAGCCCAGCGCATCCAGCCGTCGAGGGTCTTCTTCGGCGCCTCGGGAGCCGCCGGAGCGGACGGCGCCGCCGCCGTCGCGGCCGTCCGGGGGATGGCCAGATACGCCAAGGTCACCGCCGCGAACGCCGCCGGCGCCAGCCACAGCGCCGCCGCCGACGTCACGCCGCCTAGGCCGGCGATCAAGGCGCCCGCCAGAAAAGGGCCGGCCACGCCGCCCGCCTCGAAGAAAGACTGGTTCTTGGCCAGAATGCGGCGCAGAAGCCCGTCGTCGCGGCCCGACAGTTCGGAAGGCAGCGTATTGCGCGCGGTGTCGGCGATCCCGCGGGAGAAGCATTCCACCAGGTACGCGGCGGCCACGGCGGGCAAGGTCAATCCGCCAGTCAGGGCCAGGAGCGGGAGCGCGGCCATGGCGGCGCCGCGAGCGATGGTGGTTCCGATGAGGACGGGCTTGGCGCGGACGCGGTCCGTGAGCCAGCCTCCGACCAAGGTTCCCGTCGCGTCCAGCGCCGAGCCGATCGTCACGGCCAGCGCGGCCCCGGCCGCCGAGCCGGTGATCTTGAGGAACAGGAGCGGCATGGTCACCTGCAGGGCGTTGCCGGCCAACTGAGCGCCGAAGGTTCCGCCCAGGTAGCCGCGCAGGCGCGGGGACGCGGGCGCGTTCGGCGCCGGTGCCAGGCCGGACGGACGCGGGGCGGACGCCTCGCCCGCGACGGGCTCCGGGGAGTCGGCGGCGGCGGGGGCGGAACCGTCGGCGAAGTCGAGGCGCTCCCGGTCGACCGCGGCCGAGGCGGGATGCGCGACGGCTTCGGTCACGCGGACAGACGCGGCGCGGACGGTCGCGGCGGCCGACGGGGCTCTCTTCGGCGCGTCGGCGGCCGCCGGGAGGAGCGGAAGGGCCGCGAAAACCGGGGCGGCGGACGCGGCGGCGGGAACGGCGGCGGCGGGAGCGGTGAGCGCGGGGATGAAGGAAAGGGACGGCGCGGAGTGCAGGGAGGCGGCGCTCAGAGAAGGCACGCCTCCCAGGGGGGCCGCCATCGCGGGAAGGGCCATGGACGCGGAGGGGAGGACGGGCACGCGCGCCGCCCGGGAGACCTGGGCCCACGCGGAAGGGCCAGGAATGGAGATCAGGTACAGCGCCGCCAGCATGGTTCTGAGCATGACCTCATTGTAGGCCGCGGGGGCGGCGCGCCGAATAGTCCCGGGGTCAACGCCGTGTCACGGCCATATGACGTTTCGGTGACCGTACGGCCTACGGCGCTCCCGGGCCCGAAGACCCAGACGACGACGGAACTTCCGACGGGGGAAAATCGTAAGATAGGCGCATGACGCCCGAGCAGGTCCTTAAAGACGTCTTCGGCTACCCGTCCTTCCGCCCCGGGCAGAAGGAGGTCATCGAGGCGGTGCTGGCCGGGCGCGACTGCATCGGCGTGATGCCCACCGGCGCGGGCAAGTCGCTGAC
>JAGWMT010000250.1 GCA_028871595.1 Elusimicrobiota bacterium
CGTAGCACCGGCAGGATGGCTAATGTTCGATATTCGTACTGGTCGAATTGAAAAATATGCAGGCAAAGGCTTCCCGGTTATCTCAAACGAAGGGGATTTCCGGTTTTACACCTACGGCGCAGTTCACAAACCCGGCGAGCCGTTGATTGGAGAGTTCCACTGGAGCGAAGCGAAGGGAACTGAATTATGAATAACCTTTCTCGACTGCTCAACAGCAGCCTAATCGCCCTTCTCTTAATAAATTTTCCGGTCCTCTTGAATGCAACCGAGAAACCAAAGGGGTCCTATTGCCGCATTGATGAGAAGAGCGGCTACGATTTGGAATTTGTTGACGCAAAAGGCAATGTCACAAAATCAATTGAACGACTGACCTTGGAGCAGGAACGGGGACGCGGATCTGCGAACCATTATGTACGGGTGCACGGGTGCAAGAAGGGGAAATTTGCCTATGTCGTCGATTGGCTGACTCTATGCGGCAGCTTTGACGAAGAAGGATTGTGTGATCCTAAGGCCCCTTCTGACCCCCGCGCAATTATTACAGGATATGATGCGTCGGGGAAGCAACGGTTTCAAATCAAAAAAAAGATTCGTGCAGGATCCGAGGACAACCTTAAAACCTCCGCGAACGACGAGATGGCAGTTTTTTTACATCAAGCGGTGTGATGGCGGTCCAATCAAATGGCAACTTTTATGAAGTGGCCGCCGCAGTTGACACGTCACAAATTCTTTCGCCAAGCGGTTTCTTTCTGGCGGCGGTTTCTGCAACAGCACCTTCAGGATGGACAATGATTGACGTCCGTTCTGGTCGAGTAGAAAAATACGCCGGCAAAGGGTCGCCTGAAATATCGGACAACGGCGATTATTTATTTTACGTAAATCGCACCCCAGATGCAGCAGACCGATTCCCAGGCCAACTGCTGGGGGAATTTCATTTTAGTTCCAACAAATGAAAAGACTGGGCACCAGCGTCGTACTCATATTTCTCGCCATAAATACACGCGCTGAACAATGGCCATTTTCGGGCACGCCCGTATTTAGCAACGACTTTGGGCCGCGGGTGCCCCCCCGACGGGGGGGCAGCACACGTGCCGGCTACACGACGCAATCGGCCATCACGGGCGGGTCGGGCTTCGACGCGGCCCGCGGCTTGACCCTCGGCCTGGGCATACGCCGGGATCGCTGGTTTCTGGATTATGCCGTGGTGCCGATGGGGGAACTCGGATCAACGCACCGATTCGGCCTGGGTGTCCAATGGTAATCGCGTTACTCATCGCCGCACTAGCGACCGCGGCACATGCCGCCGCACCGGCCAAAACGGAGATATCACAGGACATCACCGTCCACGCCCGCGCCGCCGCGCCGTCCTTGGCCGTCCCGCCGCCGTCGCCCGCGCCGCCGCTGGTGGACGAAGTGCTCAACTCCCTGAGACTGGGCCGCGGCGCGGGGGAAGCGCCGCCAGAAACCGTCCACACCACCCCCGAATCCGTCCGCCTGGAACAGCCCTTCCCGGACCCGCCGTTCCTGGCCCTGTCCCCGGAGAACATCCAGGCCCTGTACGACTCCTGGACCTTCCAGGTCCGCGCCGTGGACGGCGACATCGTCTACCGCGCCGACGGCGTGGGCCTCCTACGCGACAAGATCGAGTGGGACGGCGCCGGACCCGACGGCCGCCTGAACGTCGCCGCCGGACGCCGCTACCGGTATAAATTCACCGGCCGCCGCGGCGGACGGGAGTTCGTGGTGGAAAGCGACCCCGTCAGCATCAACTCGTTCACCCACCGCGAGTACGCGGGGGAAACCCGTTTGGAGGTCGCCCCCTACGAAATCTTCGTGGAGGGAAAAGCTTCGTACGCGACCGGCGCCGACCGCTACCTGGACGCCATGACCGACGCCCTGCGCGCCGGCGAGCCCCGCCGCGACGGCACCTTCCGCTTCGAGCTCTACGCCGCCAAGCCCCGCTCCAAGCTGGCCCTCGCCCGCGTCCGCGCGCTGAAGAAGAGGATCTCCGCCTCCCTGCGCGTGGACCCCAAGCGCGTCAAGATCGCCGCCCTGCCCGTCGAGCGCGGCGAGGGAATCGCCGTCTTGGTCCCGCCCTCCAAGGGACCGCGCCTTCGAATCGAGTAGAATAGGGGGGATATGCCCCCGAAAACCTCGAAACACCGAATTACTTTAATTCCCGGAGACGGAATCGGCCCCGAAGTCGTCGCCTCCGTGAAAGCCGTCCTGGCCGCCGCCGAAGTCCCCATTGAATGGGAGGAGCGCAAGGCCGGCGCCGAGGTGTTTAAAAAAGGCGTGGCGAGCGGCGTACTCCCCGAGACCGTCACGTCCATACGGCGCACCCGCGTCGCCCTGAAAGGCCCCCTGGAAACCCCCGTGGGCTTCGGCGAGAAAAGCGCCAACGTCACCTTGCGCAAATACTTCGAGACCTACGGCAACATCCGCCCCGTCCGGGAAATTCCCGGCATCCGCACCCCGTATTCGGGCCGCGGCATCGATTTTGTCGTCGTGCGCGAGAACATCGAGGACCTGTACGCCGGCATCGAGCACATGCAGACCCCCGGCGTCGCCCAGGCGCTCAAGATCATCTCCCACAGCGGTTCCGAACGAATCATCCGGCTGGCGTTCGAATTGGCGCGCGCCGAGGGACGGAAGACCGTCCACTGCGCGACCAAGGCGAACATCCTGAAGTTCACCGAAGGCTTGTTCAAACGCGTGTTTGAAGACGTGTCGAAAGATTATCCCGACATCCGCGCCGAGCACATGATCGTGGACAACTGCGCCCACCAGATGGTCATGCGGCCCGAGCAGTTCGACGTCATCGTCATGACCAACATGAACGGCGACATCCTGTCCGACCTGGCCAGCGCCTTGATCGGCGGCCTGGGCTTCGCCCCGTCGGCCAACCTGGGCGACAAGGCCGCCATCTTCGAGGCCGTGCACGGCTCGGCGCCGCAGATCGCCGGCAAGGACATCGCCAATCCCACCGCCATCCTGTCCAGCTCCGTGCTCATGCTGCGCCACCTGGGCGAGATGAAGGCCGCCGACGCCGTGGAGAACGCCCTGCTGGTCACGCTCGAGGACGGCAAGGCCCTGACCACCGACATCGCCGGCCCCGGCGGCGTGGGCACCAAGGCCTTCACGAAGGAAGTGATCAAGAACCTGGGCCGCGCGCCCAAGTCCTTCCCCAAGCGCGACCACCGCCGCCTGAAGATGCCCAAGCTGAGCAAGTCGGCGGAGCTGGTCAAGGTCAAGCGCCGCCGCGTGCTCGGCGTGGACGTGTTCGTGGAGACCTCCGAGCATCCCGCGGCGCTGGGACCGCGCATCGAGGACGTCATCGAAGGCCTCCCCGTGCGGCTGGCCCAGATCTCCAACCGCGGCGCCAAGGTGTACCCCAACGATCTGGGCGTCGCCGCCGACGCCACGGACTGCCTGCGCCTGCGCTTCAAGGTCACCAAGGAGGGGGACGCCCTGCGGGATTCCACCTTGGTGGAGATCCTGACGCGCGTGGCCGGCATCGCCCCATGGATGCACGTCGAGAAGCTGGCCGAGTACGACGGCGCGCAGGCCTTCACCAAGGATCAGGGCGAGGATTAACTGCTAAAATGACGTCGCTCGCCCCCTATTGACACGACATACCGGGGGGCCTACACTGTAGTCGAGTAACCTCCTATGTTCAATTTCACGGTTCCCATCAACGTCCTGCGCTGCCAAGGCACGCGCCAATTCATCGTTCAAAGCCCGGCCCTGGATCTTTCCAGTTGCGGGAAGACGGAGTCGGAGGCGATCAAAATGTTCGGCGAGGCGGCCCAGCTGTTCCTATCCGAACTGCAGCGCCTGGGAACCATCGACGAGGTCCTTGAGGAAATGGGGTGGACCAAGGTCCGCAAGCCCCAGACCCACTGGGTTCCGCCGGAGCTCCTGCACCAGAAGTCCCTGCCCCTACGGGTTCCCGCTCACGCCTAGGGCGGTCGCGTCTTGCCTCGGATCAACCCCGTCCCGCCGAAAGTCCTGATCAAGATCTTCAAGCACTTCGGCTTTGAGGAGTCGCGCCAGAAAGGCAGTCACGTGGCCATGGCGAAGCCCGGCGTCTCCCGCCCGCTCATCATCCCGATGCACGCCAAAGCAGTCCCGATTTTCATCATTCTGAACAACATCCGCTCGGCGGGTATCAGCCGGGACGAATATCTGCGGATTCCGGGCGCCCTTTAGCGGCGACGGCCGCCAAGCGTGCTCAACTGCGTCCGGACGCACTTGTCATTTTTCGTCATTTCTCCGGTTGACCGGACCAAAGTCCGGGGTTATACTGCGTTCATGACGAATCGAGCGGCATCGCTGACCGCCGTGATTATCGCCGCGGGTCTCGCCGCGGTCCCGGTCCGCGCCGACCCCGCCGAGACGGACTGCCTCCCGGCGCCCGGAAACGTGGGTTGCGCGTATGTCCCGGCGAACGCCCCGCCGGACGCGACCCTATTGATCTATCTTCGCGGCTTTCATCCCAAGTACAAAGGGAACGTCCCCGATTCCGAATGCCTGGCGTCCTCGCGGCAGGCGTTCATCCACTACGGCTTAGGGTCGCTGGCCGACGAAAAAGGTCTAGGGGTACTGGTCACCTGCCGCAGCAATCAGGCGGTGACCGAGGCGGTGATCTCCGCCTTTTCCAAGTCGGCGGGGCGCCCCTTCGCCAAACGCATACTCGCGGCGCACAGCGGCGGCTACGTGGGACTGGGGGGGACCTTGGACGCCGGCGTCGCCGCGTCGCGCATCCTGATGCTGGACGATTTTTACGACGGGAATCCGGCCGGCTTGGCCAGGAAGCTGCAGCTGGCGGTCTCCGCGGGAGCCTCGTGCGCGGGCTACTTCACGCCGCACAACAAGAAGCGCTACGAGGCGGCCTACAAGCCGAACGTCGCGTGCGCGGTGGACGAGCTGACCGACAA
>JAGWMT010000251.1 GCA_028871595.1 Elusimicrobiota bacterium
CCGATCTGGATGGCGATGGACAGGAAGTTGGCGAAGCCGCACAGCGCGTGGATGCCGATCATGAAGGAGCGCCGGTCCATCGGCGCGGCCGCGTGCGCGGCGGCCCACTGCGACATGTGCACGTAGGCCACGAACTCGTTGAGCACCGTCTTCTCGCCGATGAGCTGGCCGATGATGGTGCAGTCCTTCCACGGCACTCCCATGACCCAGGCCAGCGGGGAGAGCGCCCAGCCCAGGATGGTCTCCAGGCCCACCGTCGGGTGGCCGAACCAGCCGAACACCACGTGGAAGCCGCCGTTGACCATGGCCAGGAGCGACATGAAGGCGATCAGCATGGCGGCCACGTTGAAGGCCAGGTGCAGGCCGGTGGTGGCGCCGTTGGCGGCCGCCTCGAAGACGTTGGTGGCCTGCTCGTGGTACTCCAGCTTCACCGTGCCCAAGGTCTTGGGCTTGCCCGTCTCCGGGATCAGCATCTTGGTCATCAGGAGGGCGGCGGGCGCCTCCATGACCATGGCGGCCAGGATCTGGCCGGCGGAGTCGGGAAAATAGGGCTTGAGCATGGCGGCGTACACCACCATGACGCCGCTGGCGATGGTCGCCATGCCGGCCACCATCAGGCACAGGAGCTCGGACTCGGTCATGGCCTCGATGTAGGGCTTGATGAGGATGGGCGCCTCGGTCTGGCCCAGGAAAGGGACCGCCACGGCGTTGAGCGTCTCCGCGCCCGACGTGCCGCAGGTCTTCACCATGATCTTGCCGAAGAACAGCACGATCTTCTGGAGGATGCCGAAGTAATAAAGAATGGAGATCAAGGCCGCCAGGAAAACGATGGAGGTCAGCACCTGGAAGGCGAAGAAGAAGCCCAGCGAGCCCGGATCGCCGGGCGGGACGGCCAGGCTGCCGAAGACGAACTTGGCGCCCTCCTCCTGGAAGCCGATCAGGCCGGAGGCGGCCTGGTTGGCGCCGGAGAAGAACCAGCGGCCGGGCGTGGTCTTGAGCACCAGGACCGCGAACATCACCTGCAGCGCCGTCGCCCAGCCGATCGTGCGCCAGTTGATGGCCTTGCGGTTCTTGCTGAAGATCCAGGCGATGCCGATCATGACGAAGATGCCGAAAGCGCTGACGAGTTGGTTGATGTTCATGGAATGCCGCATTTTCGCCCATTTCGACCGTTCCGGTCAACGGTCCTTTGGGGAAAGTCACGGGGGCTTTTCTGCCCGGAATAAACGTGTCTATAAAAACAGACGGCATCATCCGGGGGCCCGGGCCCCGGACCCCCATGCCGAATTTCGTATCCTTCCGGCCGTGAACGACGCCGCGAGCCGCCGAAACGTCCTCCTGGCCGTGGTCCTGGCCGCTTTGGGCTATTTCGTCGATATCTACGACCTGATCCTGTTCAGCATCGTGCGCGTGCCCAGCCTGAAGGGCATCGGCGTGGCCGACGCCGAGCTGTTGAACACCGGCGTCGCCTTGTTGAACTGGCAGATGGGCGGCATGCTGATCGGGGGCGTCCTTTGGGGGATATTGGGCGACAAGAAGGGGCGCCTCTCCGTCCTGTTCGGGTCCATCGCCGTCTATTCGGCGGCCAATATCGCCAACGGCTTCGTGCACACCTTGCCGGCTTACGCCGCGCTGCGCTTCATCGCCGGAGTGGGCTTGGCGGGGGAACTGGGCGCGGGCATCACCTTGGTCTGCGAACTGATGCCCAAGGACACCCGCGGCTACGGCACCATGGCGGTGGCCGGCGTGGGCATCGTCGGCGGCGTGGCCGCGGGTCTGGTGGGGGATTTCTTCACTTGGCGCACGGCGTATTTCGTCGGCGGCGGCCTGGGATTGCTGCTGTTGACGTTGCGCGTCGGCGTGTACGAATCCGGCCTGTTCGACAAGCTGTCACGTTCGACCGCTCGGCGCGGCGACTTCCTGATGTTGTTCTCGTCTTGGAAGATCCTTTGGAAATACGCGTGCTGCATCCTGCTGGGCGTGCCCGTCTGGTTCGTGATCGGCATCCTGGCCACTTTCGCGCCGGAGTTCGGCAAGGCGCTGGGCATGCCGGTCCTGCCCACGGGGGGCCATGCCGTCATGTGGCTGTACGCGGGCTGCGCGCTGGGCGATTTCGCCAGCGGCGGCCTGTCGCAGTGGCTGCGGAGCCGCCGGTGGGCCGCCAGCGCGTTCGTGGCGGCGACGGCGTTGCTGTCCGCGGTCTATTTGAACTCGTTCGGTTCCTCCTTGGCTCACTTTTATTCGCTCTGCTTCGGCCTGGGATTCTTCTCCGGTTACTGGGCTGTGTTCGTGACCATCGCCTCCGAGCAGTTCGGCACCAATATCCGCGCCACCGTCACCACCACCGTGCCCAATTTCGTGCGCGGCTCCTTGGTGGCCGTCTCCTGGGCGTTCACCGCGCTCAAGCCCGGGCACGGGATCCTGCGGGCCGCCGGGATCGTGGGGACGGCGTGCTTCGCCCTGGCGTTCCTGTCCTTGACCGGTCTGCGCGAGACCTTCGGGAAAGACCTGGACTATTTGGAACCGCATGTGTAATCATTGGAGCCTTGTCCGCACTCATTTGTGACGTCAGACGCATAACCCAGGAGATCAACAACTAACATGAAGACCCTCAACCAGTCGCTCGTCGTCGAGGCCGCCCTCGCCGGTCTGTTCGCCGCCGCGTTCATCATGCCCGCCGCCGCGCAGGACGCCCCCAAGGGCGACGCTCCCGCCAAGCCCATGCCGGTGAAGAAGGCTCACGGCCACCACAAGATGCACAAGAAGGCGGAGGCGGTTCACTGCCTCGGCATCAACGCCTGCAAGGGCAAGAGCGAGTGCGCCGTGGAAGGCAAGAGCCAGTGCAAGGGCCAGAACGCCTGCAAGGGCCAGGGCTGGGTCTCGCTGAGCTCCGCCAAGAAGTGCAAGGCGAAGAAGGGAACCGTGGAGATGCCGAAGGCTCCCGAAGCCGCCGCCCCGGCCGTCGTTCCGGCCGCGAAGTAGGTCGATCCGAAAAACGAAGGCCGGCGGGGAACTCCCCTGCCGGCCTTCCTTTTTCACATCTCGCTCTTGACCCCGTCCAGTTCCTTTCGCATCGTCGACGACACGATATCAGCCTCCGCCGGGCCTCACAAGGGTCTTTGGCTTGACAACGCAAGATTCCGGGTCTACACTGACGTAGATCGCGGGATCCCCCTTGAAAACCGCTCGCGTTGCCATCGCTTCCTTCTTTCTGCTCTCGTGCGCCGCCGCATGGGCGGCGGCCGACGGTTCGGACGATATCGTCGCCGGCTTCAAAGCTGCGGCTCAGGCTCAAGCCGCCGCATCCGCCGCAGCGAGGCGCGCCGAGGTCCAGGTTGCGGCTCGGGCACCATTCCTCTGGCGCGTAGACGGCGGTGCCGCGCCGGCCTACCTGTTCGGCACGTCGCACGACATCGCGGCGAAAAATCTAGACGGTGCTGTCTTCGCGAAGCTCGCTCAGTCGTCCGCGATTGTCTTAGAGAAGTCGTCGGACAGCAATATTATGCACGAGCGACCAGAGTTATTCTGGCTTCCCGAGGGTCAAAGCCTCAACACCCTTCTGGGACCTCGGCTTTGGACCGTGCTCAAGGAGCGCGTCGACCCAACCGTGCCAGACAAGGACCTTAGGAAATACCGGCCCTTCTTGGCGTTCATGTACTTTAAACCAGTAGGCGACGTCTCTAGTTCCGCCGCATCGATGGACGACGAGTTAGCCGCGTTTGCCGCAAGACAAGGCATGAGGATAGAGGGGCTCGAATCGTCCGAGGAGATTTACCGCTACGCCGACCGCGCCTTCACAATAGACTACCTTCGCAATCAACTTTACCACAACGACGACATGTCCGCTCTCGTGGCGCGTGCGCGCCAGGCGTACGTCTCCGGCGACGAGAACGCGTGTCTCGCGGTGGACGCCGAAGCGAGCCGATTCGAGGCCCCCCGCGTCAGCCGCATTCTCGTCGATGAGCGCAACGCGAATTGGCTGCCTCGAATCGAGAGCCGCATCCGCACGGGGGGCGTCTTCATCGCGGTAGGACTGAACCATCTGATCGGCGAGGGGCATCTCCTCGACCTGCTCAGGCGCGACGGATACGTCCTGACACGGATGCCAAGCAGGTAGAAGGAATCTGTTTGCAGGAGTCCACGCATTCCTGCCCGTGGTATTCGCGCCCTGCTGCTGATCGACGGAGTTTTCGGTTTCTATGGCGGCCCCATGGAAGATCACAAAATCAGAGAGCGTTTAGGAACACCATGAGCAGGTCACCAGCCTCCGGCCGTCGTTCCGGCCGCGAAGTAGGTCGATCCGAAAAACGAAGGCCGGCGGGGAACTCCCCTGCCGGCCTTCCTTTTTCACATCTCGCTCTTGACCCTGTCCAGTTCCTTTCGCATCGTCGACGACACGATATCAGCCTCCGCCGGGCCTCACAAGGGTCTTTGGCCCTACGTGCATACCTCTACGATTGAGGGCCTTAGAAAGTTCCATCAGACGGCGTGAATGCTGAGAATGCGACGGAACAATTTCGCGGACTGAATCCGTATGCCATGAGTGGAAACCGCCGTCCGCGCGGCTTACCGCCCGCGGGACGCGGCCGGAAGCCCGCTCTATCGCACCGTCCCATCCCGCCGCTGAGGGGAGCGGTGATGGAGGCGACGCGGAGCCGGGGGGCGCTGGCGGAATTGGAGAGGGGCTTCTCGGTGACGCTGGTCGGGAAGGCGGCACGCGAGGTCCGGCGGGGAGACGAAGCTGGTAGCGGTAATCCTGGACGACGGTGAGCTGGACCGGATACTGACGCATCATGAGGGCAGCCAGGCGGACCCTCGGGGCGAAAGATGGGATGGGAGGCAGGATTTTCCGAGCGACTGGCCCGCGTGAGCGGGCCGGACGGCCCATGCCCGGCCCACGTGATTTAACGGCGGCGAGACGAACGAAGGGC
>JAGWMT010000252.1 GCA_028871595.1 Elusimicrobiota bacterium
CCGTATTGTAGCGCTTCGGGTCAGGCTTCGGGGGCGAGGAGTTTCTTCCAACTGGCGGGGATGCTCGTACGCGGATGCGGGACCAGGCAGCCCATCAAGGTCCAGCGCGGCTTCTCCGGCCGCACCTTCAGGGGCATGCCCGCTTCCTCGGGAAGCTTGTCGGCCTTTTTCAGGTTGCAGGGCCGGCAGGAGGTGACCACGTTGGTCCAATCGTGGGGGCCCCCGCGGGACTTGGGCAGAACGTGGTCCAGGTCCAATTCCCCGGTCGGCTTCTTCTTGCCGCAGTAGCCGCAGCGGTGCTGGTCGCGCGCGAAGACGTTGTGCCGCGTGAAGGCGACCTCGCGGTGCGGGATGCGGTCGTAACGCACCAGCCGGATCACCTCGGGCACGGCGAAGCGCGCGCTGGGAGACCGCACGAAGCTGCCCCGCGTCTCCACCCAATTCGACGACGCCGCGATCCAAGCCTGGAAGTCGTAAGGCGTCAGATCCTCGTCCAGCGCCTCGGCCAGACCCATATAGACGAGCGTCACCGCCCGCTGCCAATCGGCGACGGCGACCGCTCGAAAGCTTTTATTAAGGACGAGGGTACGGGCCATGGTCCATAGGGTAACAGGCCCGGAACCGGAAATCAACGCCTTCCCCGGTCCGGGTTGACAGGGCCCCGGACTCGGGGATATGCTTACGCTCGCCGGTCGACCCTCAGGAGGATTCCCATGAATCGCGCACTTCTCGCCGCCGCCGTCCTTCTTCCCGTTCTCGTCGCATCGGCCTCCGCCGACGACCGGAAAATCGATTTCGTCAAGGACGTCCAGCCCATCTTCAAGGCCTCCTGCGTGAAGTGCCACCAGGTGGACCCGAAGAAGCCCAAGAAGAAGCCGGCCGCCGGCTTCCGCCTGGACGACAAGGCCTCGGCGTTCAAGGGCGGCAAGGCGGGCAAGGACATCCTGCCCGGCGACTCGCGCGAAAGCAAGCTTTACCGGCTGCTGAACGGCCCCGTCACGCTCGAGGACGGCAAGGACCTTGATCCCATGCCGAAGGTCAAGCGCCACGAGAAGTGGAAGGCCCTGCCCGCCGATCAGATCGAGACCATCCGCCTGTGGATCGACCAGGGCGCCGACTGGCCCGCGGCGAAATAGGCGCCGGTTTCTAAAGCCTGACGGCGACGGCGACCGCGTGGTCGCGTCCGTGGGTGAGGGAGAGCCTCATCTTCCGCGCGGGCTTGCCGTGCAGGGTGACCGTGGGGCGCCCCGCGGCGTCGCGCGCCACCGAAATGGCGGTCAGCGGGATGTCGGCCCTGCCCAACGTCTTGTACACGGCCTCCTTGGCCGCGAAGCGCACGGCGAAGTGGGGCCAGGGATTCTTCTTGGCCTTGCAGTAGGCGATCTCGTCCGGCGAGAACACGCGCTTGAGGAAGCGCGGGTTGCGCCGCGCCAGGTCGCGCACGCGCGAGATCTCCACGATGTCGACGCCCAGCTCCATCACTCGACCGTGACGGACTTGGCCAGGTTCCGGGGCTGATCCACGTCGCAGCCGCGCAGGTCGGAGATGTGGTAGGCCAGCATCTGCAGCGGAACGATGTTCACGATCGGAGACAGCAGCTCGGGAACCGCGGGCAGGCGCAGGACGTTCTCCACGTCCTTGAAGTCGCCGAAGCCCTCGGTGGCCAGCACGATCAGCTGGGCGCCGCGCGCCTTCACTTCCTCCAGGCTGGACATCGTCTTATCGAGGACGTGCGACTTGGTGGCGATGACCACGACCGGCATCTCGGTGTCGATCAGCGCGATGGGGCCGTGCTTGAGCTCGCCGGCGGCGTAGCCCTCGGCGTGGATGTAGGAGATCTCCTTGAGCTTGAGCGCCGCCTCCAGCGCGATCGGGAAGTTCACGTAGCGGCCGATGAACAGGAAGTGCTCCTTCTTCGCGAACTTGCGCGCGATCGCCAGCACCTGCTTGTCCAGCTTCAGCGCGGCGCGGATCAGCCCGGGGATCTTGACCAGGTCCTCGACGAACGCGCGGCCCTGCGTCTCGCTCATGGCGCCCCGGCCCATGGCCGCGTGCAGAACCAGCACCGCCAGCGCGGTGAGCTGCCCGATGAAGGCCTTCGTCGAGGCCACGCCCAGTTCCGGCCCGCAGTGCGAGTACAGGGTCCAATCGGCCGTCCGCGTCAGCGCGGACCCGACGGTGTTGCAGATCGCCAGGACCTTCGCGCCTTTCTCCTTGGCGATCTTCACGGCGGCCAAGGTGTCGGCGGTCTCGCCGGACTGGGAGATGGCGACGACCAGGTCGTCGGGACCGATGGTCGTCTCGCGGTAGCGGAACTCGGACGCGGTTTCGACCCGCGTGGGAACGCCCACGAGCGTCTCGAACCAGTATTGTCCCACCAGGCACGCGTGATAGGCCGTGCCGCAGGCGATCATGTGGATGGCGCGCGTGTTCTTCAGAATGTCGGCGTTCATGCCGCAATCCCGCTCCAGCACGCCCTTGAGCGGGAAAAGGCGCCCGCGCATGGTGTCCTCGCACGACATCGGCTGCTCGTTGATCTCCTTGAGCATGAAGTGGCGGTAGCCGCCCTTTTCAGCCATGGTCCGGTCCCAGGAGATCGTGACCGGCGCCTTCTCCAGCTTCTTGCCCGCCAGGTTGAAGAAGGTGACGCCGTCGCGCTTCATCACCGCCATCTCGCCGTCTTCCAAGAACACCGCCTTGCGCGTGTGCGCGAGGAAGGCGGGGATGTCCGACGCCAGGAAGGTCTCCCCCTCGCCCAGCCCGATGATCAGCGGCGAGGCGGTCTTCGCGGCGACGATGACCCCCGGAGCCTTCGACCACAGCACGGCGATCGCGTACGCGCCCTTGACGTCGGCCAGCGCGCGGCGCACGGCCTCGAACAGCAGCGGCTCGTTGAGGTCCGGCTTCGGGGCGGAGCCCGGGGGCTGCAGCTGCCGAAGCTTCTCCGCGACGAGGTGGGCGATGACCTCCGTGTCCGTCTCCGATTCGAATTTCGCGCCCCCGGCGATCATCCGGTCCTTCAGGTCGAGGTAGTTCTCGATGATCCCGTTGTGGATCACCGCGACCTCGCCCGTGGGATCGGCGTGAGGGTGGGAGTTCTCCTCGCTGGGCTTGCCGTGCGTGGCCCAGCGCGTGTGGCCCAGCGCGACGCAGCCCGCGAGCGGGTTCGTCGTCAGCACCTTCTCCAGGTTCGTCAGCTTTCCGGGCGCGCGCCGCCGCTCGATGGCTCCGTCCACGATGGACGCCAGCCCCGCGGAATCATAGCCGCGGTACTCGAGACGCTTGAGCCCCTCCATCAGGAGCGGCACGGCCTGCTTCGGCCCGACGTAGCCGACGATCCCGCACACTTTAGTCGACCATCCGCCGCATTTCCGAGACGGCGGTCTTCAGGCCGACGAAGACCGAGCGCGCGATGATCGAGTAGCCGATATTGAGCGCGGCCATGTGCGGCACGCGCGCGATCGGCGCCACGTTGTGGTAATCCAGCCCGTGGCCCGCGTGCACCGTCATGCCCATCTCCCAGGCCATGTAGGTGGCCAGTTCCAGGCGCTCGATCTCCGTCTTCTGCGCGGGCTTCGTCTCCGCCGCGACGTAGTCGGTCGTGTTGAACTCCACCACGTCGGCGCCGAGGTTGCGCGCGGCGCGCACCTGCGGAGCCTCGGGCGCGATGAAAAGGCTGACCTCCAGCCCCGCCTTCTTCAGGCGCTTGATCGTCTTGCTCAGGCTCTTGAAGTTGCGGACCACGTCCAGGCCTCCCTCCGTGGAGACCTCGCCCGGACGCTCCGGCACCAGGCACACCGACGTGGGCCGCGCCTTGAGCACCGCCGCCACGATCTTCGCGTCGTCGGAGAGCTCCACGTGGGTCTCGCCCTTCAGGCGGCAGAGCTTCATCAAGTCGTCGTCCTGGATATGGCGCCGGTCGCGGCGGAGATGGCACACGATGATGTCGGCGCCGGACTGGCGCGCGACCTGCGCGGCCGCGATCGGATCCGGATCGATGTCGTGGCGCGCCTGGCGCAGGGTGGCGATGTGATCGATGTTCACGCCGAGCTTGATGCGCGGTTCCTTCATGGATGAGCCTCCTCGGTCTGTCCCGTCTCTGCGAAATAGATTTTTCCGATCGCCCCGGCGATGCGCGCGTTCTCCGCGCGACTGGGCCCCTCGACGAGCACCCGGAGCGCGGGCTCGGTGCCGGAATAGCGCACCAGCACCCGGCCGCGGCCGGCCAGCGACTTGCCTGCGCGCGCGATGGCGGCCTGCGTCTTCTTGAGGCCCTCCAGGGCGGGCTTGACCCGGACGCGCAGGGCCACCAAGGTCTGCGGCGTCGGAGCATACAGCCGGCGCAGGGCGCTCATCGGCTTGCCCGACTCGCGCCAGGCGGCCAAGGTCTGCAGGGCGGTCAAAATCCCGTCGCCGGTCGGCGCGAAGTCGCGGAACACGACGTGCCCGGAGTTCTCGCCGCCCAGGCTCAAGCCCTCGCGCTCGATGGCTTCGGTCACGTGCCGGTCCCCGACGGGGGTGGTCACCACCGCAACGCCCTTCGAGTTCAGATAACGGATCAGGCCGTAGTTCGACATGACGGTCAGCACCACCTTCCCGCCCCGCAGTCCGCCCCGGCCGAGCAGGCGCGCGGCCGCCGCGCCGATCACCGCGTCGCCGTCCAGGAGCGCGCCGCGCTCGTCGCAGACCAGCGCGCGGTCCGCGTCGCCGTCGAAGGCCACGCCCGCGTGCGCGCGGCGGCGCCGCACCTCGCGGGACATGCTCTCGGTGGCCGTCGCGCCGCAGCCGAGGTTGATGTTGCGGCCGTCCGGCTTCACGCCGACGGCGAACACCTCGGCGCCGAAGCTGCGGAGCAGCGCCGGCGCGAACGCGGCCGCCGCGCCGTTGGCGCAGTCCACCACGAGCCG
>JAGWMT010000253.1 GCA_028871595.1 Elusimicrobiota bacterium
TTCTCGTCGTCCGGGGGGATGATCATCCAGGGATATGACATGGAAATGGTTGATTCCCTGGGCCGTCTCGTGTACAAGGGCTCCACGGAGTTCGGTTTCTTTACGAAAGCGTCCCTGGCCAATCAAGTCGGATTGCGCGGCGCCAAAAATTTCGTTCCGACCTCGGGTTCCGTCGGTCGCCGTTTACCGTTGTCCGGCGGTTCTCCCGCGCTTCCGGGTCCGAAGCTCTTGTTGCTGGATTCCGTGGAGCAGTACGACGGTCAGGGCGCGAAAAACCTCGGCGCCATGATCGGACGCCGCGCGGTGAATCCGAAAGAATGGTTCTTCGACGCGCATTTCTATCAGGATCCCGTCTGCCCCGGGTCGCTGGGTCTGGAGTCCTTTATCGAGTTGATGAAATGCCACGCTCGGGACCGTTGGCCTGATTTGCCGGCGGGGTCGTGTTTCGAAAGCATGGTCCTGGGCCGCAAGCACAAGTGGCTGTACCGCGGTCAGTACACTCCGGTCAACCAAAACGTCGAGGTCCAGTGTTGGATCACGGCGGTGGACGAGGGCTCGAAGACTCTCACCGCCGACGGCTATCTTCTGCGCGACGGGCTGACGGTTTACGAGATGCGCGACTTCACCTTGCGCGTCCGGTAGGCCTCCCAACCCAGCCAGAGCAGGAGACCCGCCGTCAGCAGCAGGCACAGCTTCGGGACAAGCCACCCGATCCGCGTGTAGAACGTCCCGCCTTCCGTCATCCGCGCCTCGCCCACTACGACCCCGGAGGCGAGCGGCGCCAGCTGAGCGCGCACCGTCCCGTCGGGGGCGACGATCTGCGACAAGCCCGACGAGGCCGCCCGCACGATCCACAAGCCCGTCTCCACGGCGCGGACCGGCGACATGGCGGAATGCTGGCGGTGCTGGAAGGCGCCCCACTCGTACGGGTCGATGTCGGGCACGGCCAGGATCTCCGCGCCCAGGCGCTGGACTCGGCGGGGTCCGTCCTCGAAATCGAGGTCGTAGCAGATCTGCACGCCGACGACTCCGAGCGGCGTCTTGATCGGGCGCGGGTCGCGGTTGGGCTTGAGGCGCGGTTCGACGAACGGGATGGGGTGGTGCTTGTCGTAGCGGCCGAGGAAGGCCCCGTCGGGACCCAGCACCCAGGCGAAATTCTGCTCCCAGCCTTTGCGCAGGTCGTCGGGAAAGATCGCCGCGCCAAGGACCGCCACGGCCTTCGTCCCGCTCAACTGACGCGCCAGCAGGCGGCGCATCGGCTCCTCTGAGTTGGGCTGCACGGTGAACCCGTACTCGGGCCATACGAGCAGATCGGCCCGGCGCGCGTCCGGGCCCAAGCTGAGCTTCGCCATCTTGGGGATGTCATACGACTCGTCTTGCACCGCCGCGGCGACGATGGGCCGGCCGGCGTCCGGGCGCGGCCAGGACGCGCCCCACGCGCCCAGCGCCGAGACGACGGCGAGGACGGCGAGGGCGGGGCGGCGCCGGCCCCGGACCGCCAGGGCGAGCGAAGCGTTCGCCGCGATGATCAGACCGGACAATCCGTACACGCCGAACAAGGAGACGGAACGCAGGAGCGGCGGGAAGGGGACCTGGGTGTACCCGAGGGCCAACCAGGAGCATTGCAGCTTCCAGACCTCGGCCCGGAAATACTCCAGGCCCACCCATGACACGGCGACGAAGGCCACCCAAACCCCCGGCCGCGTCGCGGCCCAGCGCCGCGCCGTCCACCAGGCGAGCGCCGCGTGAAGCCCGATCCACAAGGCGAACACGCACCAGAAGGCCCCGCCCATGGGCCCGAACACCTTGACGATCCAGTGCAGGGCGGGAACGTAGAAGGCCAAGCCGGCGACCGCGCCCAGATTGGACGCCGCCTTCGCGTCCGGGGCGTCGTCCAGAGCGAGGAAAAGGGGGACGAACGCGATCCAGGCCAGCGGCCATAGACCGAACGGGGGAAAGGCGAACACCAGCAGAAAGCCGGACGATGCCGCGGTCAGCCAGGTTCGTGGACGCACCCGCGCAGTTTAGCCCGCCATTCCGACAGTGTCCAGGCCCGGACGGTCACTTCCCGCCGGAGATTGGTATCATTGGAAGATGCGCTATTCTCGAGTGAGCCTGGACGGCCTCGCGTATGAATTGGCCCCCAACGTCGTCACCTCCTCCGAGCTCGAGAAGCGCGTCGAGCCGGTCTACCGGGCGCTGCATTTCCCGATCGGTCAGTTGGAAGCGCTGACCGGCATCCGCGAGCGCCGCTGGTGGGACTTGGGTTTCAAATTGACCGACGGCGCGGCCAAGGCGGGGAAGAAAGCGTTGGCGCTGTCGGGCGTAAAGGCGTCCGACCTGGGCGTCGTCGTCTACGCCGGCGTGTGCCGCGACGGATCAGAGCCCGCGACCGCGTGCGCGGTGGCGTCCTCGTTGGGCGCCGGCCGCGACTGCGCCGTTTATGACGTCTCGAACGCCTGTCTCGGCGTCCTGTCGGGCATCGTGGACGTCGCCAACCGGATCGAATTGGGCCAGATCAAGGCGGGCCTGATCGTCTCCTGCGAGTCGGCGCGGGAGATCAACGACAGCATGATCGCGTCCATGCTCGCCAACCCCACGATGGAGCACTTCAAACTCTCGATCGCAACGCTGACGGGTGGATCCGGCGCGGTGGCCGCGCTCCTCACCGACGGGTCTTTCGGCACAGACGGGCACAAACTTCTCGGCGGCACGACCCAATCGGCGGCGGAACATTGGGATCTCTGCCGTTGGGAGCGCGACTTCATGAGGACCGACGCCGCGGCGGTCTTGAAGAACGGCGTGGAGCTGGCCCGGGGCACTTGGCAACGATTTTTGACGACCATGAACTGGGCTCCCCAGAACGTCGACAAAACAATTTGCCATCAAGTGGGCGGACCTCACCGGGCGGCCGTGTTGAACGCCTTCGGCGTGAGCGAAGAAAAAGATTACTCCACCTACGAGCATTTGGGAAATATGGGGACCGTCAGCCTGCCGTTGACCGCGGCGCTCGCCGACGAGCGCGGCGTCATCAAGAAGGGCGATAAGGTCGGCTTCCTGGGCATCGGCTCGGGGCTGAACTGCATGATGCTGGGCTGGGAGTGGTGAGACCATGAGAGCGCCTTGGGCCCCGTATTATCCGTTCACCGGACGCGTGCTGTCCGTCGGCGGGCATCAAATGCACTTCCTCGACGAAGGCAAGGGCGAGACCGTGGTCATGGTTCACGGCAACCCCACCTGGTCCTTCTATTTCCGGGACGTCGTCAAGGCGCTCAGCGGACGCTGCCGCTGCATCGTGCCGGACCACATCGGCATGGGCCTGTCCGACAAGCCCGACGAGCACCGGTATAACTACACGTTATCCCGGCGCATCGACGACCTGGACGAGCTTCTGGAGAAAGTCGCCCCGTCCGGCCCCGTGACCCTGATCGTCCACGATTGGGGCGGCATGATCGGCATGGGCTGGGCGGCGCGCCATCACGAACGCGTGGCCCGCATCGTCGCGCTGAACACCGGCTGTTTCCGGCTTCCGGAATCGAAGCGCTTTCCGCTTCCCCTCACGGTCGCCCGCTCCGCGCTGGGCCCCGTCCTGATCCGCGGAGGCAACGCCTTCGCGGCCATCGCCGCCCGCGTCTGCGCGTTGAAGCGTCCTTTGAGCGCCGAACTTCGCGCGGCCTACGTCGCCCCTTACGCGAACTGGGCCGACCGGGTCGCCACGTTGAAATTCGTCCAGGACATCCCGCTCTCGCCCGCGGATCCCGCGTGGAACTCCGTCGTCAACGTGGAGGAGAATCTGTTCCTCCTGAAAGACGTGCCCATGTTCCTGCCGTGGGGCATGCGCGACTGGGTGTTCGACGCCGAATTCCTGAAGGGCTGGGTTGCCCGGTTTCCCAAGGCCGAGGCGCACCGCTTCGAGGACTGCGGCCATTACCTGTTGGAAGACGCGCCCGAGGTCATCCCCATGATCGCCGACTTCCTGGCCCGCCACCCCTTGGCGAGCCGCGCATGATCGCGGCCGCGGGCACCGACGTCGCCGCCCAGTTTTTGGCGGCCGCCGGTCGTCTGCGCGATCGCCCGGCGTTGATCCGCGGCGGAGAAGTCGTGTCGTTCGCTCGGCTCGCGAACGACGTCGAACGTTTGATCGCGGGCCTGCGGCGCGCCGGACTTGCGTCCGGCATGCGCGTCGCCCTGCTGATCCCGCCGTCGCGCGATCTCTATGCCTGCACCTTCGCCCTGTTCCGTTTGGGCGCGGTCCCCGTGCTCATCGATCCCGGCATCGGTTTCGCCAATATGGGACGGTGTCTCGCCGAGGCCGAACCCGCGGCGTTCATCGGTTCGCCCAAAGCGCATCTCGCGCGGTTGATCGGCCGTTGGGCGCCGAAGGCGCGTATTTCCGTCGTGGCCGACGGGAGAATTCCCGGGATGTGGAATACCCGCGAACTGCGCGGCATCGGTTCGCGCGTGCCCGTGGAGCTCCCCGCGGTCCCGCCGGACTCCACCGCCGCCATCCTCTTCACCTCGGGCAGCACCGGAGCGCCTAAAGGAGTGGTGTACACCCGCGCGATGTTCGCCGCCCAGGTCGAACTGCTCCGTTCGATGTTCGACATCAAGGAGGGGGAAGTCTCGGTTCCGACCTTCCCCCTGTTCGGCCTGTTCGACGCGGCCCTGGGCCAGACCTGCGTCATCCCCGACATGGACTTCACCCGTCCCGCCGACGCCGATCCGCGGGAAATCATCGACTGCGTCGAAAAATTCGGCGCCCACCAGCTGTTCGGCTCGCCCGCGCTGCTGGATCGCGTGGGACGCTACGGCGACGAACGCGGCGTGAAGCTGCCCGGACTCAAGCGCGTCCTGTCCGCGGGCGCGCCGGTGGGGCCCAAGGTGCTGGAGCGG
>JAGWMT010000254.1 GCA_028871595.1 Elusimicrobiota bacterium
GGCCTCCCCGGCGAAGGCCATCGCGCGCCTGCTCAAGGGCAAGGACGAGGCGTGGCTGGTGATCTCGGTCTTTCCGAAGGCGCTCGCCGCGCGCCGCGCCCATTTCGAGGTCCGCTTCCGGATCGTGGAGAACTACGTCGAGGACGTGAAGGCCGCCGTGGTGACCATCGTGGACCGGCGCACCGGCGGGGCCACGCTGAATTCCGACGAGCTGCGCGCGCGGGGGGTGGAGTTCGAGGAGCAATCGCCCGCCTCGGGCCAGATCGTGGTCTCGGCGCTGGATCCGCGGCCGTCGAAGAAGGCGTTCAACGCCGGCCTCCTGAAGCTGGCCGCCTTCGGCGGCAAGGAGGTCGGCCTGGCCGATGTGCATTGGTCGGCGACCGGCCTCACCCCGCCGAAGTAGCGCCTACTTCGCGGCGTAGCGGCGCATCTCGGCCTCGATCTTGTCCAGGAGGGCGTCGGAGATCTCCCAGACCTCCAGGCCCTTCATTAGGGCCGTCATCTTCCTGGCCAGCGCGTCGTCGATGAAGGGCGTGACCTTGCCGCGCTTGTACTCGTTCTCCTTCTCGCCGTAGAGGCCCAGGAAGGTCTTGTCGCGGAACCAGGCCTGGCGGTTGGACGCGGCGGCGATCTGCTTGAGGAGCTCGGGGCCGGGGTCGCGCTGGACGAACTCGAAGAAGGTGGCCGTCGGCGCGCCGCCCGGGACCATCCACTCGCCGGAGAAGACCTGGATCAGGTCCTCGCCGTCCTCCTTGAGGATCGGCGTGATGAAGTTCACGCCGCGCTCCAGGCAGAACTTATGGAACCCCGGCAGGTCCGGCGTGCGCAGGGCGATGTGCTGCCAGTGGCAGCCGCCCCCGCGGTTCTTGAGCATGGTGCGGACATGTGATGATTGATTCGCCGGTTCCGTCGGTTGGACCACGGCGAAGATGGTCTGCGACGGAACCTTGGGATTTTTCTCCACGCCCACGCGGGCGGCGAAGGTCATCGAGATCGGGCTTTTCTGGCCGGGCCAGTTCGAGCGCTTCTCGTAGATCAAATCCTTCTTCGACACGCCGAAAATGATCCGCAGGAGCGCGTACGTCGTCTTGTAAAGTTCGGGATCGGTGAGAAACGTCATGTGGTCCACGACGAAATTATGAAACGGTTGTTTCTTCATGCGGTCTCCGGGCGGGGAAGTTCGAACGCGTCCTGGGTGCGGGCATACCAAGAGCCTTCCATGCGGCCGATGGTCTTTAGATCCCGGTGATTGATTTTTCCGCCGTTATAAATTTTGTCGTCGCAGTGGATCCGCACCACTTTGCCGATGACGACGTTGCCCGCGAGAGGGCCCTCGCCAAGGCGTACGACTTGAACCAGCTCGCATTCGAACGCCGCCGGACTTTCGGCGGCGCGAGGGGGGGCGACTTTCGTCGACGGCAACGGCGTGACGCCGGCCTTCTCGAACTCGGACACGCCGTACGGATAGGGCGCCGAGGTCTGGTTCATCTTCTCCGCGTTATGTTCCGTGGCGAAGTTCACGACGAATTGCTTCGTCGCTTCGACGTTGACCAAGGTGTCCTTCTTTTTTCCGTTCCGGTCGTTGACGGGACAGAAGCACACCGTCATGGGGTTCGCGCAGATCCCCGTGAAGAAGCTGAACGGCGCCAGATTCGGAACGCCCTCCGGCGAGATCGTGGACACCCACGCGATCGGCCGCGGCTGAATGGCCCCGATCAGGAGCTGGTAGCGCGCGCGGACGTCCAGCGACTCGGGATCGGCTTCCATCAGTCGATCGCCAAACCCTGCGTGTCGCGGTTCCAGCTGGTCGGGTAGTCCTTTTCCGCGATGCCCAGCGCCTGTTTGGCCACGTGCAGCGGCTCGAAGAACGTGTCCAGCATGACGGCCAGGTAGTCGGACAGCTTGCCGCGGTCCTCCAGGGAGCGCTTGGCGGCCATCCCGTGCGGGGAGTGCGGCAGGGAGCCGGGATGGAACGTGAAGGAACCCGGCTCCACCAGCCCCTTGCGCGCGCCGTAGGACGTGTTCGAGAAGAACATCACCTCGTCGGAATCCACGTTGTAGTGCGCGTACGGCGCCGGGATGTCGCGCGGGTTCCAGCCCTCGATCTGGCCCTTGAACGTGCACACCGCGAAGCCCGAGTGCGGCGCGGAGCCGGACTCGAACGTCTGGCGCGTGGGCGGCGCGGTGTGGATCTGCCGCGCCAGCGGGTGCTGGTCGTCGGTGTGGAAGGCGTACGGGTACAGCGCGCCCTCCCAGCCGATCAGGTCGAAGGGGTGGTGGCCCAGGTACATCTCCGTGACGAAGCCGCCGTCGTGCTTGGTCCACACGCGGAACTCGCCCTCCTCGTCGCGGGGCGGGCGGAACTCCGGCGCGTCCGTCTCGGTCTCCACGACCGGGGCGGTCAGGTTCGCCTGGCCGGACTTATTCAGGTAGTGCGGCGCGAAGCCGATGGGAAAGCGCGACTCGATCAGCAGCAGCCAGCAGTCTTCGCTCTCCAGCTCCACGCGGTACGTCACGCCCTTGGGCACCACCACGTAGTGGCCGGGGCGGAACGGGAGCACGCCGTATTCCGACGCCAGCAGGCCGCGGCCCTCCTGCACGAACCACAGCTCGTGCCCGTCGCCGTTGCGGAAGAAGCGGTCGGCGGGGCAGGAGCGCTCGAAGCGCGTCCCGTAGATGAAGGTGTTCGTGCCGTAGACCAGCGGCACGCGGCCGGTCACCACGTCGCCGTGCGGCTTGATGCGGCGCGTGCGCAGGTGCCAGGGCTGGAGGGGCTGGGGCGGCATGGGAATGGGGCGCATGTCCACGGGGAGGCGGTACGGCTCGCGGATCTGCTGCGTCGGGTACTTCCGGTAGTGGTATTTGCGCGACCAGTCGCCGGAGAAGCCCGTGGTTCCGTGGATTTCCTCCAACGAGAGGACGCCCGGCTCGGAGTAGTGCTCGGTGTGCGGCGTGCGCGGCACGCGGCCGCGGGTGAGGATGACGCTCATGGGGCGTAGCTCCCGTCGCGGTTGTATTTGAGGCGGATCGAGCCCGCGGGGGTCCCGACCGTGTTCTTCAGTATTCCCAAAGGCCCGGCGTCCAGCTCCAATTCGTCTCCCGGTTTGATCCAGCGGTCCTGATCCAGGCCGCAGCCCTTGAAGTAGGTCCCCGAGCCCAGGATGTCCCCGGGCAGCATGGTCTCGCCCTGCGACGCGTGGGACAGCATCACGGCGAAGTTCCAGTACGGCTGGATCCCGTTCGAGCGGCTCCACTCCTCGCCGTTGACGCGCACGGCCAGCGGGGGGATCTCGCCCGACGGCCACTCGTCGGCGGTGACCAGCCAGGGACCCAGCGCCGTGGCGAAGTCCTTGCCCTTGGCGGGGCCCATGCGGCAGACCATCTCGTTCTTCTGGATGTCGCGCGCGGAGCAGTCGTTCATCACCACGTAGCCGGCGATGTGCTGGGGCGCGTCGGCCACGGAGATGTCCCGGCCTTTCTTGCCCACCACCGCGGCGATCTCGAACTCGAAGTCCAGCTTGCGCGTGAACGCCGGCCAAGGGAGGACGTCGCCGGGGCCGTACAGCTCGCGCGGGTTGCCCTTGTAGTACACCGGCTGATCGTACCATTCCTTCTGCAGGGGCTCTTGGCGGCGCGCGGCGCCGGCCTTGGCGTGGTCCTCGAACGCGAAAAAATCGCGGAGGAAGCGCGGCTTCAGCGGAGCCTTCAGGCGGACGCCCTTCAGCGGGAGGCCGGAGCCTTTCGGACGGGTCTCCAGGATGCGCCGCGCCTCCTTCAGCGAAGCCTCGCCGTCATCAAGGAAGGCGATCATGTCGCCGCGGCCCAGCTCGGCGATCTCGTCGCCGCGCAGCGCGCCCACGCGTTCGACGGGCCCCTGCGGCGTCGCGACCTCGTAGGTGACCAGCTTCACGGCCGCATCCTAGCAAATCGTCTGGCGCGGACGCCGCCGGGCGGCTATACTGGCTTCCATGGCCAGTTTCGACCTGTCCGCGCATTTTTTCCTGCAGCTGGCCGTCATCATCGCCGTCTGCCGGGCGGCGTCCTCGCTGGGCCGCCGGGCGCTGCAGCCGCCGGTGGTCTGCGAGATGGTGGCGGGCGTGCTGTTGGGGCCGTCCCTGTTCGGACTGCTCTGTCCGGGCGGGTTCGCCGCGGTGTTTCCAAGGGAGACCATGCCCATCCTGTTCGTGGTCAGCCAGGTCGGCCTGGCGCTGTACATGTTCGTGGTGGGCCTGGAGTTCCGGACGGACCTGCTCTTGTCCAGCTGGCGGAGCTCCGCGGCCGTTTCGTTGGCCGGCATCGCCGCGCCCATGGCCTTGGGAGGCCTGCTGGGGGCGCATCTGGCGGCCGATCCGGCCTATTTCGGCGCGGGCGTCAAGGACTGGCAGGCGATGGTCTTCACCGGCGCGGCCATGTCCATCACCGCGTTCCCCATGCTGGCGCGCATCATCGTGGAGCGCGGGCTGTCCGGCACGCGCATCGGCACCTTGTCCCTGGGCGCGGGCGCCTTCGACGACGTGACGGCGTGGTGCCTGCTCGCGGCGATCCTGGCCATCTTCGAAGCCGACAACCGCATCGCCGTTCTCGCGCTGGCGGGCGGGACCGCGTTCACTCTGTTCGTCTTCTTCGCGGTGCGGCCGGTCGCGCGCGAGCTGACGCGGCGCTTCCCGGAGGCGTCCTTGGGGGACGCGGGTTTTTCCTCGGCGCTGATCGCGCTGATGCTGGCGGCCTGGTTCACCGACCACGTCCGCCTTTACGCGGTGTTCGGCGCGTTCCTGATGGGCATGGCCATGCCGCGGGGAGCGTTCGCCGACCGCCTCCGCGCCAAGATCGAACCGCTGACGACCGGCTTGATCGTCCCGCTGTTCTTCGCGTTCTCGGGGCTCA
>JAGWMT010000255.1 GCA_028871595.1 Elusimicrobiota bacterium
TGGAAGAGGCCGCCATCGCCAATCCCGGCGTGCGCTTCACCTACAAGGCCGAGGGCCGCTCCGTCCTGCGCTTCGATCCCGAGAATTCCGGAGACGCGTTCCAGGACCTGGACCTGCGCGCCGCCGCCGTCCTGGGCGACGACCTGGCCGGCGGCCTGCTCCCCATCGACGTGGAGCGCCCCGGCGTGCGCGTGCGCATGCTGGTGTCGCCGCTCGACAAGATGGCGTCGTCCCGTAATTTTCAATATTTTTTCGTGAACAAGCGCCCGGTGTCATCGCGCATCCTTCAACAGGCGCTGTATAAAGCGTACGGCGAACGCCCCTCCGGGAAGCACCCCGTCTGCGTGGCGCTGCTCGAGCTGAACGCCGACGCGTTCGACGTCAACGTCCACCCCGGCAAGCGCGAGATCCGCTTCAAGGAAGACGGCCAGATGTTCGAAATCGTCTCCGGCTTGGTCGCGGCCGCGCTGGCCAAGGCGAAGGCCGCGGCACCCATCACCATCGCGCCGGTGGAAACATCAGTGGTCGCCGACGCTCCAGTCGCGACCCCGGCCCCGGCCGTCACGGCCGCGCAACCTTCCGGTCCGGACGGATATTATCTGGGCGGCCGAGGATTACTGCCGGACGAATTCAAACAACTGAAGTTCGGCGCGGCCGTGGCGCTGTCCGCGCCCGAGGGCGCGCCCGCGTGGTACACGCCTCCGTTCCGTTTCCTGGGCCAGATCGAGCGCGCGTATCTTCTGTTCGAAGCGAACGGCGGTTTATTCATGTTGGATCAGCATGCCGCGGCCGAGCGCATTCTCTTCGAGAAGTTGATGTCCGAAATCGAGAACGGGGAGGCTAAGTCTCAAAAACTGATGCTGCCCATCCCGGTGAATCTCCCGGCTTCGGCGGTACGAATGGTCCTCGACAAGGCCGATCGTCTCAGAAAGCTCGGCTTCGAAGTTTCGGCCCACGGGAAGAACGGCCTTCATGTCACGGCCATACCGGCGTTATTTGGCGCGGCCGAAGACGTCAAGAAATTGGTTCACCGCGTGGTGGATTCCCTCTCCGATCCCGTCGAGGAGGCCGCGATGCTGCGGCACGATGCCATCGCCACGGTCGCCTGCAAGGCCGCGGTGAAGGCGCACGACCGCTTGGGCGAGGACGAGGCCTACAAGCTCCTGGACCAGCTCAAGGACTGCAAGGACGGCTCCTGCTGTCCGCACGGCCGCCGCGCCATGCTGGCCCTCAACCGCGACGAGCTGGCGCGCCGCTTCCAGCGCCCCGGCGCGGTGCCTCTCTGACGGGCCCCGGCGACGAGCGCGCGGCCGTGAGACTGGAGGATTTCTCCCTCAACGATTTCGAATTGGTGGAGTCTCTCCTCTCCGATCCCGCCGGAATGGCCGACCTGGGCGGGCCGCTCACCCGGGACGAGGTGGCGAAGGCGATGAAGAATTTCGTGGACGCCGTCGAGACCGAGGAAGGCTGGATCCATAAAATCATGCCTGGGGAATCGTCCGATCCCGCCGGCCTCGTTTTTTTATGGGACCGTCCCTGGGGCGACGGGGCGATCAGTGAAGTGTCGGTTCAAATTCTTCCCAAATACCAAGGCCGAGGCCTGGCGAAGGCCGCGGCGAAAGCCGTCCTGGCGCGCGCCCTGGCCGAGGGCCGGTGTAAATCCGTCCACTCCTTCCCGCCCGCGGTGTCCGCCAGGGCGCAGGCGCTGTGCGCGTCCTTGGGCTTCCGAAAACTGGAGCGCTGCGAACTCCCGTTCGGCGGCAAGCCGGTGCGGCGCGTGCATTGGCGTCTCGATCTCTGATTTTTCGCCAAAAAAATTCTTCGCGCGGCACCGGCGAAAAGGTTTTTTTCCGTTTCGTCCAGACCCAGATATTTTTCCGTTTTTCTGGGTCTTGATTCTGAATTTTCCGGGGCTATACTCCGAATAACACCCGCCCCGAAGCCGGTGTTTCCGACGGTGGGAAGACGGAGCGTCCGGGTTGAGGCCGAGGCCGCAACCGGCGCAAGCTGGAAAGAGAGGCCGTGCGAGGCCGAAGTCGTGCCGGGTGCGCTGCTCCCCCGGTGTGGTGTCGCGGACGTGTCGTGGCCGTGCCGTCGGGCCGTGATCCCTGCGGGCCGCCGAGACGCGAGGGCATTCCGGTGAAGAGTCGCGCGTTCCGGGTTCGGGGCGGGTCCTTATGAGGCGCTGAGACGGCCCATAGATGGGCGCCGGTCTCGGCGCCTCCTATTTGTGGAACTTTTTTCGGGGCCCGATGGGTCTTGCGGAAGTATACCCCTTCGTGTACACTTATGACATGACTCGAACCATCACCCTCAAAGCGCTTCGTCCTGAGCTTCCCCATGTCGCGGACTCCATCGAGTCCAAGCTGGATCGCTACATCGTCACCCGGCACGGTCACCCCGTCATGATGCTCATCAGCCCCGAGGATTATGAGGGGCTGCTTGAAACCATCGAAGTGCTTTCGGATAAATCGGCCGCCAAGCGGATCCGCAAGTCTTGGAAAGAGGCGCGCGCCGGCAAGACCGTCTCCCTGGAAGCGCTTCGGCGCCGATTAGAAGGTGTATAGAGTCAAACTGAGCCGGCAAGCGGAGAAGGACCTCGGGAAGGTCTTCCGGTCGGATAAGAAGCTCTATCAGCGCTTCATCAATGCGTTTGAGGAAATCGCTCGAAATCCCATGGAAGCGGGCAAGCCTCTTCATGGTGAGCTCAAAGGATTGCGGTCATACCGTTTCGGCAGCTATCGTATTCTCTACGAGGTGCGGCACGGCGAACTTCTCGTGATCGTCATCGACCTCGGGCATCGACGCGAGATTTACGATTGAAACGCTTACGGATGGGGCCGACGGCGAAACGGTGATGACGAGGCGCGTGGTGTCCGCTTTCTGCGTATTGCTCGCCGCCGGAAACATCGGCTTGCGGGCCGCCTCCTGGCAGCCCCCGCCGGGACTCACCCAGTCCCCGATATGGCCGGGAACGCCTCCCGATGCCCAGCCCGCCCCGGGACCGAAAGTCTCCACCACCACCGGCAGCGCCGAACTCGTCGGCGGAAAACCGTACGTGTGGGTGGAGAACGTCACCCAGCCCACCATGACCGTCTTTCCCGCGAAAGGCAAGAACACCGGCGCCTTGGCCACCGGCGCTCCGGCGAACGGATGGTTCGGCCGGCCCACGTGCAGCCGGACCCGGAAGTAGTAATTGCGCCCCGGGAATTCCCGGCCAGGCGGACTCGACTTGCGTCGCCCCCGGCGACAGATAGGCCACCCCGTAGGAATGGTTGGCCAGCCGCCCCAACGTGGCCCCGTTGGCCTTGATCACGGGCCGGATCAGGCGGCCCGTCGTCTCCGAGGGCCGGTAGAAATAGACCGCCCCCGTGTTCGGCGGCGGCGCCGCGGGAACGAACGGCGCTCGCTTAATGGATCGGTTCATGGCCGAAAGATAGAATGGAAAGACGGATTTCGCAAGACTGTCCGAGGTTAGGTAAACTGCTTCATGGCTGAACAAAAACAGGCCGCCGTCGCCGCTGGACGCCTCATCACCTCTTACGCTTTCAAATACGCCGGAACCTTCTACGATTTCGCCGACGAGAAGTTCCCCGAGCTCAAGCGCTACGCCTCCGGCGTCGGCCGCGGCGTCATGCTGGAAGCCGCCATCACCGTGGCCGTCCTGCTCCTGCTGGAGCGGCGCCACGACGGCCCCCGACCCGAGGACCTGCGCGAGGGCGTGCGCCGCTCCTACGCCCCGTCCGTCCAGCACCGGAACATCGCCGCCGTGCAGGACCTTGCTTGCGTCCTGCTGCAGTCGAACCGCGACGCCCTCAAGGCCGCCGAAATCCCCTCGTTCGAACCCCTGGTCGGCGCCCCGGACGCGAAGCTCATGGAGACCACCGGCCTGTGGCTGATGCGCGCCATCTCAAAGAAGCGCGAGCTGGACCCCGGCGAACTGGCCGCCGCCGCCGCCGTCGGCCGCAGCGCCTTCACCAGCGCCAAGATGATCGTGCGCATGATTCAATCCAAAAATAAAACCGGACGCTGAAGGAGGCCCCATGACCCGATCGCCCGTCGAACCCTATCTGTTCTTCAACGGCTGCTGCGAGGAGGCCGTCGAGTTCTACAAGAAGGCCCCCCAGCCCGTCCCCGCCGGGATGCTGCCGAAGGGATTCGAGAATAAGGTCATGCACGCCACCCTGAAGATCGGCGGAAGCACCGTGATGGTCTCCGACGGGAACACCATGGGCGCGAACTTCTCCGGCTTCTCCCTGTCCCTCGGCTTCCCCACCCCGGACGAGGCCGACCGCGCGTTCGCCGCCTTGGCCGACGGCGGCAAGGTCAAGATGCCCATGGGCAAGACCTTCTGGTCGTCCCGCTTCGGCATGCTGGACGACCGCTTCGGCGTGGGCTGGATGATCAGCGTCGGGATCCCCCGGGAGAAGTGATGCTCCCCCGCGCGCTGGCTGCCGCGGTGGGAGTTCTGCTCGCGTCGGCGGTCATGGCCTCGCCCACGAACGCCGCCGGCCTGACCGCGGCGCTCAAGGCCTACCACCGGCGCGACTTCGCCTCCGCGCTGAAGCTGGCCGAGCCCCTGGCCAAGAAGGGCGCTCCCCACGCCGAGATGCTGATGGGCATGATCAACTTCGTTGGACCCGAGGGCGGCCTGCGCTCCAACCTAGGCGAGGCGGCCAGGTGGTTTTCCGCCGCGCGCGACCATCAGGACGCCGAGGCCGCCTTCGCCTACGCCGTGGTCCTGGACATGGGCGGCGCCCGTCCCGACGACCTGGCCGACGCCATGCGCCGGGCCGCCGAACTGGGCTCCCCCGCCGCGCGCAAGCGCATGGCCGTCTTTTACATGACCGGGGCC
>JAGWMT010000256.1 GCA_028871595.1 Elusimicrobiota bacterium
GCCGCCGGCGATCAGCGGCGCCTGGAGGCCGTTGTCGCGGAACTCGTCGATGCGGAAATAGACGGCGGAGATGATCAGGATCAGCGCGAACGGCGTGAAGTAGCGGTTCAGCATCTGCATGACTTAGTCCTCCTTCCGCGCGAAGATCAGCAGCCGCCGGTCCCGGTCCTCGCCGGGGCGGCGGTAAGGCACAGACTCTAGCACTCTCGCCCCCGCCGCGGCCAGCGCGCGGGCCAATTCCGATTCCTTCACGTCGGGTTCATCCGATTGGAAGGCGGCAAAGATTCCCTTGGGGGCCAATAACGGAAAGGAGAGGCCCACGGCGAAGGGCAACGGCGCCAAGGCGCGCTCGATCACGGCGTCGAAGCCGGTCGAATAAGACGAAGACGGAGCCCCCGCGCCGGCGCGGCGGTGCAGCGGGCGTAATCCCGGCATGCGCAGATTCGTGATCGCGGAGTTCAGGAATTTATATTTCCGCTCGACGGCCTCCATCAAGGTGACTTCGGGATTGGGCCAGGCAATCTTGAGACAGATGCCGATGAAGCCCCCCCCGGCGCCTAGGTCGAGTACCCGCGGCTTCTCCGGCGCGCCTCGCTCTTTCAAGACGCGGCGCAGGGCCGACGCGGCGAATACTCCGTCCGCGGCGTGCTTGAGCACCAAATCGTCCCATCCGTCGTCCGCGGTCAGGTTCGTCACGGCGTTCTTCGCCTTCACGTCTTCCAGGTAGGATTGAACGCGCGCCAACGCGGCGTCATCCAGGGGAACACCCCAGTTCCGGGCGGCGTCGGACAGAAGCGAAAGGGGATCGGCGCTCACGCTTTGGGCCTCACGGCGCGGGTCCACAGGATCTGCAAGTCCGAAGGAGTGAGTCCGGGAATGCGTCCCGCCTGGCCCAGCGTGCGGGGCCGGACGCGGGATAATTTCTGGCGGGCTTCATGACCGAGCGCCCCGACGGAGGAGTAATCCATGTCGGCCGGGAGTTCCACCAGTTCGGATTCGCGCAAACGTTCGGCCTGGGCGTTCTCGCGGGCGATGTAGCCGGCGTAGGAGCGCCGCACTTCGCGCTGGTCTCGGACCTTCGCCATGGTCCACGGACCTAACGATGAGTCGGAGGCTTCGCCTTCCCCCTCGACGAGATCCCGATACCGGAGGAACGAATCGTGGACCGGAGCGGTGATTAATCCCAGCCTGAAGCCGTGCTCCAATAGACGTAGATCCGCGTTGTCGGCTCGTAACGTCATCCGATACTCGGCGCGGGCCGTGAACATGCGGTACGGCTCGTCCACGCCGCGGGTGACCAGGTCGTCGATCATCACGCCGATGTATGACTCATCGCGGCCGAGAACGAAAGGGGCTTCTCCGCGGGCGGCCTTCGCGGCATTCACGCCCGCGATGAAGCCTTGGGCGGCGGCTTCTTCGTAGCCGGTTGTTCCGTTGATCTGTCCGGCCAGGAAAAGTCCGGCGACGGTTTTGCTCTCCAGCGACGCGCTCAAGCCGGTCGGGCCGCAGAAATCGTATTCGATGGCGTAACCGGCGCGAACGATGAGGGCATTCTCCAGGCCGACGATCGAGCGCACGATGTCGCGTTGCACGTCTTCCGGCAGACTTGTGGATAATCCGTTGACGTATATTTCCTGCGTCGCGCGTCCCTCGGGCTCAAGGAAGAGCTGGTGGCGTTCCTTGTCGGGGAACTTCACGACTTTGTCTTCAATGGAAGGACAATATCTCGGTCCGAGGGCCTTGATCTTGCCGGAATACAACGGCGAGCGGTCCAAATTGTCGCGGATCGATTCATGGACGGAAGTGTTGGTGTAAGCGACGGAACAAGTGAGCTGGGGGCGTTCGATCAAGCGGGTGAAATGGGACAAGGGTGAAGGGGTATTATCCCCCCGTTGAACTTCCAAGACATCCCAACGAATCGAGCGCGCGTGCAGGCGCGGCGGCGTTCCGGTCTTTAAACGACCGAGGGTATGTCCCAGGTCCGCCAAACTCGCGGAGAGGCCGACGGACGGCGGCTCCGCGGCGCGGCCGGCGGGGCGGCTGTTCAGGCCGACATGCGCTAATCCATTGAGAAAGGTGCCCGTGGTGAGTACGACGCTGGATGCCTCGTAGCGCGTGCCTCGGGCGGACACCACGCCGCGCAAACGGGAGCCTTCAATCCAGAGGGATTTGGCCTCATCCTGTAATGCATCTAATCCGGAGGCCTCTTCGACGGTCCTTTTTTGCGTCTGACGGTACTCAAATTTATCGCATTGGACCCGCGGCGAATGCACGGCCCGTCCCTTTCCGACGTTTAAGGTTTGGAACATCAACCCCGACGCGTCGGCCGCTTTTCCCATCTCCCCGCCCAGCGCGTCCAGCTCGCGGACCATCTGCCCCTTCCCCACTCCCCCAATGGCGGGATTACACGACATCGTCCCGATGGTGTCGAGGCTTTGGGTCAGTAATAAGGTCGCGCGGCCCATTCGGGCGGCGGCCAACGCGGCCTCGATGCCGGCGTGTCCCGCGCCGACGACGATCACGTCGTAGCGCTTCGGGAAGAGGTCGTCAGACATAGACCAGGACCTTGAGGACTTCCATGGGCAGCCAGTGCAGGAGGAAGGCGGCCGCGATGACCAGGTTCAGGACCAGGTTGGCGAACAGGAAGGCCAGCACGGCGCGGGCGGTGCTGGTGCGGCACATGCGGCTCAAGCCGATGCCGCCGCAGGCCAGCAGCCAGCCGACGCTGGCGAACAACGTCGCCTTGTAGAGGTGGTCGCTGCGCAGGACGGCGGCGGCGATCTCCGGGACGAGCAGCACCAGGCCGATGGCGTTGAGGCCCAGCAGGAACGCGGTGACCTTCCGCCACTCGCCGCCGGGCACGCGCCGCGCCACGTAGAGCCCGGGCAGGGACCAGAGGATGATCAGCGTGCCGAAGACGAGGCGCGACATCCCGGTGCGCGTGTAGGCGTAGGTCAGGATCAGCGGCACCGCGGACCACAACGTCGCCACGGCGGTCTTGAGCGGCAGCCAGCCTTCGCGCATCCACTCCAGGACCATGGCGGTCAAAGCGATGTTCAGGGCCGCCAGCAGGGGCTCCCAGCAGGCCACGCGCAGCCAGAAGGCCAGCCCCTCGGGCTGGGCGGCCACGGGGGCCGCCGCGTCGGGAAAATCATGGGGCTTCAGCCACAGGTAGGCCAGGCTGACGACCACCCACGCGGCGTAGACCTTGAGGCCTTCGTCCACCGCGGTCTTCGACGCGCAGGCGTCGGCCGCGTCGGCCGGATGGAACAGGAATTTTTTTCCGAACTCGATCGCTTTGTTCATGCCGTCGCTCCTGACGCGCGCGCGCCGTCGGCGGCGAAGCCGCCGCGGGCGGCGAAGCAGAATAGTCCGCCCACGCCCAGCGCGGCGCAGGCCGCCAGCAAGGCGCGGTTGAGCCCGAAGGCGTCGGAGCCCCAGCCGATCAAGGTCGGCGAGGCCGCGTCGCCCAGAAGGTGGATCACCAGAATGTTGGCGGCGAAGGCCATGGAGCGCGTCTCCAGGCGCGTGACCGAGACGATGGCGGAGTTGAGCGGCCCCATGTTGAGGAAGAGGAAGGTCTCGGCCAGGAACAGGGCGGCGACCGAGAACTTGAGGCTGGGCGACATGATGGCCGCGGCGGCGAAGGGCATCCCGGCGATCAGGCCCACGCCGGACACGAGCAGGTCCGCGTCGGGGAAGCGCGGGCGCAGGCGGTCGGCGATCCAGCCGCCCAGCAGGCTGCCGACCAATCCGCCCAGGACCGTCAGCGCGCCGAACAAGGTCCCCGCGCGGCCCACGCTCAGGCCGAAGGAGCGGTGGAAAAAGGTGGGCATCCAGACCGCGAAGCCGCCCAGCGCGAAGGTCATCGCCGCGCCGGCGAAGGTGATCAGGCGGAAGGACGGGATCTTCCAGACCTCGCGGTAGCCGGCCGAAGCCGACGGAGTGTCCTTGTGCGGCGCGTCGTCGGGAAGCAAGGTGCACAGCGCGGCCATCAGCAGGCCCGGGAGCCCGACCATCCAGAACGCCGTGCGCCAGCCGAAGGCCCCGCCCACCAAGCCGCCGCCCGCGTAGCCCAAGGCGGAGCCCACCGGGATGGCCATGGAGAACAGCGCCAGCGCGCGGCCGCGCTCGGCGGCCGGAAAGCGCTCGGCCACGAACGAGGGCGAGATGGCGCCGTAGCAGGCCTCCCCCACGCCCACGGCGGCGCGGGTGGCGAACAGGCTGCCGAAGCCCGTGGCCAGGCCCGCGGCGCCCGTGGCCAGGCTCCACAGTCCCACGCCCCCGGCGATCCACGGCTTGCGCCCGCGCGTGTCGGCCAGCCAGGCGATGGGCGGCGCGGCCAGCATGTACACGACCATGAACGCGCTGGCCAGGCTTCCCGCCTGCAGGTCGTTGAGCTTGAGGTCTCCTTGGATCAGGGGCAGCAGGGCGTAGACGACCTGGCGGTCCACGTAGTTGAGGATGTTCACCGCCAGCAGCAGCGCGAGAATCCCGCGCGGCGAGGCGATCTTCACGCGGCGCGGACCTTGTACACGGCGTCGCCGGCGCGGACCCGGTCGGCGACCTCCATCTGGACCGTCTCGCCGGCCAAGGCGCTTTGCACGACGCGGCGGCCGACGCGCAGGCGTTCGACGCGCTGAATGAGGTCGGTGGCGCGGCCCTTCACGCGGACGCCGTCGCCCACGGTCAGCGCCTCCTCCAGGTCGAGGGTGATCTCGCGGAGCTTGGCGTCGTAGGCCAGGACCTTGCCCAGGAGCGGCGCCCCGACGATCTGCTCCTCCGGGGCGATGTCCTCCACGCGGGTGCGGCGCGGGGCCTTCGGCGCGGAGGCCTTTTTGCGGGCGGCGGTTTT
>JAGWMT010000257.1 GCA_028871595.1 Elusimicrobiota bacterium
CGGCAATTGGAGGTCCTGCGCTCCATCTCCCCGCTCACCGACGAGGACGTGTGGCGCCAAGCGGTGCGCGGCCAATACGACGGCTACCGCAAGGAGGCCTTGGTGGCGCCGGATTCCATCACGGAGACGTACGCCGCGCTGAAGTTGTCCATCGACACCTGGCGCTGGGCGGGCGTGCCCTTCTATCTGCGCACCGGCAAGCGCCTGGCCGCGCGCTCCAGCGAGATCGTGATCCAGTTCCGCGCCGCGCCCGTCAGCCTGTTCCGCGGCGCGGGCGTGACGGACATCTCCGCCAACCAGCTGGTGATCCGCATCCAGCCGCACGAGGGCATCGCGCTCAGCTTCGGCGCGAAAATCCCCGGGCCCACGGTGAAGCTGGGCACGGTGGACATGGACTTCAAGTACCAGGACTACTTCGGCGCGCGCCCCAGCACCGGCTACGAGCGCCTGCTCTACGAGGCCATGCTGGGCGACCAGACCTTGTTCCAGCGCGCCGACATGGTGGAGACGGCCTGGGGCGTGGTCCAGCCCCTGCTGGACGCGTGGAAGGCGCCGCCGGGCGGCGGCTTTCCGAACTACGAACCGGGGACCTGGGGCCCGGACGCGGCCGAACAGTTGCTGGAGCGCGACGGGCGGAAATGGCGGGAATGCGCCGGGTCCTGAAGCTGCCGGACGCGCGCGAATTGTCCTTCGCCGCGGCGGGGGAATTCACGCGCGCGGTTTCGGCGGTGAAGAAGGGGAAGATCAACGTCGCCTTGTCGGGCGGCAACACCCCGAAGTCCTTTCATAAAGTCATCGTCGAGAAGCTCGCCTCTCGCATCCCGTGGGATCGCGTTCATGTGTATTGGGGCGACGAGCGCTGCGTCCCGCCCGACCATCCCGACAGCAACTATAAGATGGCCATGGAAACATTGTTGAGCCATGTGCCCGTGCCGCCGCCGAACATCCACCGTATTCCCGTTGAAGAGAATGATCCGGCTTCGGCGTATCAATCGACATTAACCAAAGTAATGGGCGACATGCCCCGATTCGATTGGATATTTTTGGGTCTTGGCCCGGACGGTCACACGGCGTCTCTTTTTCCTGGAACGCCCGCCGTTTCCGAAACGACGAAACTCGTGACCGACGGTTATATGGCCGCCAAGCAAAGCCGGCGGATCACCTTCACTCTTCCGTTGATCAACGCGGCCGCGAAGGTCGCCTTCGTGATCTCCGGCGCCGACAAGGCCGACATGGCCGCCTCCATCCTGGAAAACCCGCCCACGGCGGCCCATCCGGCCAGTTTGGTGTCTCCCGCGCAGGGCGAACTGCTCTGGCTTTTGGACCGGGACGCCGCCTCCCGCCTGAAGGCCTAGCGCCGTCTGGGCCTTCGGCCCCGTGTACGCCGTCGCCGTTCCATATATCCTAACCCCATGAGGCTGTTCGCCGGTTTATTGGCCCTCCTGATCGCGGCGCCGTCCTTCGCCGCGCCCATGGAGGTCATCCGGTTGGAGGCTCCGTCGGTCTCCTACACCAGTCCGGTCGCGGCGGCATCTGCCGTCGTTCCAACCTTGAGCGCCGGTCTCACCGTGACCGCCGCTCCCATCGGTCTCCCTTCCGTTGTTCCCGCCGTTATGGCCGCGGCGCCCGTCGCCGCGGCCTCCCCGCGCGGTCCGCCCGCGTCGGCCCGCTCCGCCGCGGGCGTCTCCCAACGCGTCGACGTCGCCGCACGTTCTTGGAACGTCCCCGTCGAGAAAATCCTTCAGGATCGCGATGTGTTACTGATCGGCGAAGACCACAGCAGTTTGAGCACCATCGAGACCTTGGCCCGCGAACTGCCCCGCCTGGCGAAGGCCGGCGTGACGGCGGTCGGCATTGAAGGATTAAAGACCCCGCAGCAGAAGGCCGTGGACGAGTATGTCTCCCGCCGGACCGACGTGCTGCCGCGAGCCGCTCTGTCGTTCTCGCCCGCGCGCGTGGCCGCCTTCACCAATCTGTTGAACTCGGCCCGGGACAACGGGATCCGCGTCGTGGCGCTGGGCCTGCCGCTGAACGAATGGGCGGCGCAGGTGACGAAACTTGCCGCGAAGAAGACCGGTGACCCCGCCGAAACCTTTCCCATCGACTTCAAGGATCAGGTGGACCGCGCCGAACGGCGCTATGAACATGGCTTCAACGAATCCCTCGTCGAGGTCCTGCTGACCCGCCGCAACAAGACCATGGCCGAACTGCTGTGGGACGCCATGGGTCCGCGCGGCAAGGCCGTGATCGTGGCCGGCCAGGCGCACGTCCCGGGGCCCGACTCCATCTCCGCCGAGCGCTTCCACGTCCGCGGCGACTACGGCGACCTGGCCCGCGAGCTGGGCGCTGTGGCCCTGCGCGCCTACTCGCTCACGTTCACCGGCGGGCTGTTCACCAGCGTGCAGGCCGCGGAGGACGACCGCGAGGTCCGTCCGGAGGCCCACAAGGTCGCGGTCACCGCCTCGCCCGACGGCGCCCCGGCCTTCGTCCCGCTGGGCCCCGACCGGGGCCTGTGGCACGCCGGCGGCCGAACCCCTGTCGCCGCGCACTAGCTCCAGAGTCGGTGAAATTGCGTTTCGAGTTATTTCACTCGCGCCGGAGCAAGTTCTACGATGGCGCGGACGCCTTGCCACGCCGTGGAGTCGTTGGCGGCGTGCCACAGATCGTAGCGCTGCTGAAGGTTGAGCCAGAGCTGGGGCGTGGTATGAAAGGCCTTGGACAGGCGCAGGGCCATGTCCGGTGTCACGGCTCCGCGCTCGTTGACGATCTTGGAGAGCGTCTTGCGCGATACGCCCAGCGCCTCGGCGGCGGCCGAAACGGAAAGCGAGAGGGGTTCGAGGTGGTGCCGTTTGATGATGCCGCCGGGATGAGTGGGGGGGCGATGCCTGGTTTTCATAAATCGCTCTCAGTGATAATCGAGATAGGCGACCACGTACGCGTCGCCGTCCTCGAACCGGAAAATAACCCGCCAATTCCCTGAAACCCGGACCGACCAATGTCCATCCAGATTGCCTTTGAGCGGATGAAGATGCGAGCCCGGATACGCCATATCGCCCACCACAGCCGCGCCGTCCAGGCGGTCCAAGATGTCTCCCAGCTTGTCCGCGTGGTCAGGCTGGATGCCGCGCTTCGAGCCGGTCAGGAAGAAAGCCTCCAGTCCCTTATGCCGGAAGCTCTTGATCGTCATTAGAGTGTAACCCATAGGGTGTCAGTCGTCAAGATGCGGTTTTCACGCGGCGGTCCGGAAGTTTTCACGAGCCGGTCAGCCGGCGGAACGCCGCCATGAGCTCGTGGATGGCGACGGCCTGCTCCCCCTGCTCGCCTTCGAGGGACTCGATGGCTTCCTCGGCTTTCTCCATGCGGACGGCAAGGCTTCCGTCGATCATGACGGCCTGGCGCAGCTTCACGAAGGCCCGCATGATGGCGATATTGATCTCCACGGCGCGCTCGCTGGCGAGGACGCTGGAGAGCATGGCCACGCCCTGTTCGGTGAAGACATTTGATAAAAAGCGCTGTCCGCCCCTACCCTTCTTTGATATCACAGATTGTGATATCAAACGATCCGTTTTTGCGGTCACAATCTGTGACCGCAAACGGAAAGCTTCTTCGGCCGTGAGTTTGAACAGGAAGTCTTCAGGAAACCGGTTCGCATGACGCTTCACGGCTTGGTTCAATTCGCCGGTCATGACGCCGTACAATTCCGCCAAATCCCGGTCCAGCATCACCCGCTGACCTCGTATCACATAAATCAGTCCGTCCACTTTTGATATCTCCACACTTACTTACGAATTGACCCATCAATAAGTTCCACCGCCGTCTTGCCCCCCGACGGGGAATTCGGTATCCTCGGCCCATGACCACCGCCACCACCTCTCTGTCGCCCATCGTCGCCGACATCCGCCGCAAGGCCGCGGCTCTCAAGAAAACCATCGTGCTGCCGGAAGGGGAGGAAAAGCGGACTCTGAAGGCTGCGTCCATCCTCAAGAAGGACGGTCTGTGCGTCCCTATTCTGCTGGGCAACCCGGAGAAGGCGCGGAAGGTGGCGGCGGAAAACGGGGCGGACATCTCGGGGATCGAGATCGTGGACATCCCGAAGGACGCGAAGTTCCGGGAGTACGTGGCGCATTACTTCGACATCCGCAAGCATAAGGGAATCACGGAGGCGGAGGCGCAGGCGGCGGTGCAGGATCCGCTGGTGTACGGGATCATGATGCTGCACAACGACCGGGTGGACGGTTATCTGTCCGGGGCGGACCACAGCACGGCGGACACGGTGCGGCCGGCGCTCCATATCATCAAGCCGGCGCCGGGAGTGCGGACGATTTCCTCCTTCTTCATCATGATCTTCCCGTCTCCGTCGCAGGGGGACAACGGGGTGCTGATCATGGGGGACTGCGCGATCAATATCGACCCGGTGCCGGTGAAGCTGGCCAGCATCGGGATCTCAAGTGCGAAGATGGCGAAGGTTTTGTGCGGGATCGATCCACGGGTGGCCTTCCTTTCCTTTTCCACGAACGGGTCCACGGAACATCCGCTGGCTTCCGCCGTCAAAGACGCGGTGCGGATCGCGAAGGAGAAGGCGCCGGACATGGCCATCGACGGGGAAATGCAGGCGGACGCGGCGCTGGTGCCCGAGATTGGGCAGCGCAAGTTTCCCGGGTCCAAAGTGGCCGGTCATGCGAACGTGCTGGTGTTCCCGGACCTGCAGTCCGGCAATATCGGCTACAAGCTGGTGCAGCGGCTGACGGGGGCCGAGGCGCTGGGGCCGATCATGCAGGGGTTTAATAAGCCGGTGAACGATTTGTCGCGGGGGGCGTCGGTGGACGACATCGTGAACATGGCGTGCGTGACGGC
>JAGWMT010000258.1 GCA_028871595.1 Elusimicrobiota bacterium
AACCACTGGGAGAACGTGGTGTTCACCGATGACGCGGACCGCCTGGCCTTCTACAAGACCTATCACGCCTGGATACTGCGCCGCTCGCGGCCGTACTCTCCGAGGCTCCTTCCGCAGGATCCGGTGATGGACCCGAAGGATCCGATCCCGCAGGACGCCAGCCGAGCCCTCAGCTTCAACGGAGTGCCGTTTCCCAAGGCTTCCGGTTCGCCGAACGGAGGCACCGAGGACTGGCTCGTGAAGGCGGAAACCCTCGTCCGGAAATCTCTCGACATCCTGATGTTCAGCCCCTTTCCCTCGCCGCGGATGGCGGCGGCGATCACCGGCCTCCTGGCCAAGAAAATCCCGGTGAGACTCATCGCCGACAAGGGACAGGTGTCCATGGCCGGCAAGATTCTGGAGCCGCTGCTCGGAAAAGGGCTCCAATTGAAGATCATCGAAGGACCCGACGTGGTCGTCCACCACCTGCCGTGGAGCCGCTCCTCGAAAATGCACGAAAAGGTGATGATCTTCGACGGCGGAACCGACGGCGCGCTGGCGAAAATGGGCGACTCGCTGAACATCAGCATGAACGCCCTGAACCATAATTTCGAGAACACCGGCTTCTGGCAGGGCTACCACGCGGCGTTCATCCAGAAACACTTCGACTCGCTCTGGGCGCTGGCGACGGCGGCCGATCAGGCCTTGATCGACAAGTTGGCCGCCGAAGCCGCGGCCGCGCCGGCTACGTCGACCGGAAAGTAGCGACCAGCACGTCGCGGTAGGCGGGACGGGAAGGATCCAGCGGCTCCACCGGGGTCACGCCGTGCAGAACCCGGGCGTCGTCGACGATGGCCGCGTCCAAGGGCTCGGTCAAGGTGAAGCTGCCGAGCGGGCGGCCGGCGGGATCGTGCACGGTGGTGGTCCCGCTGGCCACGTTCTCCCGGCGGACCAGCACGACCAGCACGCAGTCCACGCCGTCGCGATGCACTCCCTCCGGCGTGGGCCGGCCGGGAACGCCGGGCTTGGCCTCGATGCGGAATTGATGAAGCTCGATCCGCCACGACCCGCCGGGACGAAGCCGGCCGAACAACCGGCCGCCGAAGGCGAGAAGCGCGCTCATGGTGGGTCCCGCGACGACGTCCGATTCGACGGGTTCGTACCAGCGCGCGATGCCGCCGTTCAGCGCGTTGTACTCCCGGCTCTGATAATGGGGCTGACGCGGTTCCGGTCGCGGGACGCCTCCCGGTCCGGCGGCCAGCACCGCGTGGCGGCGAAGCCGATCGCGTCCGCCGTCGGCCATGTACTCGTCGCGGCGCAGATCCTTCCAACTGTCCGCGAACCGTTCCCAGTCCGCCAGCCCCCTCGGGTCGCCTTCCGTCAGCCAGCCGCGCATCTCCTGCGCCCGCGCGAAGGCGAAGCCGTCGCGGCGCACGGACCGCTCCAACTCGGCGCGGGACGAGAAGTCCGGCTCTCCGCATGATGGACCCTTCACGACGTCTATTGTAGCTTGTCCGCCGAACCGGCGCGGCGGGGGTAAAAATCGGACAAATTTTCGCCTCCGAGACTGGACGAACACTCGTGTTCCGCTTATAATCCGGATATTATGAAGATCACGATCCCTTCCGCTCCGCTCCTGTTCGCCGTCGCCGCCCTTCTGTCCGCCCCCGCATCCATGGCCGCAAAAACACAGAAAGCCGCGCCGGCCGGAGCGCCTCAACCGGCCTTTCCTCCCGTTCTCCCGGGGTGGGATTCCTGCAAGTGGAACGATCCCGCTCATATGACCCCGAAATACATGATCGGCCGCATTATCGCCGGATTCCCCCCCACTCCGAACGGATTAAAGTCGGCTTTGCCCGCGATCGATGTTTTGTATCCGGGCAGCGCCGTCACCCGCGACTATGGCGACAAGGTGGACATTCCCTGCGTCGGCGTGATCGACATGATCGTGAATTCCGGCGGCGCGAAGTATCCCGACAGCGGCGATTCATGGTCCTGGCAGGTGGTTCAGGATAAGTGCGGCGCCTGCAAGCCCAATCAATGCGAGGCCGTCTCGAAATCCGCCAAATGCCGCGCCGCGTCCTCCGGCGGCTCCGGAGGCGGCGCGCGCTACGGCGGCGGAAGCTCATCGGGCGGCGGCGCCGCCGGCGGAGGTTCCTCGGACGGAGGCGGCGGCCGTTCGCACCCCGACCGCAGCGACGTGGTGGCCCAGGCGAAGGCCGATTTGGAGACGGCCGGGCACGACCTCACCGGAGCCTGCGGGGCGTTCGCCATCGTGCGGGTCGCCGCGTGGCGCATGCGAGACGAGGGCGCCGGCTTGCTGTCCAAGCCTTCCGGCAACAACTGCGAAGGCTACGCGACGGACATCATCGCGTATCCCGACGGCCGCATCTACGACGTCCTGGTCGGCGGCGGCGAGAGCAACGGGCCCGCGTGGCAGGACGACGGCACAGTGGACCCCGCGCGGTACACGCCGCCGGAAGACCCCGGCCTCTGACGCCCGCCCGACGACGACGGTTGAGAGCCCGGTCGCGATGCGGTAAGATGCCCGCATGAGACGGCTTCCGCCCGCCGCGTATCGGACCCTGTTGCGCGCCGCGCTGCGCGAGGACCTGGGCCGGAGCGGCGATTTGACGACGCGCCTGTTCGTTCCCGCGACGGCCCGCTTCACGGCGCGCGTGCTCAGCCGCGAGGCCGGGGTGATCTGCGGTCTGGACGTCGCCGCGGCGGCGTTCCGCGCCTGCGACCGCGGCGCGCGCGTGCGCGCCCTGGTCCGCGACGGAGCCCGGATCCGGCCCGGGCAGGCGGTGATGACGGTCTCCGGCGGACGGGGCTTGCTCACCGCCGAACGCACGGCCCTCAATTTCCTGCAGCGCCTGTCCGGCGTGGCGACCTTGACTCGCCGTTACGCCGACCGCGTCAAGGGCACCCGCGCCCGCGTCCTCGACACGCGCAAGACCTTGCCGGGCTGGCGCGCGCTGGACAAATACGCCGTCGCCTGCGGGGGCGGGGTCAACCACCGGATGGGTCTGTACGACGCGGTCATGGTCAAGGACAACCACTACCTCGGCCGCCGTTTGGAGGCGGGCGCGCGGGAGCTCCGCCGCCGCCATCCCGGAACGCCGCTCATCGTGGAGTGCGACTCGCCCTCCCAGATCGCTCGCGCGCTGGCGCTGAAGCCGGACGTGATCCTCCTGGACAACATGCCCCCCGCCGCCCTGCGCCGGCAGATCAAACGCCTGCGCGCCATGGCGCCCCGGGTCAAGATCGAGATTTCCGGCGGAGTGAACTTGAACTCGGTCCGCGCCTTGGCGAAGCTGGGGCCGGACCGCATCTCCGTCGGGCGCCTGACCCACAGCGCTCCCGCTTTGGACCTGGGCCTGGATCTCTGAGGCGTGGCCGCGCTTCGATTCCCCGGCGTGCGCCGCTTGATCCGCCTGGAGGAATCCGATTCCACGCAGACCGTCGCCCGCCGTCTGGCCGGTGAGAACGCGCCGGACGGAACCTTGGTCTGGGCCTTGCGCCAAACCGCGGGCAAGGGCCGCATGGGACGGCGCTGGCGCTCGGCGCCGGGCGGTCTTTACGTCTCCTGGTTGATACGACCCTCGTTTCCCCCGTCGCGGCTGGAGGATTTCTCGCTGGCCTGCGGCGCGGCGGCCGCGGCGGCCCTGCGCGACGCCTCCGGAGTCACGACCGCGGTGAAGCCCCCCAATGACGTGCTGGCGCTCAGCGCCGACGGGAAGTACCGCAAGCTGTGCGGGATCCTCTGCGAGGCTTCCGGCGATTCCTCGCGCCTTCATTGGCTGGTGGTGGGGATCGGAGTCAACGTGAACAACGACCCTCCGCTCAAGCGCGCGACCAGCGTGAAGGCGCTCACCGGGCGCAGCACCGGCCTGGAGCCGGTCCTGCGCGCGCTGATGAAGCGCCTGGCGCGCGCGCGCCGCGTCGGCGGCTTCGCTTAAGGCCGGCGCAGGGCCGCGCGCCGCAGGTAGGCCTCGCGCGCCACCATCATGTCCGCCAGGAACAGCGGCAGTTCCTCGAGAAGGAGGGCCTGGGGGCCGTCCACCAGGGCCGTCGCCGGATCGGGATGGAAGTCCACCAGGACCATGTTGGCGCCCGCGATCACGCCCTGCGCCGCGGCGTGCATCACGTCCAGGATCCCGTCCGGTCCGGCGGAACGCGCGCCGACCGAATGCGAGGGGTCCACGCAGACCGGCATGCGCGTGAGCCGCTTCACGGCCGGCACGTGGGCGAAGTCCACCAGATTGCGGTGCGGCTCGCCCATGTTGGTCTTCATCCCGCGCAGGCCGAACACGACGTGGCTGTTGCCCTCGCTGGCCAGGTACTCCGCGGCGTTGAGCGACTCGTCCAAGGTGATGCCGAAGCCGCGCTTGAGGAGGATCGGGAATTCCCGCTGGCGGCCGACGATCTTGAGCAGTTCGAAGTTCTGCGTGTTGCGCGTGCCGATCTGGAGCATGACGCCGGTGGGCTGCCCCGCGGCCTCCAGCGCGGCGCGGATCTCGTCGAGATGGGACTCGTGCGTGATCTCCATGGCGACGACCTTGATCCCGTTCTTTCCGGCCAGCTCGAAGACGTACGGCAGGCACTTCTTCCCGTGCCCTTGGAACGCGTAGGGGCTGGTCCGCGGCTTGTACGCCCCCATGCGCGCGCAGATCTGGCCGTTGTCGCGCAGCGCGCGGAACATCCTCTCCACGTGCTCCCGCGTGTCCACCGCGCACAGGCCCGCGAAGATATGGAGCGTGTCCTGCCCGAAGCGCACCCCGTTGTAGTCGAAATGGGCGGGTCGAGAGTCGTCCGCGTGGCGTCCCAGGATGCGGTATTCCTCCGACACCCGCACG
>JAGWMT010000259.1 GCA_028871595.1 Elusimicrobiota bacterium
CGCCCGCACGAACACGCGCACGCCGCGCGCCGGGATCTCGACGTCGATCTTCGAGCCGGTCGTCTCCGCCTTGTGAGCCGTGACGCGGTACGAGCCGTCGAGCGCGTCCACCAGCTCCGTGCCCGCCGGCGTGATGCCGTGGTCCACCCACATGTCGGCCTTCTGGACCTGGGTGGAGAAGTTCATCGCGACGACGACTTCCTGGCCTTCATAAATGCGGCTGAAGGCGTAGAGGCCCGCGCCGCCGGCATCCGACCAGCGGGGATACTGTTCGCCGCGGCGCAGCGCCGGGTGCTCGGCGCGCAACGCGTTGACCCGAGCCATGAACAGGTACGTGGGAGAAGTCGGGTCGAATTTGTCGCCGGCGGAGCTTTCGGACTTGAATTTTCCGTCCGCGAACATATCCTCGCGGTTGAATGGGTCGGCGGGGAACTGCGGGCCTTCCGGCTCCAGGCGGTCGGTGCCCTGGCGCATGGCCTGCTCGGTTCCGGCGTAGATGATCGGTATGCCGACGGAGAGCATCACGTAGGCCAGCGCGTTGTGCAGAATCTCCAGCGGTTCGCCGACGCGGAGGAAGCGGTAGGTGTCGTGGTTGTCGAGGAAGCGCAGCAGCCGGCCGACGGCGGAGCCGAGCGCCTCGCGACCGGCCTTGAAGCTTTGCTCCAGAACCGACGTCGGCTCGGCGGCGTGCAGGGCCTTGTTGTCGCGGCGGAGGGCGGGGTAATTGAAGAGGCTGTTCATGCCGCCGTCCAGAAACGGCATCAGGTCCGCATCGTGGCCCGTTGAGTTCTCGCCGACGAACAGGAAATTCTTCTTGCCCAGGCCGGCCGCGTAGTCGCGCACGCGCTTCTGGAACACGGGGAGGAAGGCCTTGGGCACGTGGCGCACGGCGTCCAAGCGGAAGCCGTCGATGTCGGTCTCCTTGATCCACCAGTTCGCGATGTGGACCATCAGGTCGGCCGTCTCCGGCCGCAGGGAATCGTAATGGCGGTAGTTCGGAGGGAAGTCGCCGTTGACGGCCTGCTCGGGATCGTCCCAGTTGTCGATGACGCCGTGGCGCGTGAAGTTCTCGGAGCGCGCCAGCTCGACGGGCTTCAGGGCCTGCGTCCACTCGCCGATCTCCTTGGCGGGACCCTCCATGTTCGTCCACTTGCTGCCGTCCTTGTACTCGAACACGGGCCCGGCGTGATTGAGGACCCAGTCGAGCACCACGCGAATGCCGCGCTTATGCGCCTCGGCCACCAGCTCCTTCATGTCGGCCATGGTGCCCAGGTGAGGGTCCACGGCCAGCATGTGCACCGGCGCGTAGCCGTGGTAGGCCTCGGGCAAGGTCTGCGTCACCGGCGAGATCATCAAGGTCGTCACGCCCGCGCCCTTCAGGTAGTCCAGCTGCTCGATCACGCCGCGCAGGTTGCCGCCGTGACGGGAGCTTCCGTCCTTGGGCTCGCCGACCGGTCGGCCGGGACCGGAGCGCGCGAAGCGGTCGAGCAAAGCGAAATAGAAGCTCTCGTCGCGCCAGTCCGCGGGCGACGCGTGATAGACCTTGCCCGCTTCGGGCGTCAACGGCGCGTCGGCGATGGAATCCGGAGCGTCGGGGACGGGTTCGACCAGCGCCTTGACGGTGCGCCAAGCGCCGCGCAAGACGCTCGCTTCGCGCGGCGCCAGGCTCTCGGTTCCGGCCGGGGCGGCGGACGCTTCCGAACGGGCCGGCGCGGGCCCGGACGAAGCGGCGCGGGGGAGGGCGGGAAGAGCGGGCGCCGCGGCGGAAACGGCGGCGGGTGCGGGCGCGAGAGCCGCCGGAGCGGCGGCCAAGGCGGACGGCTCCGTCGCCGGGACGGACGCGGCGGTCGTGGGGGCCGCGCCGAGGGCAGGAGCGGAAACGGCGGAAGGATTCAGCGCCAGCGGCGCGGTGGAAAGGGGGCGGACCGAGGCGGAGATTCCGGCGGTCGCGCCGGGCGCGGATTCCGCGGCGGCTCCCGCGGTGAAAACCTGGGCGAAGGCCCCGTTCGGGACCAGAAGAAGGGCCGTCAACAGCAGGGACATGAGCCGTTTCATCTGCTCAAATTGTAGCCCTGGGGCGGATCGGGGCACAGTGACAACCGGTACCCGCGCGGGACCAATGGTCCTAACCCGGAGTGGGCCCTATATTAGGAAGGTTCACTTCGGGTTCTTCTTGAGGCGCCCGGCCGCCCATTTGAAGGGGGCCAGGGCCAGTTTCACCAGCGGGTTGCCGACCACTCCGCCCCACGCCTGCTTCAAGGGCGAGACCTCCGGAATCCCGAAGGCGGCGGGGTACTTGGCCTTGAACTCGGGGGAGGCGGCCAGGTCGTCGCCGGCGACGTAGAGGATCGTTCGGGTCTTCGCGCGCCAGGCCAGGAGCGCGATGGCCAGGTCTAGCGACTGCTGAAAGATGAACAGCGCCCAGAAGGCGTGCATGGAACCGGTGGCGAAGAACGGCCCGGCGAGCAGAAACATCACGTCGCGGACCTGCTGAATCGCGGAACGCTGCCAGCGCTTGAGGCGTCCCTTCGCGTACAAAGTGTTGAGGCCGTTGTAGCCCAGGGTGCCGAAAAAGGTTCCGACCACGCTCATGACCAGGACGTCCTGCCAGTAGAACGGGCTCCACGGCGGGATGGTCTTGTGCGGGTTCGCCGACCACGACAGGGCCCGGTACACGGCGCCGAAGCCCTGCATGTACACCAGGTTGAAGTACATCTGGTACGAGAATCCGCGCAGGCGGCTCAGGTTGTCCTGGAAGTTGTTCCACGTGTTGAGGAAGATGCCGTGAAAGGTTTCCTGGAAAAGGCTCAGCGCCATGAGGCCGGCCATCGCGAAGGGGTGGGCCAGCCCGATCGTCGCCCAGTACACGCCGATGGAAGTGGCCAGGGGGAAGCTCTTCGTCGCAATGCCGCCGATCACCTCGCTGGGCAGCGGCTTGGTCATCGAGTCCTTGAAGGTGCGGCCTAGGAAGCGGAGCTCGCGGTAGATCCGGACCGGGAGCGAGGCGCGGGCCGCAGGGACCTCGGCGGACGCGCCGCCGACGGCCGCGGGACGCGCGGCTTCGACGGTGAGCTTCTCGGGAGAGACCGGCGCGGAAACCCCGCGTTCGCGGAGAATCCGCGTCAGAAGCGGCACGTCCTCGGCCCGAACCTCGCCCGTCGCGGCGCCCTTGCCCAGCACCAGCCGGACCGTCCCGTTTTTATTGAGGCTTAATGCCAATCCGGGCTCGGCCTTGAGGATCGCGTCCAGGGAGCCGAGCGCGGCGGCGACGGGAGCGTGGCCGTGGCGCACCAGGAAGATCTTGACCGAATCGGCGTCGAGCGGCTTTTGTCCGTCGAACAGGGCGCCGAGCTTCGCGGTCTCCGTCGCGGAATCATCGGCTTTGTCCGCCTTTCGCCCGGGGCCGTCGGCGGCGGCATGGATGGAAGCGGCGCGCGCCAAGCCGGGAGCGGCGGCGAGCGAAGCGGGAAGGGCGACGGCGCGCGCCGCGGGAGCGGCCGCGGCGGCGGAAAGAGGCAGGACGGAGGCGGGCGCCGGCGTCAACGTCGCCGGGGGAGCCTCGGCCGTCGGGGCCGAGGGACCGAAGGCGGCCGACGGGGCGCCGACGGACAACGTCGTCAGGGAGAGGGGGGCAGGCGGGGCCAGGGCGGTCCCGCCGGCGACGACGGACGCGCCGGCGTTCGCGCCCGGACGGGCGGCCCCCAGCTCGGCGCCGATGACCTGGGCCGCGGCGGACGCGACGAAGGGATTGTTGGGAAGAATGATCGCGGCGGACAGCAAAACGGGAAGGAGGCGCTTGCTTCGCGGTCCTTCCCGGCGTTCGCCCGACAGCGCCATCAAATCCCCCGTTCCGGTGGTCATCAATCCGTTGCTTCGATGACATGAAAAGTCTAGCCGGGGAATGCTTCTATACACAGGGGCGAACAGGCCCACGGCCGAGAGTAAGAGACCTAACGCGGGCTGGGTCCTTCGGCCATGACATTCGAGGATCCGATGAAAGCCGGTCCGATCGCTTATTTGCATGATTTCCGCCCTCTCCGCGTGGGCGCTCCCCTCGCCCAGCCGGACGTGATCGCCTGGCTCCGAAAGGCGCTGGCCCGCGCGCGCGGCGGGCGCCTGGCCGCTCAGGACCGGCGCGCCCTGAAACTGTACGGGCGCCTGGCCCAAGGGACCGCGATCAAGACCCGCGTCAGCGCCTTGGCCGACTACGCGAGTCGGGATTGGCGGAGCATGCGGCTTTACCGCGAGCGGGAAGGGACGCCGTGGTTCGAGCCGACGCTTCAGTCGCGCATGGCCATCTATGAGGAGACCGTCGCCGCGCTGGCGGCCCGGGCATTCCCGGCGGGTGAACGGGCGCCGGATTATGCGGTCCAGGTCTCCTGCACCGGTTATGTCTCGCCGCACGCGATCCAGCGCGTCGTGGCGCGCCGCAAGTGGGATTCGCGCGTGCTCCACGTCGGCCACATGGGCTGCTACGCGTCGGTGCCGGCGGCGGGGATGGCGGCGAACCTGGTCCGGGGCCTGGCTGCGGCCGGTCGTCCCGGCGCGCGCGCCGCGCTGTTCTTCGCCGAGCTGTGCACCTTGCACCTGAAGCCCGGCGCGAACGCGGACGAGCAGGTCGTCGTGAACTCGCTCTTCGCCGACGGGGCGATCCGCTTCGACGTCAGCGCGTCCGCTCGTCCGCGATCGCTGGAACTGCTCGCCTCGGGAGAGGAGATCCTGCCCGGTTCCGGGCGCGACATGACCTGGCGCCTGCGCGACTCCGCGTTCGAGATGAGCCTGAGCCGCGAGGTTCCCGGTTTGATCTCCGGGTCGGTGGCGGGATTCG
>JAGWMT010000011.1 GCA_028871595.1 Elusimicrobiota bacterium
AACGGCCACGTCCTCCAACCGCAACGACATTCATCCTTCTCAGCCTCAACGGCCACGGCAACAACACAAAGAAACCAAGGAGAACGGATCCAAGAGCAACGCCAAACCGTCAACGACTTTCAGGCTCATTCATGGATGAGAAAATGCTCGGCGGGCCGAGGGAAATCCGGCGGTTATAAGCTAAAATCGAAGAAGTCATGGAAAAGCTGAGGATCGGCATCGCCGGGTACGGCGTGGTCGGCAAGCGTCGCCGGGAGTGCGTGGACCGCCACCCCCGGATGGAGGTCGCGGCGGTGTGCGACCGGGCCTTCGACGCGGAAGGAACCTTCCCCGACGGCGTCCGTTACTACCGCGATTACCGCCGCCTCCTCACCGAGAAGCTGGACGCCCTCATCGTCTGCCTGACCAACGACGTGGCGGCCGAGGCGACCATCGCCGGCCTCCAGGCCGGCCTGCACGTCTTTTGCGAGAAACCGCCGGGACGCGACGTCGAGGACATCGTGAAGGTCATCGCCGAGGAGAAGCGGCATCCTAAACTCAAACTGATGTACGGCTTCAACCATCGCTACCATGATTCCGTTCAGGAAGCCCTGCGGATTCTGCGGTCCGGGGAACTTGGCCGGGTCATCAACATGCGCGGGATGTACGGCAAGTCCAAGCTCATCACCTTCAACCAGCCGGACTGGCGCACGAAGCGCGAGATCGCGGGCGGCGGCGTTCTTCTTGATCAGGGCATCCACATGGTGGACTTGATGCGCCTTTTCGGTGGAGACTTCCATGAGGTGCACAGCTTCGTGTCGAACGGCCATTGGGGCTACGACGTGGAGGACAACGCCTACGCGCTTATGCGCTCCCCGGAGGGCGTCGTCGGGATGCTGAACTCCTCGGCCACGCAGTGGCGCCACCGGTTCCACCTGGACATCAACCTGGAGCGCGGCAGCCTGATCCTCGGCGGCATCCTGTCCGGAACGAAGAGCTACGGGGCGGAGACCTTGACCGTCGTCCGCGCGGACCCCGACAGCGACGGCGGCGACCCCCAGGAAGCGGTCACCCGCTACAACCGCGATCTATCCTGGGATCACGAGATCGCCGCGTTCGCCGACTCCATCTTGGGCGGCGGTCCCGTGCAAAGCGGAACCTCCAAGGACGCCCTGCGCACCATGCAGCTCGTGTTCAAGATATACTACGCGGACCCGCGCTGGCGCGAGACGTACGGCATTCGCGACCCCGACCTCCATTCATGACCAGAAAAAACTCCATGCGGTTCAAGGGCAGGAAAGTTTTCGTCACCGGCGCCTCGCGGGGCATCGGGCGGGCCATCGCGTCGGCCTTCCGCGCCGAGGGCGCCTGGGTGATCGGCACGAGAACGGGCGGCGGAAAGGATTCCGTCTGCCAGGAGTGGGTCGTCGCCGACTTTTTGGACGCCGCGCAGATCGAGTCGTGCGCGGAGGCCGTCGGGCGCTCGAAGCCGGACGTCCTGGTGAACAACGCGGGGATCAACCGCATCGCGCCGTTCGTCCGGATTCCCCGTGAGGATTTCGCGGACATCCAGCGCGTCAACGTCCTGGCCCCGTTCCGGCTGTGCCAGGCGGCGATCCCGGGCATGAAGAAGCGGGGATGGGGCCGCATCATCAACGTTTCCTCGATCTGGGGCAAGGTCGGCAAGGAACTGCGCGCGTCCTACATGGCCAGCAAGTTCGCGGTGGACGGTCTGACCTTGGCCATCGCCGCCGAGCATTCGGCCGACGGCATCCTCGCCAACGGCGTCGCGCCCGGCTTCATCGACACGGACCTGACGCGCCGCGTGCTGGGAAAAGCGGGCATACGCGCCCTCTCCGCCGCGGTGCCCGCCCGCCGGATGGGCCGCGCCGCCGAGATCGCCCGCTTCGTCCTGTGGCTGGCGAGCGACGAGAACACCTACCTGACCGGTCAGAACGTCGCCGTGGACGGAGGTTTCAGCCGTGTCTGAGCCGTTGCTCATCCAGTCCCACCGCGGGCCGTACGCGGTCGAATTCGGTTCGGCCGTCCTGTCCGCCCCCGCGGCGCTGCTGGAGGGCGAACCCCATTTTTTGGTGGACGCCAACGTCGCGCGCCTGCACGCCGCCGAGCTCAAGCCCGTGTTGTCCCACGCGCGGACGATCCTCATCGAGGCCACGGAGGCGAACAAGTCGCTGGACCGGATTATCCCGGTGATCGAGAGCCTCGTCGCGAACAAGGCGCGCCGCGGCCACGTCCTCGTCGCGATCGGCGGGGGCATCGTCCAGGACATCACCTGCTTCATCGCCAGCACGCTTCTGCGCGGCCTGCCGTGGCGGTTCGCGCCCACGACGTTGCTCGCCCAAGCCGACTCCTGCATCGGCTCGAAGAGCTCGATCAACCTGGGCGCGGCCAAGAATATCCTGGGCACCTTCAATCCGCCGCAGAGGATCTTCATCGATCCGGCGTTCCTCGACACGCTGGAGGCTAAGGACCTGCGTTCCGGCGTCGGCGAGATCCTCAAGGTGCACGCCATCGACGGGGCCGCGTCCTTCGACCGGCTGGCGGCCGACTACGACGGCCTGTTCACCGACCGGGCCGTCTTGGCGAAATATATCCGGGCGGCGCTTCTGATCAAGCGGCGCTACATCGAAAAGGACGAATTCGATCAAGGCATCCGCAACATCTTCAACTACGGCCACAGCTTCGGCCACGCCATCGAGTCCGCGACCGATTACGCCGTGCCCCACGGCATCGCCGTCACGATGGGCATGGACATGGCCAACGACGTCGCCGCCCAGCGCGGCCTCCTGCCCGCGGCGCACGTGCGGCGCATGCGCCCGGCTCTGCGCAAGAATTACGCGGCCTACGCGCGGACACCGGTCCCGCTGGACGCGCTGCTGTCGGCGCTGTTGAGGGACAAGAAGAACACCAGCACCATGCTGGGACTGATCTTCCCCGTCGGCAAGGACGCGGACGTTCAGCGCGTCCAGGTCCCGCCGGACAATGAATTCCGCGCGCAGTGCGAGCGCTTTCTCTCGGAGCTTCGCGCGTGAGCAGGGCGGTGAAGGTCGCCGTCTGCTCCCGTTCCTTCTCGAAGCATCCGGTGCTGCGCGCCGAGCTCCTGGCCCTCTATCCGACCGTCACCTTCAACGACGCGGGCGCGTCCCTCAAAGGCGACGCTTTGGTCGAATTCTTGACGGGCCATGAAAAAGCCATCGTCGCCCTGGAAACCGTCGACGACGCCGTCTTGGCCCGCCTTCCGGAGCTGCGCGTGATCAGCAAGTATGGCGTCGGACTGGACACGCTCGATCTGGCCGCCTTGCGCGCCCGCGGCAAGCGGCTGGGCTGGACCGGAGGCGTGAACCGCCGCTCCGTGTCCGAGCTGGTAATTTCCTTCATGATCGCGATGCTGCGCCGCGTGCCCGCGGCCAACCGCGAGGTGCTATCGGGGACCTGGAGGCAGCACGTCGGCGGGAACCTGACGGGCCGGACCGTCGGCATCGTCGGCTGCGGCCACATCGGTCAGGATCTGGCGCCCCTTCTCCGGGCCTTCGGCTGCCGCGTGCTGGTCCACGACGTTCGCTCGTTCCCGGAATTTTACGCCAAGCATGGTTTGGAGCCCGTCGATCTGGAAACCCTTCTCGTCCGTTCCGACGTCGTGACCCTCCACGTTCCCCTGGACGAAACCACGCGGGGGATGCTGGATGCGCGGCGGCTGGCCCTGCTCAAGCCGTCGGCGGTGCTCGTCAATGCCGCCCGGGGCGGCCTGGTGGACGAGATGGCGCTCAAGCGGATGCTCATGGAGAACCGGCTGGCCGGCGCCGCGTTCGACGTGTTCGCGTCCGAGCCGCCGCGGGACCTGGAACTGCTCGGCTTGCCCAACTTCCTGGCGACTCCGCACATCGGCGGCAGTTCCGAGGAGGCCGTGCTGGCGATGGGGCGCGCCGCGATCCGGGGTTTGGACGTCAACGAAGTCCCCGCCTAGCCCGATTTACTTCTTCGTGACGATCCCGATCAAGGTGTCGCAGTGGCCCGACGCCACCAGGGCCTGGCGGTACTGATCCTCGAGGGCCTCGCCGAATTTCGGCGTGAACCGGTTCATCCCGCCGGGCTTGCCGTCGCGGGCCCAAACGAGGTGGTTGGAGAGGTCGTAGCGCTGGTCCAGCAGGATCTCGTAAGGCTGACCGAGATTTCCGAGCAGGTGATCGAGCGACCGCTTGGAGAAATACCAGGTGTGCGCGACGATCCAGTAGAAGCGCTCGAACGCGGGGAGATCGTAGACGGTCAGAAGCGGATCGGCGACGTTCGGTAATTCGAAGATCAGCTTGCCGCCGGGTTTCAGCATGTCGAGCTGCTGTTGAAGGAACGCCTTCGGGGCGGCGATGTGCTCCAGGACGAACGCGTGCAGGATGAGGTCGAACTTTTCCTTGTGGCGTCCCGCCGTGATCAGGTCCTCGGTGGAGTCGTAGCAGTCGATGCCGCGCGACCGCACGTACTCGCCGAACACTCCGGAAGGCTCGACGCCGACGCATTCGAATCCCCGGTCCTTCAGCGGGTAGAGCATGAACCCCGACGAACAGCCGATTTCTAGGACCCGTCCCTTCTTCGGCAGGCGCGGCTCCATGTACTTCATCCGGCGCGCCACCATCCAGGCGTTCGCCGTAATGTGCTTTTCCGGAGCGTCCCAGCCCCCGGAAGCTCCCGCGCGGCCAGCCATGAAGCCTGAGAACTCGTTCGCATAGAACTTCTTCTCCTCCTCCGGCGTCAGGCCCGGAAACAGGAAGTTGACGTCGCACGCCTCGCAGCGGTAAAACGCCTGGCCGGGCTCGCCGCCGTTGACGTGGGGGGTGACGGCGGTCTGCTTTTCGTGCGACGCGCCGCAAAGGGGGCAATTGAGCGGAAGGGCCATTTCGATCTCCTGTCGCCGGCTATTTCGACGCCGGCCTTTTGTCGATCCGGTACGTGTTCATCATTATCTGCTTCGTCAGGGTGACCGCGGCGGAAGAGACCGCGGACAGATATCCGTAATGCTGTAGGGCGGCCGCCCCCGGGCAGAGGTCGGTCAATGCGCGCAGGGCGTCCCCGGAGTTGACGACGTTGTACGGCAGGCGGGCCGGCGCGCCCGATTGGAGCAATGTCCCGACGCTGTAGTAGGAAAGGGTCTCGTCTTCGATCGTCGCGCCGCCCGTTTCCCGGAGGTCGAGGAGCAGGCTGCCGGTGGAGCGCTCCCAGGCCGCGGCGATCAATTCGCGCCAGGGACGGGTCAGATGGAGGACTCCCAGGCAGACGACCAGGTCGAACCGCTCGGCCCCCAGGACCGAGAGGTCCGGTCCGGAAATGACGTGGAAACGGCCGGCCGGATGCTTCTGCCTCGCGCGCTCGACCATGTTCGGGCTGACGTCCAGGCCCGTGTACGTGAAGCTCTTCAAATGTTCGGACATGACCGACGCGAGTCCGCCCAACGCGCAGCCGATGTCGAGAACCGAAACGTTTTCGACGAGAAGATCCTTTAGGAAAAGCCATTCGGAGGGATAGATGTCGCGCGTGGTGGCGCGGCGCGTCTCATAGAACTCGACCCAGCCGGGGGCGTCCCAGGGCGTCGTCGACGATTTCGATGGGGGAGTCATGAATCCTCTTAGCAGGGGCGCCGCACCGCGTCTCGAATGCTCTCGACGACGGGCGCGAAGCGTTCGGCCGTCGTCGCGGAAAACCTGCTGAAGCCCTTCAGGCAGGGAGCCTCGTTGTCCTTGCGGTAAAGAACCAGGTCGCTGAGCGCCGCGTGCGCGCGGCCCGCGTGGGGGCCGAAGGCCACGTGGCAGAAGTTTCCGTGCCCGGTCAGCGCCTTGAACCCCAGCGCCTTCATGTCGGCGATGAAACCATCTCGGCCGCGGTTGAGGCGCTCCACGGACGCGCGCATATCCGGTTCGAAATCCGAAATCAGGCGGAGAGCCAAGGCGGCGGCGATCATGTTCCCGTCGTAGTTCGGCCGGACTTTCTGCATCAAGGCGGCGGCTTCTGGGGTGGAGACCCCGTAGCCGAGGCGGGCGCCCGTCAGGCCCCAGGCCTTGGAAAACGTGCGCGCGATGATCAGGTTCGGAAAATCGGCGATCCACGGCAGAACCGTGTGGTCGTAAAAGGGGTGATAGGCTTCGTCCACAAGAATCATCGCGCCGGCCTCCAGCGCGGCACGGACGACGTTCTTCAGGGCGTCGGGCGCGAAAACGTTTCCGGTGGGGCTGTCCGGGTTGGGCAGGCAGACCAGCTTGGGGTGGTGTTTTCGGATGGATTCGATCACCGTCTCGGGCCGCAATACGGGTCCGTCTTCACCGGGAGCGTACTCCATTCGGACGACGTCGGCGCCCTGGATGCCCGCGTACACGGGGTACATCGCGTACGTTGGATCCGTCATCAGCACGACGTCGCCTGAACCCACGAAGGTGCGAAACACGGCGCCGATCACTCCGTCCGAGCCCGAGGCCAGGATGAGTGATTTCGGGCTCACGCCCAGGTAATCGCCCAGCCTCCGGTAGAGGGGAGCGGTGTCGGGATACGCGGTCACGCTCCGGGGGTCGATGCCGGCCAAAGCCTTGATGATCACTTCTTGAAAAATCGGGTCGGTATTCTCGTTCTTATCCAGCCAGAGAAGCCGGGGATCCCGGGGTTCGGCGGAGGACCAGACGGGCCGCTGGAGACGGGCGTCGGCGATTTCCTTCCGCGCCGGAGGGACGAAGCGCGCGTTGGCCGTCACTTCGCCGCTTCCGTTCCCGCCTTCGGCCTTGGTGCGGACGCCAAGCGGGCCTCGGCCGCGCGCAGGGCCTTGCGGGTCCCCAAGATGTGGTCGCGGGAGCTGCTGACGCGGCTGCCGAAATGGGGTTCGATCACGCAATAGCCGTCGTAGCCGTCGCGCAGCAGGCGTTCGAACTGTCCGATCCAATCCACGTCGCCGCTGCCCATCATCGCGTGCGTGAACGGCTGGTTCCCTGATTTGGCGGCCTTCGCGTCCTTGACGTGCACGTGCCCGACGTATTGTTTGATCAGTTCATAGCTAGTCGGGTACGGGGCTTCGGGAAAGGCGCCGACCAGGTTTCCGGGATCCCAATTGAGCCGGAAAGCGGGCGAATCGACTCCGGCCAAGATCCGGCGGACCGCTTCCGGGCTTTCGCCCCAGAGGCCCCGATCGTTCTCAAGAAACAGTGTCAGGCCCTCGCGTTTCGCGCGGGCAGCCAGCGGGCCGAAGACGTCGATGATCTGCCTCAGCGCGGCGTCTTCCGTGCGGCGATCATCGCGGACGAACCCGAAGATCACGACGTTCGGCGTGCGAAGGCGGTGAGCCAAGGACACGGTCATGTCGAAGCGCTTCCCGGCCTCCAGGGCGATCTGCTCCGGTTCCAGCGGGATCTTGAACAGGCCCGGCGCGATGGACGATAACGAAGCGCCGTTGACACGCAGCGCGTTCTCGACGGCCTTCACCGCGTCGTCGTCGATGTCGGGCATGCGCCAGCCGTACATGCGCTTGAGTTCGAAATACTCGATGCCCCATTCGAGGCCCAGCAGGACCGCCGTCTCGAAGTCCTGGCTGATCGCGTCCGTGTTGATGGCTAGTTTCATGTTGTTGACCTTCAGCGCCGGGTGAAAGTCCTCAGGATCGAAGCGGCCAATTCCCGAAACTTGCTCACGCCCGATTCCACGCGCGCCCAGCGAAACGCTCGCGAGAGACCATCTTGGAGTAGCACGGCTTCCTCAGAGGTGATCACGGCCGCTTTTTGGCCGTACTCGACCGCGTCGCACAGATGACCGAGAAGTTGGGCGGAGGCATACAATGCGATGGTCGCCGCCAACTCCGCGCGAGCGGCCTCCCGGCCGCCGCTCTTCATTATTCGTTCCAGGCGGGCGCGGCGCGCGGCGGGGGTCGGGACGTAGAGGGCCTTGCCCCACACGGACTCGCCCTTGTGATGCAGGTGGCGCGCGTTGGCCGGGAGCAGTTCGTCGACCTCGATATTCGCGAGAACGTAATTTCGCGACCGGAGATAGGCGTCGATGTCCGAAAAGAATCCTTGGCCGGTGTAAACCGGGATTAGTTCGAATTCCACTTTCAGGAGCTTGACGGCTCCCGTCGTCAAAAGGGCGTCGCCGCCGCGAAGAACTTGGTAATCGTGGCCTTCCACGTTGACGTCCATCGCGTCCACGGTGTCGTAGCGCCCCTTGAAGAAGTCATCGAGCGAGACGCAGTCGACCGAGAGCGTCTTCTTCGTCAGCATGTTGTCGAAGCGGAAGCGGTCGACGAATTCCGCCAGCGGTTGATGAAGGGACGACGCGCGTTCATCGTGCGCCACGTGAAAGGTTGCTTTTCCGGATTTGTCTGAAATGCAGCGCGGCGCGCCGTTGCCGTCGGCGGCGGTGGGTTCGAAATCGAAGGAGGTGATGCGCTCTTTCGGAATCAGCGACCAGGGCGCCTTCAATTCCCCGCCCGAGCCGACGTCCGCGAACCCGATGTCGCGCCCATTGAGCGAGTTGAGCGTCTCGCGGCAAAAATCCCGGATTCTTTGCTCGGTCATGGGTTGCTCGTGATTTCTCTCGCGCGGATCAAAAGGCTTTCCAAGCGCCCCGCCACGACGGGCGGCCCTCGGAAAATTCGATTCAAGTAGTATATTATATCCTCATCGTGAAGCGCCCTCCCGGGTGCGAATCCGGTTCGCGGGCGGATGTCGGCGGCGCCGGCGGAAGAATAAAAATGAAAAAAAATATCGTGCACGTGGCGATCATCGGATGCGGGCGGATTTCCGGCCATCACTGCCGCTCCATCGCGGAGACTCCGGGCGTCGAGCTCGTCGCCGTGTGCGACCTGGTCGCCGAGAAGGCCAACGTCTACCGCGATCAGTTCGGAGCCAAGGCCTACGTGGACTACCACCGGATGCTGGCGGAGAATCCGCAGATCGATACCGTGGCCATCGTCACCCCATCCGGGATGCATTACGAGCACGCTCTCGACGTCATCGGCCGCTACCGCAAGAACATCATCGTGGAGAAGCCGACGTTCATGAGGTCTTCGCAGGTGAAGGAGGTCTACGCGAAGGCCGCCGAGGCGGGCGTCAAGATTTTCGCGGTCTTCCAGAACCGTCATAACAAGGCCGTCAGGCGCGTTCTGCGCGGATTGTCGGAAGGCGAGTTGGGGAAGCTGCGGTCCGTCGCCGTGCGCGTGCGCTGGTGCCGGCCTCAGCGTTACTACGACATGGCGCCTTGGCGGGGGACATTCGCGATGGACGGAGGATGTTTGACGAATCAGGGCATCCATCATATCGATCTCCTGCGGAAAATGGGCGGCGAGGTGTCCCGCGTCTGCGGCGTGCACAAAACCTTGGGGGCGAATATCGAGGTGGAGGACACCGCGACGGCCGCCATCGAATTCAAGAGCGGCGCGGTCGGAGCGCTTGAGATCACCACGGCCGCTCGCCCCATCGATTACGAGGCGAGCCTGTCCTTGGTCTGCGAGAACGGTCTGGCGCAGATCGGCGGCATCGCGGTCAACGAGCTCCAGGTGTACACCCCGGAGCCGGCCGCCTGCGCGGCGAACTCGGAGGACTTCTCGGGCAACGTCTACGGTCACGGCCACGTGAAGATCTACGAGGAGATCCTGGCGGATGTCGAGAGGGTTCGTCCGTTCCCGGTCACAGAGGAGGATGCTTTCGCCACGATCCGGCTTCTGAACGCCTTCTACCGTTCCGATGAGGTGAAAGGCTGGGTCGCCGTCGACGAGGCCGGCGACAGCGCGCGCCTCGGCCGACCCGACGAAAAGTTGGCGGACCTGTACCGGACGCCCGTCCCGGTCCGTTCATGAAGATCTTCGGCATCGTGCCCGCGCGTATGGCCGCCTCCCGCTTTCCCGGGAAGCCCATGCACCCGATCCACGGGCGGCCGATGGTCGAGCATGTGTTCCTGCGCGCGATGATGCACCCCGGGTGGGCCAGGCTCGTTCTGGCGACGTGCGACCGCGAGATCGCCGATTTCGCCCGAGGCAAGAATATCCCGGTCGTCATGACCGGGGACCATCACACCCGCGCGCTCGACCGCGTCGCCGAGGCCGTCGGGCGCCTGGGCGAGCCGGTCGCGGACGACGACATCGTGGTCTGCGTCCAGGGCGACGAGCCGATGATGCGTCCGGACATGATCGACGCGGTCCTGGCGCCCCTCTTGAAGGACCCGGCGATCGCGGGAACCATCCTGGCGATGCACATCGGCGACGAATCGATCTGGCGCAATCCCGACACGGTGAAGATCATTCACAACGCCGCGGGCGAGGTTCTCTACACCTCGCGCGCGCCCGTCCCCTACTGCAAGGGCGCGTTCACGCCCGAGCTCATGGCGCGCCGCATTTACGGTATCTTCGGTTTCCGCTGGCGCTATTTAAAAGCGTTCACCGCCCACGCGGAGACGCGCCTGGAGAAGCTGGAATCCTGCGACAGCAACCGCATCCTCGACATGGACTTCCGCCAGCACATCGCGCCGTACCCGTACACCAAGTCCTTTTCGGTGGACAGCCCCGATGATATCGGGCTCGTCGAGGCGCATATGGCGGCGGACGAATATTGGGCGCGCTATAAGTAGCATGCTGCTGGTTTGGGACCGCGACGGCGCTCCGCCCGACGCCGAAGGCGAGGTCCTGTATTGGCGCGACCACGCCGCGCCTGACGGCGCGTCCATACCGCGCCGGGTGGAGGATCACGCCGACCGCCTGAGGGCAAAGTACCTCGCGTTCATCCACGACCTGGGGCAGAGCCGCGTCGGCGGCCGGACCGTCGTCGAACACCTGTCCTTGGAGGACGGCTTCAGCCTCTGGTGGATGTCGCAGCTCGTGGAGAAGAGCCCCTTCAAGTCTCCTGGGATCTATTCTAGCCTCCGCCTTCTCGCGCTCGAGGAGGTCCTGGTCGAACGCAAGCCGGCCGCCGTGCGCTTCGTCGGGGCCGACGCCGCCCTCGCCCGAGCGATGCGGAGACTCTGCGGTAATCTGGGGATCGGTTTCGAGTGGAGCGAGGTCGACTCCTCGCGGAGGGGGTCTGGCGTGCGCGGCCTGGCTCGATTGCTGCCTTTCGCATTGAGGGGGGCGATCGCCCTCGCGCGAAGGTCACTTGAGCGGTCCGTTTTTCGCGGGTTTCAGAAACCGTCGTGGTCCCCCGACAAGAAAGCCGTCTTCTTCTGCTCCTATTTCGCTCACCTCGATTCCGCGGCCTGCGCTCGGGGCGCTTTCGTCTCCCGTCAGTGGGGCAAACTGCCGGAAGCGTTGCGCGCCGAAGGGCGCGACACGAATTGGATCCACCATTCCATGTCCGGCGCCGGAGGCGTCCCGGCCGTGATGGGGCTCGACTGGCTCCGGCGCTTCAACGACGACGCGGGAACGCTTCAGGCGCACGCCTTTCTGGACTGCTATCTTAGCTGGAGGGCCGTCGCGCGTGCGGCGAAGAACTGGCTTTGGCTGAACCGGGTCGCGTGGCGCCTTCGGAACGTCGATGAATTCTTCACGCCGAACGGTTCCGCGGCGTGGCTGTGGCCGCTGCTGCGTGACGATTGGTGGACGTCCTTGACCGGCCCCGTCGCCGCCGGGAATTGTGTCTGGATCGAGCTTTTCGAGGAGGCGATGGGACAACTTCCGCCGCAGAGAAAGGGCGTCTATCTCTATGAAAACCAGGGATGGGAATACGCGATGCTCCGGTCTTGGCGCAGGCACGGCCATGGGGAGATCGTCGGCTACGCCCACACGACCGTGCCATTCTGGCACCTGTACTACTTCAACGATCCGCGCGACTGGGACCGGACCGCGGACCGCGCAATGCCGCGGCCGGACCGTGTGGCGGTGAGCGGCGCGCCGGCGCGGAAACTTCTGACCGACGCTGGATTCCCCACGAAAGAACTCGTCGACGTCGAGGCGTTGCGGTACAACGGACTGGCCGCCTTGGTTCCGAAACCAGCCCGGGTGTCCGATAAGGTTGAAATCCTTGTCCTGGGAGACGTTTCCCCCAGATCGATGGAGAGGCTTATGGAAAATCTCGCCTATGCCATCCGCCGTCTACCCGCGGCATGGCGCTTCACGTTCAAACCCCATCCGCTGTACGACGTGCCTCTCGCGGGAAGGCCGCGACTGGAGCGGGTCGTCCAGACCGACGAGCCGCTCGATCGGATTCTCGGCCGGTACGACTTCGTGGTGGCCGGAAACAGCACGTCCGCCGCCGTGGACGCGCACCTGGCGGGCCTTCCCGTCGTCATCGAGTTGGACGGCGATGATTTCAACCTGAGCCCTCTGCGCGGCCGGCGGGGTGCTCGTTTCGCCGGAACGGCCGAGGAGTTCCTGGCGGCGCTTCGAGACGCCGTCGGGGTCTCGGAGAAGGCCGATGGGGAGCAGTTCTTCTTCCTCGATCCGGGCCTGCCGCGCTGGCGACGGCTCCTGGCCTAGGCCGTCCGCGGCGTCATGGCGTGGACGGTCTTTTCCACGGCGTCGAACGCCGGAAGATCGTGCGAGATAGCGATGACCAGCGCGCGCCGGCTGAGGGCCGCGATCGTGCCGACGAGATCGCTCTTCGCGGCTTCGTCGAGACCGTTCGTCACCTCGTCGAGAACGAGGCAGTCGGCGTGCTGCGCGAGCGTCGAGGCGATAGCCAGGCGGCGGCGTTCGCCTCCCGAGAGGGAGCGTCCGGCCTCGGCCACTTCGGCGTCGAGTCCGCCGATCGTCCGCACGAACGCGGCCGCGCCCGCCTGGTCCAGGCTGCGCCACAGCGCCTCATCGTCGAGCCGGCCCCAGGGATCGAGATTCCGCCGCACCGATCCGCGGAAGAGGAAGACGTCCTGGGTGACATAGCCGATCCTCGCCCGGTACCGCCGGGAGTCGTAGCGTTTCCCGGACGCCCCGATGTAGTTGATCTCGCCGGCGTTGGGTTCGCAGAGCCCGGAGATCAGATTGGCGAGGGTGGATTTCCCGCCTCCGGACTCCCCGGTGATCAGGTATAGACGGCCCGAGGAGATCGTGAGGCTCTTGTCCCGGATGACCTGCTGGCGGTCGAAGGAGTATCCGACGTTCTTGAGCTCGACACCGGCGAGAGGCTCGGGTAGAAGCTCGCGCACGGACTCCTCCGGGATTAAGCATAGATCGCGGACTGGAGACAGGCAGCCGGAATAGCTGGTGAGGCTTCCGAAGGATGCGACGACGGTACTGAGTTGCGTCGCGGCGCGGTAGCCCAGGATGCCGACGCTGCCCAGGACCTGAATCTGGGCCGCGACGTTTCGTCCATGCCAGGCCGTCCAGAGCGAGAACGCGACCAAGAGGACCGGAAGAAGCAGTGGGCTAAACGCATTGATGAGCCCATTGGAGTACGCGAGAGATATCTCGGTACGCGTGAAGGCGTCCTGGCTGGCGAGTGCGGCGTCAAGGTGAGGCGCCAAATCTCCGAAGGCTTTGATCTGGAACAGACCGGAAAGGCGTTCGGTCGCGTCGGCGGAGAACAGTTGCCGTGCCTGGGCGAACCGGCTGGAGAGCGCGGCGTGGCGTTGATAGAGGAACCGAAGGAACAGTCCCGCGGGAAGCGTGACCAGCATCATCATCAGGGTGAGGCGGGGATTGACCAGGACGGCCATCAGGCCCAGGATGAGGAACGAGATCAAGGCGTAAAGCGTCCGCGCTCCCATCGTGAAATAGTTGGCGAATATTCCGGATTCCTCGGTGGCCGCCCCGACCCATCGACCGATGTTGCCCCGCCGCAGAAATTCCCAACGGCCGCGCATCACGCTGGCGATACAATGCTCCTGCAGCGTCCGGCGAATGACGGCCTGGGTCGTTCCTTCCATGCTCAGCAGCGCCGCGGTCAGGACCGCTTTGATGAGGAAGAGAGATGCGGCGGTGATGATCTGGGAACGGGTGTCCGCCATGAGCGCCGCCGGCAGCCAGGAGAGGAAATCCAGCGCCATCCCGCCGTTTGACTTATTTCCGGCGGCCGGAGTGAAGATGTTCACGAGCATCAGCCAGGCCATGCCTTCGACGGCGGAACTGAGCGGCGTCAGGAGGTAATAGCCCGTGAGGAGGGCGACGATGCGCGGCGGCATCAGGCCGGCGAGGCGGACCACGTCCCATGTCATGGTCCATTTCGACGGCTCGCGGTCGGTGGAGGCTTCAGGCGCGGGCATCGAGCCCCTGGAAGACCGTCCTGATCACCCGGCGGACGTCGGCGTCGGTGAGGGCGGCGTGCATCGGAAGGGACAGGGCGCCCGCGTAATATCCCTCGGCGTTGGGAAGGCGCTTGCCCGCCCAGCCGCGGCGTTGGTAGAACGGGAGCTTGTGAACCGGGATATAGTGGACGTTGGCCAGGATTCCGCGCGCGTGGAGGTAGTCGTACAACGCGCGGCGGCGGGAAGCCGGGACTTGGATGGTGAACAGATGGTAGGCGTGCTCGCGGTCCTTCGGAAGGGCTTGAAGCCGGATCCTTGGGTCGCCGGAGAACGCTTTTTGATAGGCGCGCGCGATCTCTCGGCGCCTCTTGAGGAACCGCGGCAATTTCTTGAGCTGGGATAGGCCGAGAGCGCACTGCAGGTCGGTGATGCGGTAGTTGAAGCCCAGCGCTTGCATCTCATAGTACCACCCGCCCTCGTTTTTCTTTTCGAGAAGCGCGGGATCGCGCGTGATCCCATGCGATCGGAACAGGCGCAGGCGGTCGCGCAGGTCCGGGCGATTGGTGAGGACGGCGCCACCTTCTCCGGTGGCGACGTGCTTGACGGGATGGAAGGAGAGGATCGCCATGTCCGAGCGGTCGCAGGCGCCGATGCGTTTTCCCTTGTAGGAGGCGCCGAGGGCATGAGCGGCGTCCTCGATGACGATCATCTTCCGCTTTCTCGCGAGCGCGCGGATTGTCTCCATTTCGGCCGGCAGTCCGGCGAAATGGACGGGCAGGACGGCTTTGGTGCGGGGGGAGAGGGCTTTCGCGAACGCGTCTGGGTCGAGGGTGATCGTGTCAGGGTTGACGTCGACGATGACGGGCTTGGCGCCGCAATACACGGCGGCGTTGGCGGTCGCCGCGAAGGTGATCGCGGGGACGACGGCCTCGTCGCCCGGGGCCAGTCCCGCGGCGAGGCAGGCGAGATGCAGGGCCGCGGTTCCGTTCGTGCAGGCGACCGCGTATTTTGCGCCGCACGCTTTCGCGAGCGCTTCCTCGAACGCGGTCACCGCGGGACCTTGGGTAAGCCAGGGCGAACGCAGGGCCTTGTCGACCGCGGCGCGATCCGCGGCGTCGATGACCTGACGGCCGTAAGACAGGGGCTTCATATTCAGATCGTACCAAAACCGACGCGGAGGGCGCCTTCGCGGCTGGGGAATTTCATACGATGTCCCCGTGAAGACGGCGCTCCTTCTGCATTCGGTCAAAGAGGCTGAACACTGCGTGAGACTGCGCCTGCACGAGCAGGCCCTGGTTCTCTCGACCGACCCTGCCGTTGACGTCTATCTGAGCGAGATCCACGGGATCGACTGCCGTTGCCTCAGCCAATTCCTCAGCCACGAAGAGTTCTCGGCGTTGCGCGAGCGGGCTTCCAGGGCGGCCGACCGACTGCTCGCCGCGCTCGACGACCGGCTGGCCCCGGCGCTCAACGAGCGGCTAGGACTCAAGATGAGGTATTTCTCGCCGTTGTACTCGTATTTCGGCAAGCATTACCTGCTGGGTCAGTTGGCCTTCGTCGAGTCGCTGCGTAAGGTCGTCGCGGCGCACGGGGTGAACGTCGTCAGGTACTGTCGTTCGCCCTATCAGATCTTTCTGGACGTCGACCCGGACATCGGCCGGTTGCTGGCTCAAATCACCTCGCCGGTCCAGGGCGAACCGATCGAATACTCCGCCCCGAGCGTCGCGCGGTTGGGATTCGGCGCGCGCCTCCGGCGCTTCGTCGCGACCGGAAGGCCGCGCGCGCTTCTGCGCGGGACGGCGAAGGCCGCCGTCCGATACTTCGCCGCGGCGCCCAAGGCGGCCGGCCGTCGGACGATCCTACTGGCCGAGCCTCTCTATGACTTCGATTTCCTCAAAGCGGCCCTGGGTGATTATGACTTGCTGATGTGCGGGCAGGACGGCCGCATCATGAATCCGGGCCAGGAGATTGCGGAACCGCTTCCCGATCTACGTGACATCATCGAGCGTCTGCCCGATGACGCGGGCGATCCTGATGAACGGCTACTTCTGAGCGGGATCGGTCCGGATTTCGCGCGGCGATTTTCCCGTTACGTCGGCCCCGTTCTCGCTCTGAGGCGCGTCCGAGAGAAGCGCCGGATCTCTCTCGGGGTCTGGGGGAATATCGGCGGATTCGAGAAGTATCTCTTGTTCGAATACCTTCGTTCCGAGGGCGTTCCAATCGTCGGCACCCAGCACGGCAACTCCTATGTGGACCAGATCGCGCCCCTGATTCTGGACTCCGATTTCCGGCGCTGCGACCATTTCGTCAGTTGGGGGTTCGACGCGGAGGATCTGAAGCGCTCGTTCCCGGGCGCGTCGATCAAGATGGAAGTTTACCCCATGGGCATGAGCACCCCGCCGCGTCCGACTGCGGGCGGACGCGAGATCGACGTCGTGTTTCCCTTAACGCTGGGGATGACCTTATTCAACGGGGGGGGCGCGCGGACGAAGCCGGACGTCCTGCTCGAGAGGCAGCGGCGCATTCTTGAGCGGCTGAATTCCCTGGAGGGGCGCAGCGTCTACGTGAAGCTTTTCCCGTTCCTGCCCACGGAGCGGTGCGCCGTCGCGCCCTTATTGAAGCGTATGAAGAATTTGAAGGTGGCCGACGACATGTATTTCGAAGAGTTCTTGAAGACGCACCGGCCGCGCGCGGTCGTCATCGACTATCCCGCCTCCGCTCTTTTTCAGACGGCGAACCTTGACACGGAAATATTCCTGCTGCCCGACGAATTGAACCCCTACGAGGGGCGCGCTCTCGCGGAGCTAAAAAAAAGAGTTCATTACTGCGAGAATTCGGACGCCTTGGACGCGGCGCTCGATCTTTTTTTCAAGGGGAAGCTCGAGAGCAAGCGGGGCCGGGAGTATTCCGATCACTACATTTGCCGTCCCGGCGCGCGTGAGAACACCGTGCGCCTGATCCGTCAGTTGGCGGGCTGACCCTCAGCGCGCCGCCGCGGCGCGCACGATATCTCGTGCGCGATTGAGATCCTGGCGATCAAGGATTCTGACGGCTTCGGCCAATTCGGCCGCCCGGTTCTGAAAAACCCGCTTCTGGGTCGTCTGCTCGTTGACGAGCGCCAGCCAGGGTTTCTTCCGAAAAAGCGCCAGGAGTTCCTCGAGACCGAAATCGCGATTCGCCCGGTCGAGGGCGTCGTAAACGGCGCAGAGAAGGGCGTAATCCTCGGGGGTGTCGAGCGTCACGCGAATGTCGGGCCTCCGCCGGCGTCCGGCCGCGCGCATGCGGCCTGTTTTGAAGCGCCTCGACGCGCTTTCACGGGCGTAGAAGGTCACGTGTTCACGCTCGAAATCCTTCGTCGCCTCGCGGTGGGACCGCTCGAGAGCGGTAAACGATATCGTTTCAACGTCGAAACCTCGGGGAAAACCGTCGCTGCATGCGTAGTCGAGATCGGCGCGCCGATGGAAGGCCACGACGCGATCGATGAGGGCCGCGTCGATGCAGGGGCAGTCGGAGGTGATTCTCACGACGAGTCCGATTCCGTTCTCCTTCGCCGCGAAATAATAGCGCGCGAGCACGTCGTTCCGGCTTCCGCGGAAGACGAGGACTTTTTCCTTCCGTGCGATGCGGACGATGGGGTCGTCCCGTTTTTCGGCGGTCGTCGCGACGATGATCTCGTCCACGACGGCTTTCTTGACGCGGCGGATGACTTGCTCGAGAACGGTGATCCCGCCGTTCCAGGGGAGTTGCTTAAGTACTTTTTCCGGCAGCCGGGAGGAGGAGGTGCGCGCCTGGATGATGACTCCGACTTTCATTGGATAACCCCTGGAAACATCGTGAATTCATAAATTTTACATTGTATTTCCAATGAAGTAGAGTGTATCCGTGATGCGCCAGATTCACCCGGCCGCGGCGCCGCTTCTCCTCCTTCGCGCCGACGCTGGCCCGGGAATTGGTTCGGGGCACGCGGCCCGCCTGCTTGCCCTCGGAAAAGCATGGATTCAAGGCGGCGGCCGCGCCCGCCTGCTGACTTCAAAGCCTTCCCAGGCGCTCCGCGCGCGCGCGGGGTCGGCCGGGGTCGAAATCGCCGCCCTGCCCGCCTCATACCCCGATCCGTCCGATCTGGCGGCGGTCCTCCGCGAGGCATCCTCGGCCGGGTCCGACGCGTGGATCGCGTTGGACGGCTACGGTTTCGACGCGGGGTACCTGGGCGCCTTGCGAAAAGAGGGCTTACGCGTCCTCCGCGTCGATGACGCGCCCGCGCTTCCAGTCCCGTGCGACGTTCTGCTCGATCAGAACCCCGGCGCCGAGGGGAGTTCGCCGCGACTTGCCGACGAAGCCCTGCCGCTTCTGGGCCCACGATGGGCGCTCCTCGATCCCGCGTTCGCGCGCGCCGGAGAGCGGCGCGATTTTCCGACGCGGACGCCGAAGCTTCTCGTGTCCTTCGGCGGATGGGATCCGGACGACGCGACGGGGCTGGCGCTGCGCGCCTTGCGCCTCGTCGAGGGCCTTTTCGAGGCCGTGGTCGTCATCGGTTCTGATAATCCGCGGGGGGAGGCGCTCTCGCGCCTGGCCGTGGGGCTTCCAGTCCGGTTCGAGCGTTCCGCGGATATGCCCGCTCTCATGGCGGAAGCGGATCTGGCGCTCATCGGGGGGGGTGTCACGATGCTGGAGGCCTGCGCTGCCGCCCTTCCCGCGATCATCGCCACGATCGCCGCGAATCAGGAGTCCGGGGCCGCGGAATTCGTCGGACGAGGTCTGGTCCGGGGGCTCGGTCGCGCCCGCGATTTGAGCGAGGCGTCCCTCGCGCAGGCCTGCGGCGTCATGTTGGGGGACGCCCACGAGCGCGCCCGCTTGTCGGCGAAGTGCCGAGCCGCCGTGGACGGGCTCGGCGCGGCGCGCGTCGCCGCGGCCTTGCGGGCGTTGGCCGCGCCGCGGCTTTCCGAAGGTGCCGCCCGCCTGCGCCCCGCCGCGCCGACGGACGCGTTGGAGGTTTGGCGCATCGCGAACGACCCGGCGGTGCGGGCGAACTCGTTCCATTCCCGGCCGATACCGTTGATCGATCATCTCGGGTGGTTCGACGCAAGATTGGGCCGCACGGACGAACGCTATTGGATCGTCGAGGCCGGCCATGTAGTCGCGGGACAGGTGCGTTATGCGCGCGCCGGTGAAGTGGCGGAGGTCCACTACTCCGTTCGGGGCGCGTTCCGCGGCAAAGGACTGGGGACCTTCGCTCTCGCGGAGTCGCGGAGGCTCGCCTGCCGCGAGCTTGGAGTGAGGCGTCTGACGGGGGTCGTGATCATGCCGAACGAACCTTCTGAGCGTTCTTTCGTTTCAGCGGGATGGACCCGCTCCGGCGTTGAAAACCGCGCCGGACGGCAGTGTTCCGTGTTCGAGTCCCTATGCTCGTGATTTCCGGGCGCGAAATCGGCCCCGGCAGGACCCCGTTCGTCATCGCCGAGATGTCGTGCAACCATCACGGCCGCTACGACGAGGCCGAAAAGATCGTCCGGGCCGCCAAGGAGGCGGGGGCCGACGCGATCAAGCTGCAGACCTATACCCCCGAGACCATGACGCTTGATGCCCCGCAGCCATGGTTCCGCATCAAGGGCACTATTTGGGACGGCCGAGGTCTTCATGAACTGTACCGCGAGGCGATGACCCCTTGGGAGTGGCACGCGCCGCTCAAGGCATTGGCCGATTCCCTGGGGCTGGTCCTCTTTTCATCGCCGTTCGACGCGAGCGCCGTGGATTTCCTCGAATCACTCGGGATGCCCGCATATAAAATCGCCTCGTTCGAAAACGGAGACATTCCTCTCATTCGTCGGGTGGCTGCGACTGGTAAGCCGATCATCGTTTCCACGGGGACCGCGACGACGGAGGAAGTCGACGAAGCCGTGCGCACTTTGGTCGGAGCGAAGGCGAACTTCGCGCTGCTCAAGTGCGTCAGCGCCTATCCGGCTCCGCCCGAGGAGATGAACTTGAGGGCGATTCCGGCGCTCGCCGCGCGGCATGGCGTTCCGATCGGCTTGTCCGACCATACCCTCGGCTCTTCCGTCGCGACCGCCGCCGTCGCCCTCGGGGCGTGCGTCATTGAGAAGCATCTCACGATCTCCCGCGCTGCCGGCGGCCCTGATGCGCCATTTTCGATGGAGCCTCTCGAATTCAAGGCGATGGTGGCGGATCTGCGCGCGGCGCAGACTGCGTTAGGCGACGGCCGATTGGGCCCCGCCCTGAGCGAAGCGCCGAGCCGTGCGTTCCGTCGATCACTTTTCATTGTCAAGGACGTCAAACGCGGCGAAGCGCTGACCCCCGACAATATCCGAGCCATTCGTCCGGGCAACGGCCTTCCGCCGAAAGAGTACGATTCGGTCCTGGGCCTGACGGCCGCCCGCGATATCGCGCGCGGGACACCGCTGAGCTGGGACCTCGTGATCAAGGAGCGACCATGACCCAAACCCGCTATATCCGCTACTGCACGCGCTGCGTGATGCCGGAAACGAAACCGGATCTAAAGATTGACGCCGAAGGCGTGTGCTCGGCGTGCCGCTACCTGGAGCACCGGAAGACGGTGGACTGGGATGCCCGCAAGAAGGAACTGTTGTCGCTCGTGGAGAAGCACCGCTCCAGGAACGCGACGAACTGGGATTGCATCGTTCCCGTCAGCGGCGGCAAGGATTCGACGTTCCAGGTCGTGAAGATGCTGGAGCTCGGGTTGAACCCTCTCTGCGTCACGGCGACTACGTGCCGCCTCTCCGAGATCGGCCGCCGGAATCTTGCCAACATCAAGAAGCTCGGCGTGGATTCCTACGAAGTCACGACCAACCCGATCATGCGCCGCCGCATCAACAGTCTCGCGCTCCGTCAAATCGGCGACATCTCCTGGCCCGAGCACTTGACGATCTTCACGACTCCAGTGCGCGTCGCGGTCCAACTCGGAATTCCCCTCATCGTCTGGGGGGAGAACTCCCAGAACGAATACGGCGGCCCCGCGGCCGACGCGCACAGCAACGTCCTGACTCGTCGCTGGCTCGAGGAATTCGGCGGCCTGCTGGGACTGCGCGTCACGGATCTGGTCGGCCAGGCCGGCATCGAGGCGAAGCACCTGATCGCGTACACCTACCCTTCCGACGAGGATCTTCGGCGCGTCGGGGTAACGGGACTTTTCCTCGGCTATTACATCCCGTGGGACGGCTTCACGAACGCGGTCGTCGCGCAGGCGCACGGCTTCGAATCCTATCCAAAGTTCGTGGAGGGGTCCGCGGTCAACTACGAGAACTTGGACAACTGCCACATGGGAATACACGATTACTTCAAGTTCATCAAGTACGGCTTCGGTCGAGCAACGGATCTCGTCTGCATGCAGATGCGGCGCGGGCGCCTCGGCCGAGTTGACGCGCTGGACATCGTTCGTCTTCACGACGGCAAATATCCGTGGTCGTATCTCGGCGCCGGATTGGAGGAAATGCTCGCCGAGATGGAGATGAACGTCGACGAATTCGATGCGATTTGCGACCGTTTCACGAACAAACGGCTGTTCGTTTGCGACGCGCGCGGGAACCTGGTGCGCGACGTCCGCAAGAATCTGACGAAAATTAATTACGACAACATGCCCGCCGGGCAGGCGGTGTCGGCGGGTTGAAAACGGTCGCGCTCGTCGATTACGGCATCGGCAATGTCGATTCGGTGCGCCGTGCGCTGCAGGAATGCGGGGCCGACGTCGTCCTGGCGTCGACGCGCGCGGACTTCGAGCGCTGCTCGGCGATCGTGCTTCCCGGCGTCGGGGCGTTCGGCGACGGTATGAGGCATTTGCGCGAGCGGGGCCTGGTCGAAATCCTCAACGAGCAAGTCCTCGACAAGAAGATCCCGTTCCTGGGCGTTTGCCTCGGGATGCAGATGCTGGCTAAGACCGGATTCGAGAACGAGTCCGCCGCCGGCCTCGGTTGGCTCGACGCCGATTGCGTCCGCCTCGCGCCGACGTCCGACGCCGAGCGCATCCCGCACATCGGCTGGAACGAGGTCGTTCACGACGGGAAGTCGCCGTTGTTCGCAGACCTGCCGGCCGGCAAGGACTTCTATTTCGTGCACAGCTACGCGCTCCAGTGCCGCGATTCGCGGGAGGTCCTCTCGACCACCCCCTATGCCGGCGGCTTCGTCTCCGCCGCGGGTCGTGAAAATATCTGGGGCGTCCAATTCCATCCGGAGAAAAGCCAGAAGCCCGGCTTCCAGCTCCTGCGCAACTTTCTTTCGCGCTGATGCTCAAGATCCGGGTCATGCCGACGATGCTTTACAAGGACTTCGGCTTGGTTAAAGGCAAGGGCTTCGATTCGTGGCGCCGGACGGGTAGCCTGATGCAGGCCGTGAAGGTGTACAACATGCGCGAGGTGGACGAGCTCGTGTTCGTCGACATCGCGGCCACTCTCGAGGGGCGCGAGCCGGACTACGCCCTGGTCGACGACTTCGCCGACGACTGCTTCATGCCGCTGACCGTCGGCGGCGGCGTACGAACCATCGAGCAGGTTGGCCGCCTCCTGGCCGTCGGGGCCGACAAGGTCGCGATCAATTCCGCGGCGGTCGAATCTCCGGGGCTCATCGATCAGATCGCCAAGCGCTATGGAGCCCAGTGCTGCGTCGTTTCCATCGATTTCCGGAGGCCGTCGGGGGCCGCCCCCGAGGTGTTCTCTCGTGCCGGCACGAAGCCGACCGGGCTCGATCTGGCTGTCTTCGCGCGGGAGTGTGCCGATCGCGGCGCGGGGGAGATCCTCCTCACTTCCATCGAGCGCGACGGCACTTTCGAGGGCTACGACGTGGAGGCGATCCGATCCGTCGCCGATGCCGTCGGCATTCCGGTGGTCGCGTCGGGTGGGTGTGGGGAATACGAGCACATGGCCGCCGTGCTTTCGGAGGGCGGCGCCTCCGCAGTCGCGGCCGCGTCGATCTTCCACTTCACGGAGAAGACCCCTCTCGAGGCCAAGAAGCGCTTGGCGGAGAAAGGCTTCCGCGTCCGCCTTTAGCGGGCGTCCGATGGGGGGGCTTCGGCGTCCCCCTTGAAGATTTCGTTTCCGGTCTGATCCTTCACGAAGATCGTGTCGCTGTAGTTGAAGCTGAAGTCGTTGACGTTGCGCTTCATGTCGTCGGGGTCGAGCGGCTTTTTCGCCTTCTTCGACTTCTTGGTGTGCTTGGCGTAGCCCCCCGTGCGCACCAGTTTCTGCTCGTCGAGACCGAGTTCGAGCAACCGGTTGAGGTTCTTGGCCCCTTCCTTAATCTCATTCATGATCTCGTCGTCGGACAACCTCGTCATATTGATGCAGATGTCCTGGCGCTCGGTGATCGACGTCAGGAATGCGTCCTCGTCGGGAATGAAGCCGTTCTTGCGCGCGTATTCATACATCCCGGTGTAGGGAAGGGGGAGCAAGAATCCGATGCTCGGGTAAACCTTCGACTCCAGGCACATGTCGAAGGTCTTCTTGATCGTCTCCTTGGTCTCGATCGGATAGCCGAACACCACGCTGGTGTTGCTGGCGATGCCGGCCTCGCGCAGAACGCGGATTTGCTCGGTGAAATACTCGGCCTTGATCTTCTTGTTCATCAGCGTCAGGATTTCCTCGTCTCCCGACTCCAAGGAGAAGCCTGCCGCCACGCATCCGGCCGCCTTCATCTTGCGGGCGATTGTCAGGCGGCGCTCGTAGGCGATCTGCGGATTGCCGAACAGGTCCACGCGCACCGCCGCGTCCCAATTGAACTTTAGCCCGGATGCCAGGATGGCGTCGGCCATCTTTTCGACCTGGGTCAGCGAGGAGAAGCTCAGGTCGTCCCAGAAGGCGATGTAGTTCGCGCCGTACTTCTCCATGTTCCGGCGGATTTCGGCGATCACCTGGGCGACCGAGCGTTTGCGATAGGGGTCGTCCCAATAGACGTAGTGACAGAAGGTGCACTTGAAAACACATCCGCGCGCCGTCGTCACGGGAAAGGAGACCGGCTTGACGTTGGGATCGAGGCCGCCGAACGACATGTTTTCCGAACGGCTGATGTAACGCTTGACGTCGAAAAAATCCCATTCGACCATCGGCAGCACGTCGATGTCGCTGGCCTTGCGGGGCGGGTTCTTGACCGCGCGCCCGTCCGCGCCGCGGAACACGATCCCGTGGATGCCGTCCAGGCTGGTGCCGTTGCGGAAGGCGTTTAAGGTCTCCAGGCAGGAAAATTCGCCTTCCCCGACCACGAGAACGTCGGTGGGGGTGTTTTCCATGAAGGCCTGATAGCACGAGGCCCCGACGGAGTTGCCGATGATGAGCTTCGTATTCGGATGGTGGCCCTTGACCATCTTCGTGAACCACTTCACCCACTTGTAGTGGGTCACGATGGAACCGAGCAGGATCACGTCATAGGGGGAATTCTTGATTTTCTCCTCGACGACATCATCTTCGTAGTCGTTGATATCGATATCGAGGAGGTCGAACGAGTAGCCTTGGGCCTTGATGAACGTCATGACCGAGGCGAGCCCGACCGGCAGGATCTTGACGGGGGAGCCTCTCCGCAGGCAGACATTGACGAAGAGGATTCGCAGATCTTTCATGGGAGGGTGCCTGGCGGATTTCGGGTGGAAATTCGATTTTCCGATGAGGTCGAAGACCTTGATATTATATCAATTTCAACGAGGGAAGCGACGCCGGGTTGGCGGCATCTTTGATATAATCGCGCCATCGAAATGCTCAAGGGAAAAGTCGTCCTCGTCACGGGTGGAACGGGCTCCTTCGGGAAGGCCTTCATTTCCGCCGTTCTAAAGAAGCATAAGCCCCGGAAGGTTGTGGTCTATAGCCGCGACGAACTCAAGCAGTTCGAGATGCGGCGCCTCTTCGACGAGAAGACCTGCCCGGAAATCCGCTACTTCATCGGCGACGTGCGCGACCGCGATCGCTTGTACCGCGCCTTCGACGGCGTCGACGTGGTCATCCACGCCGCCGCGCTGAAGCAGGTTCCCGCCGCCGAATACAATCCGCTCGAGGCGATCAAGACGAACGTCTTGGGCGCCGCGAACGTCATCGATGCCGCGATCGACCGAAATGTGAAGACCGTCGTCGCGCTCTCAACGGACAAGGCCGTCAATCCCGTCAACCTCTACGGGGCCACGAAACTCTGTTCCGACAAGCTCTTCGTGTCCGCGAACAACTATGCCGGCGCGCACGGCACTCGCTTTTCCGTGGTTCGCTACGGCAACGTGGTCGGCAGCCGCGGCTCTGTGATCCCCTTCTTCCTCCGGGCGGTGAAGACTGGGGTGCTTCCGATCACCGATGAGCGAATGACCCGCTTCTGGATCACCCTCGACCAGGCGGTCGCGTTCGTCATGCGGTCGATCCAAATGATGGAAGGCGGCGATATCTTCGTGCCGAAGATTCCGAGCATGAACATCATGGACCTGGCGAAGGCCGTGGCTCCGAATTGCCGCACGAAGATCGTCGGCATCCGGCCGGGCGAAAAGCTCCATGAAGTCATGGTCACCGAAGACGACGCCCGCGATACCGTCGAATTCCCCGACCGGTATGTGATTCTCCCCGCCGAGCATGGGTGGGACGGTAACCTCGGAAAAAAAATGCGAACCGGAAAGCCGTGTCCGGCGGCATTCCGCTACAGCAGCGACGGCAATAAGGACTGGCTGACCGTCGAGCAGTTGCGCTCCATGATCCGCGGCCTCAAGCTCGAAGATCCCGTCGTCTAGGGCGCCTTTGTTCCGCCCGACCTCCGCCGGACTCCTGGCCGTTTTTATTCTGATGGGAGGCCTGCGCGATCCTCGATTGGCCGCGCTGGGGGAAGTTCTTGTTTTTTCTCTCGTTTGGATCGAGCGGCCGGGGTTGGGGGCAGCCGTTGGCTGGCTGCCGTGGCTGGCCTGGGCATTTTTTTCCGCGCTCGTTGGCGCGCAGCCGTTCGCATCCTTGGCGGGCATGGCGCGTTGGTCCGCGGTACTCGCGTTCTATTCACTCGCGGCCACGTGGGGACCGAATGAGCGCGAGAATTGGTTGAAGACGCTTCTGTTTTCGGGCCTCATTCTGGCCCTCACCGCTCTCTGGACTGGCTCTGGCCGTGGATTTCGCGGGGACATGACCGGTTTGCTCCCGCCGTACTACAACTACACCACCTTCGCCTTGTCGGCGGGCGTCGCGGCGGGGGCGGCGTGGGCGCTGCACCCGGGGACGAAGCGGGGCGCGGCGCGGGCGGCGGCGCTGGGCGTCGCGGTTCTGGGGGGCGCGTGCTTGATCCTGGCGCACGGGCGCGGGGCCGAACTGGGCGTGGCCGTCGCGGCGATCGTCTGGGGCGCGCGGCGCTGGGGGTGGAAGGCGGGTTTG
>JAGWMT010000260.1 GCA_028871595.1 Elusimicrobiota bacterium
TGCCCCATCCTCCGGGTCAAGACGGCCGAGTCCAAGGACGGCTACAACGCCGTGCAGCTCGGCTTCGGCAAGGGCCGCGACAAGTCCTGCTCCCAGTCCGAGCTCGGCCAGTTCAAGAAGGCCGGGATCGCCTCCCAGAAGTTCGTCCGCGAGATCCGCGTGCCCAGCACCGCGGGTCTCGAGGCCGGCCAGACCGTCGTCGCCGAAGTGGCCTTCGCCGAAGGCGACTACGTCGACGTGCAGGGCGTCTGCAAGGGCAAGGGCTTCGCCGGCGTCATGAAGCGCCATAATTTCCGCGGTCTTCCCGCGTCGCACGGCGCGTCGGACAAGCAGCGCTCGCCGGGTTCCCTGGCGTCGCGCCGCTCGCTCGGACGCGTGATGCCCGGTCAGCGCATGGCCGGCCACCTCGGCAACACGATCATCTCGACCATCAAGATCGAGGTCGTCAAGATCGACGCCGAGCAGGGCCTGCTGTACGTGGCCGGCGCCGTTCCCGGCCCGCGCGGCGGACTGGTCACGGTTTCCCAGACGGTGCAGTCGAAGAAGGTCCGCACCGAGCTCATCATCAACACCGTCAAGAAGGACAAGATGGGCAACATCATCAAGGCCGCCGCCAAGCCCGGCGCCAAGAAGTAAGCCGGAGAAAGCGAAATGGATGCCAAGGTTCTCGACGTCAGCGGAAAAGAAGTCGGAAACGTCGCTCTCCCGGAGGCGATCTTCGGCCACAAGCCGTCGCGGCGCTTCCTCCACGAGTACGTGACGGTTTATCTCGCCAACCAGCGCACGTACGGAGCGCACACGAAGTCGCGCTCCGAGGTGTCCGGCGGCGGACGCAAGCCGTGGAAGCAGAAGCACACCGGCCGCGCCCGCGCGGGCTCCATCCGCTCGGGTCTGTGGCGCCACGGCTCGATCATCCACGGTCCCCGCTCCGGCTACGGCGGGCATCTGGATTTCCCGCGCCAGAAGGCCAAGCTGGCCCTCGCCCAGGCCCTGTCGGCCCGCGCGCAGGACGGCGGCCTGGTCTGCGTCAAGGAGCTCTCGCTGAAGGACTCCAAGACGAAGCTGATGGCGGGCGTGATCGCGAAGCTGGGCGGCGAGGGCCGGGTGCTCATCGTCCTGGACGCGCCGAACGCCTCCGTGACTCGCGCCAGCCGCAACCTGCCGACCGTCCAGGTCGTGCTCGCCGCGGACGTCAACGCGTACGACGTCCTCAAGTGCAAGAAACTCATCCTCACGCAGCCCGCGCTCGAGAAGCTCGGCTCGCGCTGGAACTAAGGAACCGATCATGTCCGAAAAAGACCTCCACGCCGTCCTGGTCCGCCCGCTGCTGACGGAGCGCGGAACGCGCATCCAGGAGAAGCACAACCAGTACCTGTTCGAGACCTCTCCCCAGGCCTCGAAGACCGACATCAAGCTGGCCGTCGAGAAGCTGTTCAAGGTGAACGTCGACAAGGTCCGCACGATGATGATGCACGGCAAGTTCCGCCGCTTCGGCAAGGGCGGGGGCGTTCTCCCCGACTGGAAGAAGGCGATCGTGACCGTCAAGCAGGGCCAGAAGATCGACTTCGCCCAGCAGACCGCCCCCTAAGGAAACACTCCCATGCCCATCAAGGTTTATAAGCCGTACACGCCGTCGCGCCGGGGAATGTCCTCGGCGGACTTCACGGAGATCACCGCCACGACCCCCGAGAAGAGCCTGGTGTCCAAGGTCACCCGCAAGGGCGGCCGCAACAACACCGGCATGATCATGGTCCGCCACCAGGGCGGCGGCCACAAGCGCGCCTTCCGCCACATCGATTTCAAGCGCGAGAAGTTCGGCATCCCCGCGAAGGTCATGACGATCGAGTACGATCCGAACCGGTCCGCGCGCATCAGCCTGCTGAACTACCCCGACGGTGAGAAGCGCTACATCATCCAGCCCGTCGGCCTGAAGGTCGGCGACACGGTGATGAGCGGCCCGACGGCGGAGATCAAGATCGGCAACGCGTTGCCGCTCAAGAACATCCCGGAAGGTACCTTCATCCACAATATCGAGCTGAACCCGGGCAAGGGCGCGCAGATGATCCGCTCCGCCGGGGCCCAGGCCCAGCTGATGGCGAAGGACGCCGGCTACGCGCAGATCAAGATGCCGTCGGGCGAGGTTCGCATGGTCCCCGATACGTGCATGGCCACCATCGGCCAGGTCAGCAACACGCTGCACAACACCATCACGCTCGGCAAGGCCGGCCGCTCCCGCCATCGCGGCATCCGCCCCACCGTCCGCGGCGGCGCGATGAACGCCACCGACCATCCGCTCGGCGGCGGCCGCGGCAAGAGCAAGGGAAACAACCACCCGCGCTCGCCGTGGAACCAGCTGTCCAAGGGCTTTAAGACCCGCAACAAGAAGAAGGTCTGGGGCTGGATGATCGTCTCCGACCGGCGCCGCTCGGCGTAGCACGCGGGATAAGAGAGAGAGAATATGAGCCGATCCACTAAGAAGGGCCCGTTCGTCGACCCGAACGTCCTCAAGAAAGTCCAGAAGCTGGCCGCCGCCGGCGAGAAGAAGCCCATCAAGACCTGGGCGCGCCGCTGCACCATCATTCCGGAATTCGTCGGGCACACGTTCTCCGTGCACAACGGCCGGAAGTTCCTGCCCGTCTACGTCACCGAGCAGATGGTCGGCCACAAGCTCGGCGAGTTCTCCTTCACCCGCTTCTTCAAGGCGCACGGCGGCACGTCGAAGGACGCCACGGCCAAGACCTAAGACAGCCAAGAGATAACGAGAAAACCAATGGAAGCCACCGCTCACGCTCGATTTCAAAGATACGGAACGCGCAAGGTCGCGCAGGTCCTCTGCCAGATTCGCGGCAAGTCCGTCCTGGAGGCCGAGCGCCTCCTGCCGATGATCCCGCGCATCTGCTCGACGATGATCACCAAGACCGTCCGCTCCGCCGCCGCGAACCTGGTCACCCAGTCCGCGAAGGCCGGGCGCACCGTCGATCCCGAGAAGGTCTACATCAAGCAGTGCTGGTCCACGATGGGGCCGATGGGCAACATGAAGCGCATGCTCCCCGCCCCTCAGGGCCGGGCGTACACCTTCAAGCGGAAAGTTTGTCATCTGACCGTCGTCGTTTCCGACGAGCGCGTCAACGGAAAGAGGAAGTAATCATGGGCAATAAAACCAATCCGAACGCGCTGCGCCTCGGCTACATCCACGACTGGCAGTCCAAGTGGTTCTCCACGAAGGACATGCCCGCCCTGATCGGCGAGGACTTCAAGATCCGCAGCCTGGTCACGAACACCTTCAAGGCCGCCGCGGTCAGCTGGGTGGGCATCGAGCGCGCCGGCTCCTATCTGCGCGTCAACATCCACACGGCCCGCCCCGGCGTGGTCATCGGCAAGAAGGGCGCCGACATCGAGTCCCTGCGCAAGAACGTCGAGGCCATGACCTCCCGCAAGACGTACGTCAACGTCATGGAGATCAAGGACCCCGAGCTGGACAGCCGCCTGGTCGCCGAGTCCATCGCGGTCCAGCTGGAGAAGCGCATCGCCCATCGCCGCGCCATGCGCCGCGCGATGGAGCGCACCATCCAGTCCGGCGCGCTGGGCATCAAGGTCATGGTGTCCGGCCGCATCAACGGCGCCGAAATCTCGCGCCGCGAGTGGAACCGCGAGGGCCGCGTGCCCCTGCACACCTACGCCGCCGACGTGGACTACGGCACGGCCGAGGCCATGACCAGCGCCGGCATCATCGGCGTCAAGGTTTGGATCTTCAAGAAGCAGCACTTCGTGAAGTCTTTCAAGGAGCTGCAGCAGATGGCCAAGAAGGAGGCGGCTTTGGCCGCCGCCGCAATGGCCATCGAGAGCGGCGAGACCCCGGCGGGCGCTCCGGCTCCGGCCGAAGCTCAGCCGGCGGCCGAGGGGGCCAAGTAACATGTTGATGCCCAAGCGCGTCAAATACCGCAAGCCGCACAGCCATCCCCGCATCAAGGGACCGGCGAAGCGCGGCGTGTCGCTGGTGCACGGAGAGTTCGGCCTGAAGGCGCTGGAGCCCAAGTGGGTCACCGCCCGCCAGATCGAGTCCAGCCGCGTCACCATCAGCCGCCACCTCAAGAAGGGCGGCAAGCTCTGGGTCCGCATCTTCCCCGACAAGGCCATCACGAAGCACCCCGCCGAAACCCGCATGGGCAAGGGAAAGGGAGCCCCGGATCATTGGGCCGCGGTCGTTCGTCCCGGCCGCGTGCTGTTCGAGGTCGAAGGGTTGACCCTCGAAGAGGCCAAGAAGGCCTTCAAGATGGCCTCGTACAAGCTGCCGATCCTCACGAAGTTCATCGCCCGGGAGCACATCTAAGATGGCCGAGAAGAAGAAGACGTCGACGCAGGACAAGTCCGTCATGGACGCCGCCGAGCTCCGCAAGGAGCTGAGCGCCGCCCTCGATAAGCGCGCGAAGCTGGAATTCCAGCACAACGTCGCGCCGATCAAGAACCCGCTCCAGCTGCGCCATCTCCGCCGCGAGATCGCGCGCCTGAAGACCCATCTGACTCAGAAGGAGGCCGCGAAGTGACGAAGACCGCCGCCGCTCCCGCCGCCCCGCAGGTCTCCGATGACCGCGGCCAGCGCAAGACCATGGAAGGTGTCGTCGTGTCCGATAAGATGGACAAGACGCGCACCGTTCGCGTGACCCGCACGGTCCGCCATCCGTTCTACCTGAAGGTGCAGACGAAGAGCAGCAAGTTCCACGTGCACGACGAGGGCAACCAGTCCCACGAGGGCGACGTCGTCGAGATCGCCAGCACGCGGCCCCTGTCCAAGCTCAAGCGCTG
>JAGWMT010000261.1 GCA_028871595.1 Elusimicrobiota bacterium
TTAATCCCGGTCAGGGCCGGCAGGACGTGGTTCCGGCCGGGTACTGGGCGCGGTAAGCCGCGGCCGCGGCGGCGTCGTCGGCGTCCAGGCGGGCGGGATCGCGGACGTCGCGCTGGGTCCAGTCGAGAAACCGGGCGTACTGACCGGCCAGCGCCTCGTCGATGCGCGCGCCCTTCGCGTAGGCGGAGGACGAGTCGGCGACGTAGATCACATTGAGTCCGGGCAGATAGATCGTCGTCACGTCCTCGGACGGAGTCGCCGACGGGAATTCGGCCTTCACGGCGGCGCGGTAGCGGGCGGCGTCCACCTCGCTGGCGTAGAGCACGTCCGGGAACTCCGTCCCGGGGCGGATCTGCGCCACGCCCATGCTCGCCTCGACGGCGTCGAACACGCAGTCCTGGCGGCTGGACAAAGTCCTCGTGAAGCCGAGAGCCTTGCCGATCGACGGGAGGCGGCTGGGCTCGCTTCCCAGCGCGCGCAGGCGCTGCAGCTTCTGGTCCGCCTGGACCTGCGCGATCATCGCCGCGACGTCGCTGGAGGTCAATCCGAAGAATTCCTGCGCGCCGGACAACGCGGGCGCGAGGAGGGCCAGGGCGATAAGGGCGATGATTTTCATGAGACTATTGTACCCGGCGCGGGGCGCGCGCGCCTGAGCCGTTGAGCCCTCGGGACGTTGGGCCCTTCGGTCAGCGCGGCCGTCCGGGCCTTCAGGCCAGTTCGATGCCGACCGGGCAGTGGTCGGAGCCCATGACCTCTGGCTTGATGAACGCTTTCTTCAAACGCGGCCGGAGGTTCGCGCTGATGAAGAAGTAGTCGATGCGCCAGCCCACGTTGCGCTCGCGCGCGCGGGACTGCTGGTCCCACCAGGAGTAGTGCTCGGGTCCCTTTTCGAACTCGCGGAAGGTGTCGATGAAGCCGTCGGCGAGCAGCCGGTCCATCCACTCGCATTCCTGGGGCAGGAAGCCGGAGATCTTGCGGTTCTCCTTGGGGCGCGCCAGGTCGATGTCCTTGTGCGCGGTGTTCACGTCGCCGCAGATCACGAGCTTGTCGTCGCCGCGCTTGCGGTAGCGGGGGATCACGTCCTTGAGCAGGGCCTCGTAGAAGTCCATCTTGAACTTCAGGCGCTCCTCGCGGGACTTGCCGTTGGGGAAATAGACGTTGAAGAGGGTGATGTCGCCGTGCTTGGTCACCAGCACGCGGCCCTCGTTATCGAATTCCTTGATGCCGAAGCCGCGCTCCACCTTGGCGGGGGCGGATTTCGAGAAGGTGGCCACTCCGGAGTAGCCCTTCTTTTCGCCCCAGTGATACTCGCCGTGGTAGCCCAGCGGATTGAGCATCTCGGGCGTCAACTGGTCGGGCTGGGCCTTGGTCTCCTGCAGGCAGACCACGTCCGCCTTCTCCGCCTGGAACCAGTCGCCGAAGCCCTTCTTCCACGCGGCCCGCACTCCGTTGACGTTCCAGCTGATGAGCTTCAAATCCGCCCTCGCGCTACTTGGCCTTGGCCGTCTCGTAGACCGGGGTGCCGGAGGAATTGGCGTATTCGCGGAAGTGCTTGATCAACTGCTTGGTCAGCGGGCCGGCCACGCCCTTGCCGATGACGCGGCCGTCGATCTTGACGCCCGCGATGACCTCGGCGCCGGTGCCGGTCAGGAAGACCTCGTCGGCGGAGTACAGGTCGTAGCGCGGGAAGTTGCGCTCGACGACCTTGATGCCCAGCTTCTCATGCGCCAGGGAGATCACCACGTTGCGCGTGACGCCCACCAGAATGCCGGCGCTGGTCGGAGGCGTGAAGATCTTGTTGTCCTTGATGAAGAAGATGTTGTCGCCCGAGCACTCGGAGACGTGGCCGGTGGCGTTGAGCAGGATGGCCTCCTGGGCGCCGGCGGCGGTGGCCTCCGCGCGCGCCAGGATGTTGGCCAGGTAGTTCAGCGACTTCACGCCGGGCGTGACCTGGTCCAGGCCTTTCTGGCGGATGGAGGACGTGACGAGGGTCAGGCCCTTCTCGTAGAACTCCTCCGGGTACAGTTCGATGCGGTCGGCGATGATGAACAAGGTCGCCCCGCTCTTGCACTTGCGCATGTCCAGGCCCAGGTCGCCGATGCCGCGGGTCACGACCACGCGGATGTAGGCGTCCTTGAGGTTGTTCAGGCGGACGGTCTCGATGATCGCCTTCTCGATGTCCTTGATCGGGGCGGGCAGCTTCAGCAGGATGGCCCGCGCGGACTCATCCAGGCGCTGAAGATGGTCGTCGAGGCGGAAGATGCGGCCGTTGTAGGCGCGGATGCCCTCGAAGATGCCGTCGCCGTAGAGCACGCCGTGGTCGAAGACGGAGATCTTCGCGTCTTCCTTCTCGCAGAATTTGCCGTCGATGTAGATCTTCACGCGCTCACCTCCGTCCGACGGTAGAGAATACCAAATCTCCGACGGTCAACGAAGGGCGCTGAGTCCGGAAGCGGAGCTCAGCAGCAAGGTCTCCGAGCCGTCGGCGTGCCGCGCGGTCAGCGGGCGGACGGCCTCGCCCAGGAGCTCGTCGTAGACGGGTTTGCCGGAAGCGTCCAGCAGGAGCAGGCGCCAGCGCTTCACGCCCTCGGGGGCGGCGGCCAGGACGGCGAGGAGCGGCTTGGCGCTCGGGGAAGGCGAATAGGAAACGGCTTGGGCCAAGTGCATCGGGGCCAACGACAATTCGAACGTCGTCTTGCCGTCCAGCCCGGCGACGCGTAGAGTCGTCTCCTGACCGAAAGAAAGGGCGCGGCCGGAGGGCCAATCCACGATGGAGAACGGCGTTTCGTCCTTGGCCGGGGTGATTTCGCCCAAGACGTTCCCGTCCTGGTCCCAGACCTTCACCGGTTTATCGTACTCGCGCGTGACGATCCAGGCGGGAATCCTGCCTTTCGGCGGAGCGAGGGCGATCATTTGGGGCGAATTCGCGTCGTGCCGCCAGACTGTCTTCCCGGAAGCGTCCAATCTTTCGACGGCGTGTTGATCCGCCGCGAAGAAGGCGGTCGCGCCGCGTCCTTCCAAATCCAGCGGACGCAGGGCGTTGGGGGGCAATCGATCGTCGCTATGCTCCCATAGAAGCTCGCCGTCCGTGCCGCGCACCTCGGTCTTCGAGAAGCCGCCGCCCGTCTGGACGACGGCCACTCGCCCGTTCACCCGCGCCAGCTTCGAATACCAGCTCCACCGAAGGTCCCCGCCGAAATCGATCCGGCCTTTCGGCTTCGAGTCCGCCGCGTCGTAGAGATCCGCGCCGCCCGCGTCCGCGACCGCGATTTCGTCGCCCGGAACGCCGTCCAAGTCCGCGGCCATGTGCCACGCCGATGCCGTCGAGACGACCGTTTTATGGAATTCGTCGCCGCCGAGAACGACGCGGGGCTCGCCCAGCTCCTTGAGGACCGCGTTTCGCCGCAAAACCACGGTGGGAAAAAGATCGGGGCGCGCGAAACCCAGGACGATCAGCCCGAGCGCGGCGGCGAAAAGCGCTCCCGCCGAATAGCGCAGCGCCCCGCGCGCGCGGCTCATTGCTGATCCCGCGAGGGCGCCCAGCGGCATGAAGAGAACCAGGATCACGGCGGGGGAGACGAGAAGCGCGATCCCGGCGGTGGAGTGCTGCGGGAACAGGAATACCGCGCCGCGGATTCCGGCCTCGGCGGCCAGCGCGGCGGCTCCGGCGCCGCCGACGGTCCAGGGGTCGGACAAATATGGGGAGTCGGCCGCGAAACGGAGAAGGGCGTACGGGGCCAGGCCGTAAAGCGTGAAGATCAGCATCGGCAGGGACGGGCCGGCGAGGAGATTGGTGCCGACCACCAGCGCGCCGCCCAGCGCGGCGGCGATCACGGCGACGGACTGCGAGCGGGGCGCGGCGGCCATCAGCGCAGATGCCCGTCGTCCATTCTCAGGACTCGGTCGGCGGTCTTGGCCTCGCTCTCGTCGTGGGTGACCAGGATGACCGCCACGCCCTGCTCCCGGGCCATGCGGCGCATATCCTGGAACACCTTGGCGCCGTTGACGCGGTCCAGGTTCCCGGTGGGCTCGTCGGCCAGGATCACGGCGGGGGAATTCGCCAGCGCGCGGGCGATGGCGGCGCGCTGGCGCTCGCCCCCGCTGGTCTGGGAGGGAAAGCGGTCGCGCAGCTTCGCGATGCCCAGCGAGTCGAGAAGCGATTCCGCGCGGACCTGGGCCTTGGCCAGCGGCTCGGTGACGATGCCGCGGGCGCGGGAGATGCGCGCGGGCATCAGGACGTTCTCCAGAACGGTGAACTCGGGCAGGAGGGAGTCGAACTGGAACACGAAACCCAGCAGCTCGTTGCGCAGGCGCGCGCGGGCGTCGTCATGCAGTTCGGCGGCGTTCACGCCGCCGAGAAGAAGTTCGCCCTCGTCCGGCCGGTCCATCAATCCGAGTATGTTCAGCAAAGTCGACTTGCCCGAGCCGCTCGGTCCCAATATGGCGACGAATTCGCCTTGGGCGATGGTCAGGTCCACTCCGCGCAGGACGGGGACGGCGGTCTCGCCGGCGCCGTAGGATTTCTTGACGCCGCGGACGTGGACGGCGGGCTCAGCCATAATGGATGGCCTCCACCGGGTCGGCCTTCGCGGCGCGGCGCGCGGGATAAATGGTCGCGAGCAAAGTCAAGGTCAGGCCCATGACGGCGACGGCGGCCACGTCCCACGGCCGGACGTCCACGGGGACGCGCGAGAGGTAGTAGATGTCGGAGGGCAGCTCGACGATGGGGAAGGTGGCGATGGCCCAGCTCAGGAAGAAGCCCAGGCCCATGCCCGCGGCCACGCCGGAGCCGCCGA
>JAGWMT010000262.1 GCA_028871595.1 Elusimicrobiota bacterium
TTCAGCTCCTGCGACCCGGGCAGCGGCGCGGGAGGCACTTTGTGCGCGAACGGCTTGGTGGCGTCGACGAAGCGCGTCGCCTCGGCCTACGCGCCCTACAACGGCTGGGGTTACACGATGACCTCGGCGGGAGTGATCAGCCTCAGTGGTACGGCGCCGCCTCCGACGTACTAAGGCCTCCGTCCGCGCTTTCCTCGGCTACACGTTGGTCGAGGTGATCGTGGCCATGCTCATCTCCTGCGTCATGGTGACGGCCATGTTCGCGGTGGCGCTCTCCACGAAGCGCGCCACGGGCAAGAGCGACCGGCACCTGATCGCCGCGCAGGCCGCTCGCCAGATCACGTCCCAGCTCAAGTCCTACGTGACCGGCTGCGGCTGCAGCACGGCGGCCAACGGGACGTGCTCCAGCACCAACAACGACTGCTCCTTCATGACCGGGCCCAACACCTGCCGCTCGGGCGTGGCCACGTGGTACATCGGCTGTCCGACGGCCACGCCCACGCCCATCGTGGACAGCCGGGGGGACGTGTACGCGCTCTCGGCGGGCCTGCACGTGGTCACGGGCCTGCTGCCGGCGTGGTTCGAGGCGGCGCCCTACAACGCGACGGTCCAGTACACGGTCACCATCGTGGGCACGACGCCGCAGGTGGTCGTGAATGTCAATTGGACGGAACCGCCATGAGGCGCCCACGGCGTCGATCTCATGACGGGTTCACGCTCCTGGAACTGGTGATCGCCACGTCTCTGTCCACGATCGTGCTGGTGGGCATCTTCTCCATGGGCGCCTCCATGGTGCAGTATGAGGCCGAGGGCATGCGCAAGGGCTCCATCAACGGCTGGTCCTTGGCCAGCCTGGTGACCATGAACCGCGAGCTGGAGGACGCCAGCGCCTTGGTCTATCCGACCACGGGAAGCCAGGACTCATTGGTCTTCTGCTCCAACTGGTCGCGGCTGGCCGGGGCGCAGATCAATACCGCTGCGGGCAACTACGCCGTCGTCTATTATTATTGTTGGGACGCCGCGTCCAACGTCCTGCGCCGGATGACCAGCCCTCTGACCGCGAACACGCCCTGCCCCTCCTCCTCCGGCTACTCTCCGCCGGCCTGTAACTCGGGAACGTACGGCACGGGCAGCACGGTGGCCACGGGAGTCTACCGCGACAGCAACAACGACTCCATCTTCAGCGTCGATCCCCTCGTCACCAGCACGGGAACGGTCCGAATGCGCTACGTGGTGGGAAACCCGAATCCCGGCGCCTCGCCCAACGAGGGCAACGGGCTCACTATTTTCTCCAATCCCCAGACCATGGCCTTCGACACCCGCATCACCTTGGACAAGGCCTTCGGCGCCGGGAACGGCTCGGACTGATATGACGAAGCGCGGCAGCATCCTGCTCCACGTGCTGGTGACCGGCGCCTTGATCGCGCTGATCGCGGCCACACTCATGCGGATGGCCATGCTCCGATACCAAGTGACCGCGCACGCCACCAACGGTTCGATCGAGCGGCGCTATGACGAGGCGGCGCTTTCCCTGCTGATCACCCAGTGGAACACGACGAACGTGTATTGCGCGACCGTTCCCGGCTATTACACCTGCAGCGGCGCGCTCGCGGGCGTCCCCGCGCCGATCACTTCGTGCTCCTGCACCTGCAACCGCGTGATCAGCGCCACGACGACGAATTTTCCCGACACCGTGGTCGGCGGCGCCGGCGGGCCGCCCTGTCAGTTGACGATCCAGTCTCCTGATATGTTCTGATGAAGTCCCTCATCGTCACGGCCGACGACTTCGGCTATTCCTCCGATGTGAACGCGGCCGTGGTCCGCGCTCATCGCGAGGGCATCCTGCGCTTCGCGAGCCTGATGGTCCTGCGCCCCGCGGCCGCCGAAGCCGCGGCGTTCGCGAAAGAAAATCCGGGCCTGGGCGTGGGTTTGCACCTGGAGTTGTGCGCCGCTGAACCGGAGAAGGCGGGTCTGCGGTACTTCTTCGATGCCAAGGCCCGGAAGGGCGTGGAAGGGGAGATACGCGAGCAGATCGAGGGCTTGCTGAAGCTCGGCATCAAGCCCACGCACGTGGACGGGCACATCAACATCCACGTGCATCCCGTGATCTTCCCGGCGTTATGCCGCCTGGCCAAGGAGTACGGCATTCCCCGGGTCCGCCTGCCGTCCGGGGAACTGTCGGCGAATTTGGATTATCCCGGGGACGATGATTTGATTCTGCCGCGCGTCGCTTTGGCCGGGACGTTCGCCGCGATGAATCTATGGATCTCCGGCGCCGCGCGCGGGCTGGAACTGCCGCGCACCTTCGGATTGCTCCGCTCCGGGCGGATGAGCGAGGAGTACGTGTTGTGGCTCTTGAAGAACCTCCCCGACGGCGCCACGGAGATATATCTCCATCCCTGCGCCGACCCCTCCACCGCCGTCACGAACCGCCCCACGGCCACGCATCAATCGGTCAGCGAACTACGGACCTTGCTCAGCCCGAAGGTGCGCGCGGCGATCGAGTCCGGCGGGATCGCGCTTCGTTGATGTCTTACCGCACATCATGACCCGCGCCGGCGCGAGTTTCTAAATCTTCTTCGCGGTCCGTCGTTGATGGAGTCCGTACAGCGCCAGGCCGAATCCCGCCCATACCAGCTCGCGCACGTGGCGAATCACGCCCACGGTGAAGCCCATCTCCGGCCGCAGGCCCAGGCCCGCGAAGATGGCGGTCTTGCCGGCTTCCTGGGTGCCCAGCTTGGCGGGGACCCAGAAGGCCAGGGAGTCCACCAGGTTGGAGAGGAACTCGATGGAGAAGGCGGTCTCCAGGGAGAGGTTCAGGCCCAGGAAGTGGCAGATGAGCCAGATCTCGGCTGCGCCCCAGGAGTAGCCCAGCATGAAGAAGGCGATGGAGCCCAGCATGCGCAGGGGATGGCTTCGGAGATAGCTTTTGAGCAGGCCGCGCACGCCTTCGCTGGACTTCACCGCGGCCGGGAAGCGGCGCTGAACCCAAGCGGGAGGCTCCATGATGAGCAGGCCCACGCCCACCACCAGGCCGAACAGGATGCCGCCCACGCCGACGGCGCCCAAGGTGGCCTGGCGGCCCTCGAACTGGAACAGCTTGGCGTGCAGCAGGTAGCCCACGCCGCTGATGATGAAGAAGGCCTGGCCCACCGACTGGGTGACCTTGGCGACCAGGACGCTGGTCACCTTCACGTCCCGGGGCAGATCGCTGCGCAGCATCCCGGGGCGCACGAACTCCCCGCCGATCTGGGCGCTGGGCGTCAGGTAGTTGACCCCGTCGCCGGCGATGCGCACCCGCACCAGATCCCAGAAGCGCACGCCCCCGGCGCTTTCGGGCGGGAAGGCCAGCAGCCAGCCCGCGGCGTTGAGCGAGTGGTCCAGGATCTGGAAGGGCAGGAGCGCCGCGAAGCCCCAGCCGAAGGCGAGCAGATGGTTGAGCAGGCGCCCGGGGTCGAACTCGAGCAGGAGATAGACGAAGGTGCCGGCGCCGAGCAGCAGGACGAGGGGGGTGAAATAGGCCCGCAGGCGGGTGAGCATGGGCCGGCCTACGGTTCGACCGCGACCGCGCGGCGGACCGGGGCCGGGGTCACGGGGACCAGTCGGCCCTGGGACTGCACGTCGAACAGCTCCCCGCGCCACAGCACGCGCGAGGAGCCCCAGCCGCCCAGCCAGGCCGCGAAGGAGAACCATTCGGCCAGCGGCAGGAGCCACAGCGCCCGCGCGGGCTGGCGGCCGCCCAAGGCCCGGCCCAGGAAGGCGCTGGCGGCGGCTTTCGCGGCCCAGATGCCGGCCAGCAAGGCCAGCGACAGGCGATCGGGGCCGAACATCAGGATTTTGAGCGTCAAAAGGGAGAAGCCGTGCTGGATCAGGCTGGCGGCGTGGCCGGCGGGCTGGCAGATGCGGATGGTGCGCGCCCAGCGGACCAGGTGCTTGAAGTGCTCCGCGCCCTCGCCGATGTGGGGGACGGTCTCCACCACCGCGTCGGTCAGCTCCAGCTTCCAGCCCGCCTCGCGGATGGACTCTCCCAGCCAGAAATCGTCGGCCAGGTGGTCGGACAGGTTATGGAACGCTCCCGTCGCGTCGAAGGCCTGGCGGCGGACCATCATGGCCGCGCCCATGGCGAAGCGCATCCCGAAGGCCGCCGCGCACAGGGCCTGGGGCAGGAACTGGGCGTTGATGGACAAGGACTCCATGTGGCCCCAGATCCCGGAGGAGCCGGTGGCCTCGTAGAACGCGGTGACCAGGCCCACGCCGGTATCGGCGAACGGCGCCACCATGCGGCGCAGGAAGTCCGGCCGGACCAGAATGTCGGAGTCCGACATCAGCAGGAGGTCGTACTTGGCGAACGGGTAGCCGTTGGCCATGTTGTTGACCTTCGGGTTGTAGCCGATGCGGCTCTTGGAGACCACGATCTCCATGTCCACGCCGGGAAAGTCCTTCTTCAGCCGGGAGACCACGCCCAGCGCCGGGTCCTCCGGGCACTGCAGGCAGAAGACGATCTGGAAGCAGGGGTAGTCCTGCACGCAGAAGCTGGCCAGGTTCTCGTACAGGGCGTCCTCGCCGCCCTTCAGAGGCTTGATCACCGTCACCGGCGGCATGGACGCCGCCGGCGAGCGGCGCTTCAGGCCGCGCAGGAAGCGCCAGCCGAACACGGCCGAGGCCAGCGAGAAGAGCAGCGCGAAGACGCCCGTCGCGACGGCCAGGGCGGAGAACACCGTCCGCCCCGCCAGCGCGGCGAGAAGCATCGCGAAACC
>JAGWMT010000263.1 GCA_028871595.1 Elusimicrobiota bacterium
CCGTCCTTGGTGAACCCGGAGACCACCAGCAGATGCCCGGCGGTCTTGCGCAGGGGGGCCTCGGGCATGTCGCCTTCGGCGATGGTCACGCTGACGGCCACGGGCCTGCCGGCCGCGATCTCGTCCTGCAGGTCGTCGATGGACTCCAGGCGCGCGACGCGGGCGTCGAGGCCCAGTTTCGCCGCGTACGCCGCGTTCGCGGGCCAGTTGCCGAAAAGCTGGGAGGTCCGGTCGCGGACCGCCAGGGCGACTTCCTCGGTCTTCTTCTTGCGGCCCCAATACTCCAAGACCATCGACAGAGAGGTCGGCGAACAGACATCGTGCTTGTACTGCTCCTGTTCGTCGCCTTGAGACCGGGGCGCGACCGGGAGCTCCCGGACCCAGGGACCGGTCGAGAAGGCCGGCGGGGAATCCGGCGCGGAGGCGTCGGACAGGGCCAGGGCCACCAAGCGGAGCCGCGCGGGGCGGGCGCCGGCCCGGAACTTCACGCGGTAGCGGGCCGCGGTGGCGGGGAGCTTCAACTTGAGCTGGTCCACGTCCAGCACGGCGACGGGATCGTCGGTCTTCAGCGCGGACGAGAAGCCGTCCGAGGTCTGCGTTCCCATGGTGTACCAGTCGGACCAGCCGGCGGCGGTGCGAACCTTGGCCGACAGTTCGACCTCGGCGCCCGGGGGGACGTCGGCGGAGAATGAGCCGACCAGGTCGTCGAACGGGAACGGGGATTCCAGGTCCGGAGACTCGAGCGTTCCCGTGGCCGCCTTGGTGCGGAACAGGCCTTCGGCGAACGGAAGGCGTTCGAGACCCACGACCCGCGCTTGAGCGGTGTCGAGCGAGGTCCGGTGGACGATGTTGTAGTTCATCGCGTGAAGGGCGGGCGAGAGCGCCGTCAACGAAAGGAAAAAAAAGCCGAGCGACCGCGCGGGCCGCTCGGCTTTTCCGATCAAGGCCGTCTTACTTGACGAGCTTGTTGGCCGGGTTGTGCGGAGGATCGTTCGGCGGACGGGGCGTGACCTTCGGGTTGCCCTTGAAGGACGGGGTCAGTTCCGCGTTGATCTTGGCCCACGTCGGGTTCTCGTCGACCGAGCCGACGATGGCGCCGATCGGGCACTCGGGCAGGCAGACGCCGCAATCGATGCAGACCTCGGGATCGATGATCATCATCCCTTTGCCCTGGTAGTCGCCGGGGTGGATGCACTCCACCGGGCAGACGTCCACGCAGGCCGCGTACACTTCGCCGTGACAACCTTCGACGATCACGTGAGACATGAGAATTCCCCCTTGGTTGAACGCGTGGCATTCCCGCCGAAAACGCGTTATACTGACCGCAACGTGCCCCATCGTACATCTTCATCCGTCCTGTGTCAAATTTTCCTGGCGGCGCTGCTGGCCGCCGCCGCGGCGGCCCCCGCGCGGGCGGATGGCGTGGGCGGGAGCCTGGCACTGCCGGAGCCCTCGGGCCGGGATTTCCTGCTGGAGCGTCTGGGGCGGACGCGCCTGTTCGGCAGCATGTCGGTCAATTGGCGCAACGTCGGCCCGCGCAAGCCCGGTTTCGAGACGCAGATTCAGAACGAGGTCTATCTCGCCGACATGTACTTCGGCGTCGAGGGGCCCGCTCTTGAGGGCGTGCCGTTCCATCTGGAGCTCAACGTCCCCACCGCGTCGCAGGGCGATCTCCGCCTCTTCCAGTTGTACACCGAATACGACAAGGTCCGGCGGATCCGGCTGCAATTCGGAAAATTCCTGGTCCCGTTCGGCCGCTACAACGAGCTGTACCGGCCGGATCAGTTCCTGACCGTCACCCGCCCCCTGCTCTACGCGTCGCCCGACAGCATCGACCTGGTGGTGCGGCCCAACTCGCCGCGGCCGCCGGTGAGCGCCGGCTACACCGACATCGGCGCGCGCTTCAGCTGGTATCCGGTGCGCGTGCACCCGCTCATCCCCGACGAGCTGACGGTGTACGTCGTCAACGGCCTGGGCGAGAGCACGAATCGCTCGCGCACCTTCCCGAACCCCCAGAACCTGGGAATCCCGGGTCCTCCGACCAGCGGCGTGACGCCGGACTTCGGCCACCAGAACAACAACATGGCCGACAACAACAACGCCAAATCCGTCGGCGCCCGGGTGATCTTCGCGCTCGGCGACCTGCGCCTTCCCTTCCCGATTCCGGAGCGCGACGCCGACCTGGACGGCGTCATCCTGGGATTCTCCGGCATGGGAGGCAATTACGACCTGGAAGGGGAGCTCGCCTACCAGATGTGGGACATGAACTGGTCCTTCCAGTACCGCGGCGTCAGCTTTTCGGGCGAAGCCATGTACACCTCGGACCAGTTTCTTAATCCCCTGGTCGTCTCCACCAGCACCGCGTCGAATCCCGCCTTGGTGGCGCCGATCCAACAGGTCCGGCGCAGCGAGGAGATTTACGGCTACTTCGTCCAGGCCGCCTTTCCCATCATTCGCAAGCCGGCGTTCGGGAGGCGGCTGACCGGAGTGCTGGTCTACAACCAATTGTACCGGCGCGGACCGCTTTTGGATTTCCTGCTGAATTACAACGACGGGACCACCGTTTTCCCGTCGCTGACCGGGGTCCGCGCGGACACGACCTACGTCCAGCGGCAAATCGACAAGTACACCGCCGCGGTCAACTACCAGCTCACGGACCATTTCGCCCTCAAGTTCGACTACTCCTACTGGGCGATGGGCAAATCCACCGTGGTCACGGAGCAGTCCCTCGGCACCCACGACATCTACCAGGGAGCGTTCTCCTTGGTGATGGGATTTTAGAGCGGCCTGGGCCGTTGGACCCAGAGCGAGCCGGGATGTGGCATAATGCCTGCGGAGCTTTTTCCCGATGCGCGCATCCCTCTTGCTCTTGACGTCGACGATGCTGGCCGCGACTTTCGCCCCGGCCGGGACGCTGGACCTGCCGAAAGGAAGCTTCCGGGTGGAGGTCGCGTCGGTCACGCCCGGGCCGGAATGGACGGAAACGCTGCTGCGCTTCCCATCGGCCGCGAAAAGCCCCTGGCCCGCCAACGACGTGGTCTGGGCCCATCTGATGACGCCCAACGCCTATGGCGGCCGGAGGCGGCCCGCGGTCCTGGTGCTCCCCGTGATGGCGGCGCCGAACGTTTGGATCGAAACGCAGTTCGCCCAACGCTTCGTCCGGGACGGACTGGTCGTGATGTGGCTGGAGATGCCCACTCAGTTTCACCGCCGTCCCGACCCGTCCGAGCCCAGCGGTCAGGTCTTTCTCGCGCGCACCGCGAAGCACCTAGCCATGAACTTCCGGCAATCCGTGCTGGACGCCCGGCGCGCCTTGGGCGTGCTGGCCGCGCGGCCCGAGGTGGAGCCGGACCGCATGGCCTTGTTCGGCATCAGCTTGGGGGCCATCGTGGGATCGGTGACCTACTCGGTGGACCCCCGGCCGCGCTACGCCGCGTTCCTTTTGGGTGGCGCGGACTTTCCGTCCCTCCTGCTCTCCAGTTCCCTGACCGGGCCGTTCGCGCGCAAGATGTCGTTGAAGCCCGAAGAATTGAAGGCCGCCTGGGCGGGACTGGATCCCTTGGATTACCGCGACCGGAACAAGGACAAGCCGGTGCTGCTGGTGAACGCGAGCTGGGACACCGTGATCCCCCGGGCGAACGCCCTCAAGCTGGCCGAGGCGTTCCCGGCCGCCCGACGCGTGTGGGTCCCATTCGGCCACTACAGCGCGATCCTGCACATGTTCTGGATGCCGCGCTGGGTTTCGGCCCGTTTGCGCGAGGCCCTGACGGCCCCGGAGGCGGTAAAAAAACGATAAATCCGCCGTCCAAGCCTTGACAGCCCGCAAGGGCCGCCGTACACTATCCGGCAAGGCGCAAGAGAAAGGGAGGACGTATGAAGATTTTCAGGTGGTCGGCGGTGGCGCTGACGGCGGCGGCGATGTTCTCGATCGGCTGCAGCTCCGGCGGATGCGGCGGGACGAACCTGAACAGCAACAACACCAATACTCCCACCGTCAGCTGCGGCCCCGGCACCAGCCAGCAGAACGGCGTTTGCGTGCCCGTCTCGGGAACCAGCACCCATTAATCGGGGGAATCGACCATGAAAATATTGACGATGAGCGTTTCGGCGGCGGCGTTCGCCGCGGCTTTGGTCGGCGCGGCGGGCTGCCAGTCGGGCGGCTGCGGCGGACAGAACATGAACACCAATACGCCCGCGGCCGGCACCACGCTGCAGTGCGGCCAGGGAACCTACCTGAACGCGAACCATCAGTGCGTGCCCATTCCCACTTCGACGACGGCGAACACGAACACGGCCACCTCGCCGACGACCACGCCCGTCTCGTCCCACTAAGACGGCGGACTTTCGGACCCAAAAAGGGGCGCTCCGCGAAAGACGCGGGGCGCTCTTTTTTCGGGACGGGGGGGGGATTACTGCTGGTTGGGCAAGGCCACCGGAGGAGCCTGACCCTGCATGGCCTTCTTCAACTCGGGGTTGTTCATCACGTCGCTGGTGATTTTCCCCGCGTCCATCGTCGACGGATCGCCGCCGCCGTTGATCATCCCCGTCACGCTGGGCGGCAAGCCCATGCCGCCGGCCACGTTGGCGATCAAGTCCTTGACCACCTGGTCGTTCTGCAGCACGTCCATCGCCGAGGACGTCAGGTCCGCGGGAGCCTGCTTCATCCCTTCCATGACCACCTCGCGCATTTCCGGAGCCCCGGCGTATTTCTTGAGGAGGACGCCGAAG
>JAGWMT010000264.1 GCA_028871595.1 Elusimicrobiota bacterium
GGAATCAGTCCAGCCAGTCCTTGTCCTTGAGCTTGCGCGGCAGGTACTGCTTGGTCAGGTACTGGAAGTCCTTGTTGGCCAGCGCGTCGAGCTCGAACTTGAGGCCGCTGGTCAGCATGCGCTTGATCTCGACCTGCCAGTGCTTCTTCTGGAACCACGGGTAGGCCATCAGCTCCTTGGCGCGGCCGATGTCCTTGTCGTTGAGCTTGATGCCGACGTTGCGCGGCAGGTCGTAGTGCTCCGGGTCGGCCGACGACAGGCCCACGAAGCGTGCCGCGGGGATGGCCATGCGCTGGCTTTCGAAGGCCAGGTTGATGGAGCCCTGCTTGACGACCGAGTAGATGTAGTACCCCCAGGGGTCGTTGTCCACCAGGACGTACACCGGCAGCTTCTTCTCCTCGTGCAGGCGGCGGGCCAGGCGGCGCACGCCGCGCGGGGGCTGGCCGTTGCCGGTGAGCAGGATGCAGTTGTACTTGCGCCAGAACTTGTCCTCGGCCAGGCGGTTCCACTGCGTGCCCTTCTCGATCAGGAGCACGAAGTCGGCGGTGCACTTCTTGATCTGGAGGTACTCCTCCTCCACGATGGACGGGACGGAGTAGCCGCCCTTGCCGAGTTTCGCGCAGTTGACGGTGTCGCCGTCGTCCTCGAAGATCACCGGCCCGATGATGGTGCCCGCGTTCTCCGCGCGCACGTGGAACTCCTCGCGCAGCGCCGCCAGTCCGACCTCAAGGTCTTCGATCACGGGGTCCGACTCCGCCTGATCGTCGAAGGTGTTCTCATGGGAGTCGCCCATGGTGTGCTTCGTGCGGTAGTAGATCTCGCGCAGGCTGGTGGTGAGGTCCGCCTTCTGCAGCTCGTTCAAGGCGTCGGCCACCAGCATGGTCTGCATGAACTTCTTGGCCATGGCCACGTTGAAGAAGGTGCGCAGCTGCTTGTTGGAGCCCATCTCGATGAAGCCCTTCTTCTCGTTGAACTTGACGTTCGACAGCGAGCGCACCGGGATGGAGATGGACGGATCCTTCTTCTTCTGCGCCGCGGCGATGACGAGATCGGCCAGGCCGATCAGCTTCTTCTCGACTTCGGGGTGTCTCCTCGTCATTTCTTTCTCCGCTTCGCCGCCGGCTTGGCCTTGGGTTTGGATGTCTTCTTCGCCGTCGCATCCGGCGCGGGCGCGGCCTCCGCGGCGGGGGCCGGGACATCCGCCGGGACCTCGCCCTCGATGCCCTCGGCGGTCACGATGATGGAGTCGGGCAGGCCGTGGGGCCCCGCGTGCTTGTCCAGGAGCTGGTCGGTCTTCTGCCCGCCCGTCAGCTTCTTGGCGATGTCCAGAAGCTGGTCGCGCAGCTTGTTCTCCGCCAGCTTGCCGCCCTTCAGGCGGGAGCAGGCGCCGACGACTTCCTCAATATAGAGCTCGAAGATGTTCCGGCGCTTGTTCTCCAGGTGCGCGCGCTCGCGGCGCTTGATGAACACGCCCAGGCGCCGGCCCGCCTCGCGCAGCGCGAGGGTGATCTCCTTTCGGATCTCGTCGTAGTCGGCGATGGCCTCCTTCGACTCGCTGGTGAACGGCACCCACACCGAGGCCATGTGGACCATGATGGCCATGGGGCCCTGCGGGGGCGCGCCGCGCGACTGGGACACGCCGTAGTTCTTCCAGGTGGTGTCCAGCACGGCCTTGAACGTGGCGCAGGCCGACTGCTGGTAGACCAGGGGGACGCGGTTGGCGAAGCGGATGACGCGCGCCATCTCGTCGTCGCCCTCGTCGCGGCTCTCGCCCTCGGCCAGCGGCGCCTTCGGCGCGGCGCTGGCGGCGGCGGCCGCGGCCTCGGGGCTGCGGCCGTACGCCAGGCCCACCTCGATGACGAAGGGGTTGCCGCGGTACACGGCCGGCGGCCGGGTGACGGCGGTGTAGAACTCGCCCTTGATCTGTTTATAGAGACCCGCCAGGATGGCGCGCTCGCCGATGGGCGACAGGCAGTTCGTGGGCGGCGCCATCAGCTTGGCGGCCTGCAGGGCCTTGAACAGGTTCTCGGCCTCCTGGCCGACCACGTCGCGGGGGCGCTTCTTGGCGCTGACGCCCGCGGCCTTGCAGATCTCCTCCGCGGTCTCCGTGGACACGCGCGAGAAGTCCGCGGACAGGAAGCCCGACAGCCAATGGGACTTGGTGTCCTGAAGCATCTTGAGCATCATGCCCAGCTCGATGCCGTACGGGTGGGGCTTGATCTCCTTGGGCGGGTCGGGCAGGACGTGGATGGAACGGGCGTAGGTCTTCACCTCGCCGTCGGGGGCGTGGTAGATGAAGGTGGCGTGGGGATTGGCGATGGAGGTCAGCTCCATGTACTCGTCCACGGACGCGCGGCCCTTCACGTATTTGCCTTCCAGCTCGATGGTGACCTGGGTGCCGCGGTGGCGCTCCCACTCGATCTGCTTCTTCTCCAGCACCAGCGGCTCGTTCTTCTTGGTGTCGATCTGGACCTCGAAGTAGTGGGCGGGGGACTTCTCTCCGGTGCGGGAGATGATCTTCACCGGCTTGCCGGTGGTCAGCTGGCCGTACATGCCCGCCGCCGAGATGCCGATGCCCTGCTGGCCGCGGCTCATGCGCAGGCGGTGGAACTTGGAACCGTACAGCAGCTTGGCGAACACCTTGGGAATCTGGTCGCGCACGATGCCGGGGCCGTGGTCGATGACCGTCACCTGGAAGCGCGTGGCCTGCGAGACCGGCGGGACCGGAGCGTCGCCCACGCCGGTGGCCTCCAGCTTCACCACGATCTCGGGCAGGTGGCCCGCCTCCTCCGAGGCGTCCAAGGCGTTGTCGACGGCCTCTTTGACGGCGGTGAGCAGGGCCTTGCGGGGATTGTCGAAGCCGAGGAGGTGCCGGTTCTTGGTGAAGAACTCGGACACCGAGATCTCGCGCTGCTGCTTGCCCATCTCGTCGGCGGACTTGCCGGCGGGACGCGGCTTCTCCTTCTTCGGGGTGCTCGGGGCGGCCTTGGCGCTCTTCATGGGGTCAAATCGTAGGAAATGCGGGCGGATTTATCCACAAACTCGCGCCGGCGCGAGTTGAGTCCGAGGCGCCCGAGCGCCTTGCGTTCGGGCGGCCGGGGGGTGCGTGCCGGACCCTTCCCGCGATGGCCGCGTCCCATTTCAACGCCGCCGGAATCCCGGACGGCTTCGCGCCGAAGGGGGGATTTCTGGGGCTTTACGCCGGGATCGTGGTGTTGATGTGGATATCCCTTTCGGCCGCGGTGCGCCGCGAGCGGACCCTGGAGAAGGTCGGCGCGTTCCTGTTCCGTTTCGGCGCGGGCACGAACGTTCTTCTGCTGGATATTTTCGCTCAGCGGTTTATCTTCTCTTCACCGTCGTCTGGATCGCGGCGTTCCTGGCGGCCTTCCGATCGCCCCCCGAGGCGCCCGGCAAACAGCTAGAATAACCCCATGACCACGAATTTGTTCGTCGGCGGGCTTTCCTACGAGACCACCCAGGACGAGCTGGAGAAGCTGTTCGCGGCGTGCGGCAAGGTGGCCCACGTCAAGCTCATCATGGACCGGGAGACCGGCCGTTCCAAGGGCTTCGGCTTCGTGGAGATGGCCACCGAGGCCGAGGCCGCCGCCGCGCTCAAGAAGCTGAGCGGCGCGACCTTGGGCGGCCGGCAGATTTTCGTCAACGAGGCGCGCCCCAAGGAAGAGCGCCCGGACGCCGCGGGCCCCAAGCCCGCCTTCGTCCCCGGACCCGGCTTCGTGGAGCGCCGCTCCGGGAAGGACCGCCGCAAGGCCGGCGGCTTCGGCGCGCCGAAGTCCTGGGCCGCTCCGTCCGAGCGCCGCGAGTCCTTCGGCGACAAGCCGCGTTGGAGCGACAAGCCGAAGTGGGGCGACAAGCCCCGCGGCTTCGGGCCCAAGAAGTTCGGCGACAAGCCGAAGTGGGCCGACAAGCCCGGCGGTTTCGGGCCCAAGAAGTTCGGCGACAAGCCGAAGTGGGCCGACAAGCCCGGCGGCTTCGGCCCGAAGAAGTTCGGCAAGAAGCCGGGCGGCTTCCGCAAGCGCCCGTAGATTCAATGGACGAGCCGGCGCCCGGGATTCGACCGGCCCATTGCGGGAAACTCGCGCCGGCGCGAGTGGAATAAGCGGATACGCCATTTCACTTACTCCAGAGTCGCCATGAAGCGGCGATGCCGGGTGGTTCTCGCCGTTTTGGCCGCCCCGTCGATCTTGACGCGGCCCGCCGTTCCGGCTACCCTGGCGGGATGAACGCGCCGGGGGCGCTGGTTCTCTCCTTGCTGGCCGCCTCCGCGGCCGCCCAGACGGTGTCCTACGACGCCGGCCCGCCGCAAGACGCCCTCTTCTCCGCGGACGGCTACCACGTCGCCCGTTGGGAAAGCTCGGGAGGGGAAGACCGCTGGCTGCTGGACGGCCGCGTCCTGGTCCGCGGCGCGGAAGGAAGCCTTCCGAACTCGGCCGCGCTGTCCGAGGACGGCTCCGCTTTGCTGCACCTGACGGCCGTTTCCGACGCCGACGGGAATTCGCTGGGGGTCGCCGTCGCGCTGAACGGACGGCGCGTCGGCAATCCCTACCCGGAGATCCGGTCGCCGGCGCTGAGCCCGGACGCGCGCAACGCCGCCTACGTCGCGCGCATGCCCGCCGGTTGGGCCGTCATCTCGGCCCAGGGCGTCGGACCGGCGTTTCCGGATCCGCCCGAACAAATATCCGTGTCGGAGAAAGGCGTGGCGTACGT
>JAGWMT010000265.1 GCA_028871595.1 Elusimicrobiota bacterium
GCCGGCGAGCGGCGCTTCAGGCCGCGCAGGAAGCGCCAGCCGAACACGGCCGAGGCCAGCGAGAAGAGCAGCGCGAAGACGCCCGTCGCGACGGCCAGGGCGGAGAACACCGTCCGCCCCGCCAGCGCGGCGAGAAGCATCGCGAAACCCCCGATCGGCCAGTCCACGGGCATGGGCGCCCCCGGCTCAGGCCGCGACCGGCTCCTTCTTCTCGGGCTTCGGGCCGACCTTCGTCTCCAGACGCGACTCGACCGGCTTCTGGCGTCCGCGCAGGTAGTCCAGGAACTCCTTGCCTTCGCGCAGACGGCGCTTGCGCTCGACGGGGTCCTTGGCCATGCTCACCAGCATGCGGAAGATGGGCGTGGGACGCGCGTAGAACTTCGAGTAGAAGCGCTTGACGCCCGCCTCCATGTCGGCGGCCTTCAGGTGGGGATATTGAATCGCGGACGCTTGCGTGCCGTCGTTGCGGACCAAGGTCTTCTCGTCGTACCACTTGTTGGTCATGGCCTGGCGGTACAGCTCGGTGCCGGGGTAGGCGGCGGCCAGGGACACCTGGATGGTGTCGACATTTAAACCGCAGGCGTACTTGATCGATTCTTCGATGGTTTCTTTGGTTTCTCCCGGCAGTCCCAGGATAAACGTTCCGTGAATGATGATGCCCAGCTTGCGGCAGTTCTTGGTGAACTCCTTGGCGATGTCCACGCGCACGCCCTTCTTGATATTGTTCAAGATCTGCTGGTTGCCGGATTCATAACCCACCAGGAGGAGCCGAAGACCGTTTTCCTTGAAGGTCTTCAGGTATTCGTAGGGGACGTTCGCCCGAGAGTTGCACGACCACGTGATGCCGAGCTTCCCGAGGCCCTTGGCGATCTCGGCGGCGCGGGTCAGGTCGGCGGTAAACGTATCATCGTCGAAGAAGAACTCTTTGACCTGGGGGAACATCTTCTGCGCCTTGGCCATCTCGGCGATGACGGCTTCCGCGGACTTCGTCCGGTACACATGGCCGCCGACGGTCTGGGGCCACAAACAGAAGGAACAGCGGGCCGGGCAACCACGACCGGTGTAGATGGACAGATAGGGGTGTTTGAGGTACCCGATGTAGTAGTTTTCGATGATCAAGTCGCGCTTATACACGTCCAAGACGGTGGGCAACTTATCCATATCATCGATGAGGGTCCGGTCGGGGTTGTGGACGATCTCGTCGCCCTTGCGGAAGGACAGGCCCGCGATGGACTCGTACGGGCGGCCTTCGGCGACTTCTTTCAGGGTGTAGTCGAACTCCTCGCGGCCCACGAAGTCCAGGACGGGGGCCATCTTCAGGGACTGCTCCGGAAGCACGGCCACGTGGGCGCCCACGAAGCCGATGCGCATGTCCGGGTTCTGCTCCTTCAAGGCCTGGGCCACCTTCACGTCGTTGTCGAAGGAGGGAGTGGAGGTGTGGATGACGCAGAGCTCGAAACCTCGAGCTCTGCTTAATACTTCGCCCAAACCGAGGTCGTCGGCCGGAGCGTCGATCAGCTTGGAGTTGGGGATCAAGGCGGCCGGCTGGGCCAGCCAGGTGGGGAACCAGAAGGACTTGATCTCGCGTCGGGCCTGGTAGCGGGCTCCCGCGCCCCCGTCGAAGCCTTCGAAGGAAGGGGGGTTCAGGAACAGCGTGCGTAAAGTCGCCATCGGTGTCTCCATGCGGCTATCGGGTGCCCGGCTTTAAGAGGTGTCATTATACCAAAATCCCGCCTGGCGGACTATGGTCTCATCTGTTAGACTGGAACCATGCCCTCCGTCTGGCTTCTGGCGCTGCTTTTGGCCGCGCGCGCGTCCGCGTCGCCGGCGGAGCAGGGGTGGGACTGGCGGGAGACCTCCACTCCGCACTTTATCGTCCGCCACCAGGACACGTGGCTGCCTCCGGGCCTGACCATCGGCATCGAGCGGATCCATTTCCGCCTGGGGATGGACCTGGGCACGTTTTCCCCGTGGATGGCGAAGGACAAGATCAACCTGTACCTCTACCGGGACCTGCAGTCCTACGTGGCGGGCGAATTCTCGCCTCCACCCTGGTCCAACGGCGTGGCCATCTACGACAAGAAGGCCGTGGCCATCCCCAGCATGGCCACCACCCCCCAGATGCTCCGGGTCCTGGCCCACGAGACCACCCACCTCCTGTTCGTCAGCTACTTCCAGGAGAAGCATGTCCAGCCGCCCAGCTGGGTCAACGAGGGCCTGGCCATGCTGGAGGAGGCCGACTCACCGGAACGGCCGCAGACCTCGCAGTGGTACCAAAGCATGGTGGCCATGGACCCGGCGAAATGGTTCCCGATCGACGATTTTTTGGAGATCAACCCCACCAAGGACCTGCACGACAACAAGACCAAGGTGGCGGAGTGGTACGTGCAGGCCTACTCCATGATGAATTTCCTGGTGCGCAAGCATTCCCGCCTGCAGTTCAAGAACTTCTGCTCCCTCCTGCGCGACGGCAAGACCTCCGAGGAGGCGCTGATGCTGGCCTACCGCTTCCGCTCGACCGCGGATTTCAACCACCAGTGGCGGAACTGGCTCAACGATCCCATGCACAAGCGGCGCGTGGAGGCCCTCAGCGACGCCGACCGGGCCCAGGGCGACGGGGTCATCAATAAGGCCGCGCGGGGGAGCTCCCCGTTCCACGCCTTCTCCAGCGGCTGGGAGGTCACGCCCCGGATGGTCTTCCCCAGCTCGAACACCGGCCAGTCCCGGGACCGCTGACTTAGGCGGCCGCGGCGGCCAGTTCGGCCAGGAAGGCCCCGGTGTGGGAGGCCTTGTTCATCATCAGGTCGCCCGGTCGTCCCGCGGCCACCAGCCGGCCGCCCTTGTCGCCGCCGTCCGGGCCCAGGTCGATCAGCCAGTCGGCCGAGCGCATGACGTCGGTGTTGTGCTCGATGACCAGCACCGTGTTGCCCTGGTCGGTGAGGCGGTGCAGGACTTCCAGAAGCTTGGCGACGTCGGCGAAGTGGAGCCCCGTGGTGGGCTCGTCCAGGATGTACAACGTGCGCCCGGTGCCGCGGCGCGACAGCTCGGTGGCCAGCTTCACGCGCTGGGCCTCGCCGCCGGACAAGGTGGTGGCGCTCTGCCCCAGGCCCACGTAGCCCAGGCCCACGTCCTCCAGGGTCTTGAGCACCCGCACCATGGGCGCGTGGGCGGACAGGAACACGGCCGCCTCGGAGACCGACATGGCCAGGACTTCGGCGATATTCTTGCCTTTATATCTGACGGTCAACGTTTCTTCATTGAAGCGCGCGCCTTTGCACTCATCACACGGCACATAAACATCAGGCAAGAACTGCATCGAGATTTGGAGCATGCCGTCGCCTTCGCAGTTCTCGCAACGCCCGCCCTTCACGTTGAACGAAAAACGGCCAGGCTTATAACCGCGGGCCTTGGCGGCAGGCAGCATGGCGAAGAGGTCTCTGACGGGGCCCCAGAGACCGGTATACGTCGCCGGGTTGGAACGAGGCGTGCGTCCGATGGGGGTCTGGTCCACCACGATGACTTTGTCGATATGCTCTATGCCTGATATGGATTTGTGCTGCCCCGGGTCGTCCTTCGCGCCGTGGAGCTCTTTGGCCAGTGATTTGTAAACAATCTCGTGAACGAGCGTGGACTTCCCGGAGCCGGAGACGCCAGTGACGCAGACGAATTCGCCCAACGGGATGTCCACGTCGATGTTTTTTAGGTTGAATTGTTTTGCGCCCCGGATCTTGAGCCAGTCCTTGGGCTTGCGGCCCTTGGAGGGGGGCGGCTGATGGCCTTCGCCGCGCAGATACGCGCCGGTCAGGGATTCTTTTGACTTCAGAATATCCCCGATCTTGCCCTGAGCTACGATCTTGCCGCCGTGTATCCCGGCGCCGGGGCCCAGGTCCACGATCCAGTCCGCGGTCCGGATGGTTTCTTCGTCATGTTCAACCACGATGAGGGTGTTGCCCAGATCACGGAGACGGCGGAGGGTCGTCAGCAGACGAGCGTTGTCGCGCGGGTGCAACCCGATGGACGGTTCGTCGAGTACATACATCACCCCGGTCAGCCCGGAACCGATTTGCGTCGCGAGATGAATCCGCTGCGCCTCTCCGCCGGCCAAGGTCTCGCTGGCGCGGTCAAGCGTCAGGTATTCCAGCCCGACCGCGGCCAGGAATTCGACCCGCGACGTGATTTCTTTCATGACCTGGCGGGCGATCAGACGGTCCTGCTCGCTCAACTTGAGATCGCGGAAGAATATCTGCGCGTTCTCGACCGACATTTTCACCACGTCGCTGATGTTGATCCCGCCGATTTTCACCGCCAAGGCCTCGGCCTTCAGGCGCGCGCCTTTGCAGGCGGGGCACAATTTTCGCCCCATGAACCGCTCCGCGATGGCGCCTTTGACGAAATCCGACTCGGATTCTTTGACCCGCCGTTCCAGGTTCTTGATGACGCCCTCGAACTCCTGCGGATTCTTGGCCCAGGACGGAGTGTAGGTGCCCCCGCCCTTCAGGATGATCTCTTTATGTTTATCCGACAGCTTGTTCCACGGTTTATCCAGGGGGATGCCGAACTGTTCGGCGATCTGCTCCAGGATCTCGGTGTAGTAGCCGGACCAGGACTTCTTCCAGCGGTTGGTGCGCGTGGTGACGGGATCGGCCCAGGCCACGATGGCGCCGTCGGCCAGGGACTTCGTGGGGTCCGGGATGATGCG
>JAGWMT010000266.1 GCA_028871595.1 Elusimicrobiota bacterium
TCGGCCGCGCTGGCGGGCATGATCCGCGGGCCCGGGCTGTACAGCCCGTTCCAGAACCTGGAGGCCTGCCGCGCCCGGCGCGACTGGGTCCTGCACCGTATGAAGGAGGACGGCTTCATCGGCGAGGCGGCGCTGGAGGCCGCCCTGGCCCAGCCCGTGAACGCGGTGCGCGGCGCGGCCGAGGGCGAGAGCCGGGACAACGCCTACTACGTGGCCGAGGTGGTGCGCCAGCTGGTGCCGCGGTACGGCGGCGACGTGCTGTACCGCAACGGCCTGTCCATCTACACCGCCATGGACCCGCTCCTGCAGTCCTTGGCGCAGAAGACGGCCCGGAGCGCCCGGCACCAGTCGGCCCTGGTCGCGCTGGACCCGCGCACCGGCGACGTGCTGGCCCTGACCGGCGGGCGGGACTTCGGCGTCAGCCAGTTCAACCGCGCCACGCAGGCGTCGCGCCAGCCCGGCTCCGCGTTCAAGCCCTTCGTGTACGCGGAGGCGCTGAAGATCGGCCTGACGCCGGCCACCTTGCTGCGCGACAAGCCCAAGAGCTATCCGGGCGCCGCGGGCGCGGCGCGCGACTGGTCGCCGAACAACTACGACGGGATCTACTACGGAACGACCACCATGCGCCTGGCCCTCACCCATTCGCTCAACGCGGCCACCTTGGACCTGACCGAGCGCGTGGGCGTCAAGCGCGTGCAGGAGATGGCGCGGGCCTGCGGCGTCGTCAGCCCCCTGCGCGACGACCTGGGCCTGGCGCTGGGCGCCTCGGAGATCGGCCTGCTGGAGCTGACCTCCGCCTACGGGCCCTTCGCCGACGAGGGCCGGCGCGCGTCGCCGCGCCTGGTGCTGGCCGTGCTGGACGCCGAGGGCGGCGTGCTGGAGGCGCCGCCGCCGGAATCCGCCGTGGTCCTGGACCCGGCCGTGGCCTACCTGACGACCTCTTTGATGGAAAGCGTGGTCAAGGAGGGCACGGCCCGCTCCTTGGCGCGCCTGGGCTTCACCGCGCCGGCCGCGGGCAAGACCGGCACCACCAACGACGGCCGCGACGCGTGGTTCGTGGGCTTCACGCCCGCCCTGCTCACCGGCGTGTGGACCGGCGCCGACGACAACCGGGCGCTCAAGCTGACCGGCGCCAAGGACGCGCTGCCGCTGTGGGCGGCGTTCATGAAGGAGGCGGCCGCGGACCGGCCCGGCGGGGATTTCGTGCGCCCCGACGGGATCGTCACGGCGCGCATCTGCGCGGATTCTGGAATGCTGGCCCGCTCCGGCTGCCCGCGCAAGGCCGACGAGTTCTTCATCGCCGGAACGGAGCCGCTGCGCGAGTGCGTGCTGCACCGCGGCGGGATCATCGGCTGGCTGGACCGCCTGACCCGGCCCCGGGGGCGTTAAGGCAGGGCGAAGGCCCGCGCCGTCACGATGGTGCACAGCGACCGGTAGATGCCCAGCACGCTGAACACCTCCACGTCGGTGCGCACGTCGTAGATCCCGTTCACGTCGGGATGCTCGCGCTTGATCTGGGCCAGGGCCTTGCCGTAGCTGCCGTCGCCCAGATAGGCGCTGATGTTGGTGGCGTTGAAGTTCGCGGCGATGGGCACGGCCAGCCCGCGCTGGCAGGCCCGCCCGCGGACCTCGCGGATCTTGCGCGCGCCTTCGGGCACGTCCTTGGGCGTCATGGCCACGAACGACATGGGCCCCGCGGACCGGTAGAACAGGACCAGGCCGCTGGTCGGCTGCATGCCCGGAACCGCGTCGTCCTCGTCGCCCTCGCCGTTGGCCCGGCACGGCGCCGCCAGCAGGGCCCCCAAGGCGAGGGCCAGGAGGAACCTCACGGCTTGGCCAGCTTCCCGCTCAGGACGGTGCACGTCTTCGTGTACAGTCCCAGCACGTAGGCGTTGACCTTCAAGTCGGAGCGCACGTCGTACAGGATGCCGTCGCGCGGGCCGAGGGCGTCCTTGAGCGCGCGGTCGTACGAGGTGTCCCCCCAGGCCACCAGCCACAGCAGGCTGCGCGAGCAGGCCTGGCCGGTCGCGGCCGGATCGTCGGGCGAGGTCTTCACGTCCGCGGGAGTCGCGGAGCGGTAGCCGCGCGGAACCTTGACGTCCGTATAGAGGATGCCGCAGGCGGACGTCGCGGCGATCAGGAGCGGGAGCGAAAGGAAGCGGAGCGTTCTCATGACCGAAGGATACAGTCCGCGGACGCCAGCGTCAAGAGAAGTGTCTCACGCCATTTGTCAATCCAACCGGACCGATGGAGGTCCTGGAGCACGTCGCGATCCCGTCCAGACGATCAAAACTCGTGCCGGCGCGAGTCTTGAATTCCCCCCATGTCCTCAAGAATGCAAAATATTTTAAATGTCTTATTTAGATCTGTTATGATACAATTTTCATATTAACTGCTCTTTTTAAGTTAATTATTTAATATTGACATAGACTCAATTGTCTGTTATTATCGCTCTATACAAGACATTTACATGCTCCAATGGTATACGAGTGTCTCTTAGAGATGCTTTATGAATGGAATCATAAGCCCCAAAGAACTCATCCACTCCGTCGGCGACAACATCCGGGCGCTTCGCTTGCAGAAAAACCTGACCCAGCAATCCCTCGCCGCTCAAGCCGGGGTGAGCATGAACGCCCTGCGTCACCTGGAATCGGGCCAGGGCGCCAATCTCACGACCCTGGTTCGCGTCGTTCGCGCCCTCGACAGGCAGGAATGGCTGCAGAGCCTCGCGCCGAAGATCACGATCAACCCCCTGCATATGGCGGCGTCTCACGCGACGCGGCAACGGGCGCGCGGCAGGAAGAGGGCCCATGGCGAAGCGAAATAAAAAAGACGGCGCTTCGCGCTATCAGCCCGTCCAACGAATAGAAGTCTTCCTCTGGGAAAAATTCGTGGGAGCGCTCGCCCTCGACCCATCGTTGGGCTATTACGTCTTCGCCTACGACAAGGACTTCGGCCGGAGCGGAATACAACTCTCGCCGCTCCACATGCCCGCGGACGAGTCCGAACGCCCTTATGCCTTTACGGATCTTCCCGAAGAAACCTACCGGCGATTGCCGGCGATGCTCGCCGACGCGCTGCCCGATGAGTTCGGAAACGCGCTCATCGACAAATACATGGCGGAAAAAGGTCTCCCCAAATCCGGCATCACCCCGCTTGATCGACTCGCGTACATGGGACGGCGCGCGATGGGCGCCCTCGAGTTCAAACCGACTCGCGGCCCGAAAACCGCCAGACCGGCCGCGTTAGAGATGAACCAGCTCGTGGCCGTGGCCCGAAGAGCGGTTCGCGGGACTTTGGAGAACGATTCGGAGGCGGAAGCGGCGCTGCGGAGCATCATCGAGGTCGGGACCTCGGCCAACGGCGCCAGAGCGAAGGCCGTCGTCGGCTGGAACCGCAAGACCCAGGAGCTTCGTTCCGGCCAGTTCGAACTGCTGCCCGGCTTCGAGCATTGGCTGCTCAAGTTCGACGGGATGGGAAAGGACTTGGAACTGGGAACGTCCGAAGACCACGGGCGGATCGAATACGCCTATCATCTGATGGCGCGCCGGGCGGGAATCGACATGCCCGAATCGACGCTGCTGGAAGAAAACGGCCGGGCGCATTTCATGACGCGGCGCTTCGACCGTGAAGACGACGGCGCCAAGCATCACCTGCAAAGCCTTTGCGCGATGGACCACCTGGATTTCAAGAAGAAGTCCGCGAACAGCTACGAACAGTTTTTCATGACGATGCGGCAATTGAAGCTCGGCCACGCGGCGGACGTCGAGGCGTTTCGCCGGATGGCGTTCAACGTCATGGGCCGCAACTGCGACGACCATACGAAGAACTTCTCCTTTCTCCTGCGCAAAGGCGGATCTTGGACGCTCTCCCCCGCCTACGACGTCACCTTCGCGCATAATCCCGAGGGCGAATGGACCGCGCGGCATCTGATGTCGGTCAACGGAAAATTCGACGGCATCAAAAAGGAAGACTGCCTCGCGCTGGCGGATCGGTTTGGAATCGGCGAAGCGCCCTCCGTCCTGAAGGAAGTCCGAGCGGCCGTCGCGGATTGGCCGTCGTTCGCGAAGACGGCCAGGATTCATGCGACGGAAATGACGCGAATCAAACGACGACTGATTCAGCTGTAACCGGGTCGCACGCGCGGCGGCGCCGAATGATAGAATCGCCCCATGGCCACTCACCATCACCACGAACACCACTTCACCGCGACCGACGCCGTGCGCGACCTGGTGATCGGCATGTCCGACGGCCTGACCGTCCCCTTCGCGCTGGCCGCGGGCCTGACCGGGGCGGTGGCGGCGTCGAAGCTGGTGGTCACCGCGGGCATGGCCGAGATCGCCGCGGGCTCCATCGCCATGGGCCTGGGCGGCTACCTGGCCGCGCGCGGCGACGAGGAGCACTACGCCGCCGAGGCCAAGCGCGAAGCCGAGGAGATCGTCGAGAAACCCCACGCCGAGCGCGCGGAGGTCGCGGCCGTGTTCCGCCACTACGGTCTGGACGAGGCGCAGATCGCGCCCATTCTGGAGAACTTCGAAAAGAACGAGCCCGCCTGGGTGGACTTCATGATGCGCTTCGAGCTGGGCCTGGAGCGTCCCGACCCGTCGCGGGGACTGACCTCCGCGCTGACCATCGGCGGCGCGTACGTGGTGGGCGGGCTGGTGCCGCTG
>JAGWMT010000267.1 GCA_028871595.1 Elusimicrobiota bacterium
TACGGCCTGTCCTTCTGGCCCTCCACCGTGGCCGGCGTCGCGTCCACCCAGATCGACAAGGCCTTCGTCGCGGGGATGCTGGACATGTCGCGTCTCACCTACTACGCCGTCCCGTCCGGCGTGCTGGCGCGCTTCCAGACCTTGCCGGCCACCATCTCGCACGTGCTGATGCCCGTGCTCAGCGAGGCCGACCGCGCGGAGGACCGCGAGTCCCTCCGCCGGCTGTACCTGCGCGCGGCGCGCGCGCTGTTCGCGGTGAGCCTGCCCTTTTTGGCCCTGCTCTTCGTCCTGATGCCCCACCTGCTCGGTCTCTGGCTGAACCCGTCCTTCGCGAAGAACGCGGAGGTCGCCGCGCGCCTGCTGGTGGCGGTGCAGGTGTTCGCGCTGGCCTTCCACGCGTCGCACGCGGTGGCCGGGGCGCTGGGCGGGGGGCGCTTCGTCTCCAAGATGTCGTGGGCGCAGGCGCTGCTCAGCCTGGTCCTGTGGCCGGTCTTGATTCCGCGCTGGGGGATCGCCGGCGCCGCGGCGGGCGCGCTGATCGCCCAGGCCCTGCCGACCCTGTACTACATGGACGCGACGCACCGGCACCTGCTGGGCCTTCCCTGGGGCCGCTTCCTGCGCGAATCCGCGGCGCCGCTGGCCGCGCCGACGGCGGTCCTGCTCGCCATCGCGTGGGCGGGGCGCAGCTCGGCCTGGACCTGGCCCGGCTTCCTGGCGGTGAACGCCGCGGCGGGCGCGGCCTACGCGGGCCTGCTCTGGGCCACGCTGTCGGCCGAGGACGCGCGCTCGGTCCGGCAGTGGCTGGCGCGAAGCTGACGCGCACTTGCTAGAATCGCCCCCGACGCCATGAAAGCCCTCCGCAATTTCCTCCGCGACGTCTCGGCGCAGTTTCGCCGGCCCGGCGGTCTGCTCCCGCGCCTGGCCTGCGTGCTGCGCTTCTGGGCCGGCTACGAGTGGGCGCGCCTCAAGGGGAAAAGCCAGGGCGACAGCCGCCTGGCCGCCATGGCGGGCCTGGCCGGGCGGGGCCTGAACGCGTCCACGGTGACGACGCGCACCGCCGGCGGCCTGTCCATCGAGCTGGACGTGTTCTCCGCGGTGTATCTCCTGCAGGAGATCATCGACGAGGGCACCTACCGCGCGCCGGGCTTCGTGCCGGAGGCGGGCTGGACCGTGGTGGACGTGGGCGCGCACCAGGGCATTTTCACTTTGGATTGCGCGCGGCGCGTGGGGCCGGCGGGCCGGGTGCTGGCCGTGGAGCCGTTCCCGTTCAACCGCGCGCTGCTCGAGCGCAACGTGAAGGCCAACGGACTGGCTTGGGTCTCGGTCTCGCCGTTCGCGGCCGCCGAGGCCCGGGAGACGAAAACCTTCTACGTCACCCCGTACTCCACGGGCTGGCAGTCCTTGGTCTTCACCGGCGACGCGCGCGTGCCCACCCAGGTGGAGGCCGAACGCCTGGACGCCGTCCTGGCCGCCCAGGGCGTGGACCGCGTGGACCTGCTCAAGGTGGACGTCGAAGGCGCGTGGCGCCTGGTGTTCGCCGGAGCGCCGGCCTTGCTGGCCCGGCGGCCGCGGATCGTCATGGAGGTGGAGGGCGACGAGGCCGAGGTGGCCGCGGCGACGGCGCGGCTGCGCGAACTGGGCTACGGCGTGGAGCGGCGCGACTCCGTCCTGTTCGGGACTCCGAACGCCGCCTAGGCGGGCCTACGCTCCGGGCGGGATGTCCTCGTTGCCCGGGCGGCAGTACAGCTCGGGGCAGCTCCGGCAGAGAGGGTTTTGGACGTCGTTGCTCATGAACTCCGCGCGGAGCTTGCGCATGGGCTCGCCGTTCCAGATCTCGTTCAAGGTCTGCTTGTGGATGTTCCCCAGCACGTACTTCTTGTCGTAGTCGTAGCAGCAGGGGATCACGTCGCCGTCCCAGGCCACGCTCATCTGCTCCCAGGGGACGTTGCAGGCCACGGTCTTATGGGTCTTGCGCAGCTCGCGGTTGTCCACGCGCTTCGGGGCCAGCGCGTTCACGTCCGGGGCGTCGCCGTTCCACAGGCGCATTTCCTTGACCCGCACGTAGTCGATGCCGGGGATGCTTTTCCAGTACGCCCGCATGCGCTCGATGCTCTCCCGGTTCATTTCGAAGTCGATCATGCCCAGATGGATGATCGTCTTGCTGCCCAGTTCGGTCTTCAGCTTTAGGAAGGCGAGGAGGTTCTCCTTCGATTTCTCGTAGGCGTTCGGGATGCCCCGGATCTTAAAAAAGGACTCGTCGTCGTGGCCGTCCAGGGACACGTTCAGCGAGCGGATGCCGGAGGTGAGCAGGTCCCGGGCGATGGGCGGCGTGAGCAAAAGCGGATTGATCGAGAGAGCGGCGCCGGTCAGGCCCTTCGACACGGCGTAGCGGATGTACTCGCCGAAGCGGGGGTGCACCAGGCTCTCGCCGAAGTGGTGGAGGAAGGCGCCGTTGTCGGCGGCCAGGCCGGGATTGGCCGCCACGTACTGGTCCACGACCAGCTTGAAGGTCTCGAAGTCCATCAGGCCCTGGTCGCGCGTCATGTTGTTGGTGCGCGCGCACATCACGCACCGGAAAGGGCACTTGTTGGTCAGCTCGATGTCGAAGATCTGCCAGGGTTTGTGCCACACCGCGCGCCGCTCGCGGCTCTTGCGGGCCAGGCGCCACTGGCGGTAGCTCTCCAGCCAGGCGCGCGTCGCCGGACGGCGCTCGAGGAGCCGCCGGACGGTGTTCTTGAGAGCGGTCGGGGGAAAGGGCATGTTCGAGGGCGGCGTCAGCCGATCTTGAGCGCGGACAGGATGAACTGCACGCCGATGGCGGCCAACAGAAGTCCCATCAGGCGCGTCACGATGTTGAGCAAGGTGGGCGACAGCTTCTTGGCGCTGTCCGAGGCCAGCACCAAGGTCCAATAGCTGACGAAGGCCACCAGGCCGATCAGGACGAAGAAGATCGCCTTCTGCGGGATGCTGGCGGCGCGGCCGGCCAGGACGATGGAGGTGGTGATCGCGCCCGGTCCGGCCAGCAGCGGGATGGCCAGCGGGGTGATCGCGATGTCGTCCTTGCCCATGCCCTCGGCGACTTCCTCCGGGGTCTCCTTCAGCGCCGACTTCTGCGCGCGCAGCATGTCCAGCGCCGACAGGAGGAGCACCAGGCCTCCGGCCACCTGGAACGCGGCCAAGGTGATCCCGAACATGTGGAAAATCGAGGGGCCGAGGAGGGCGAACGCGGCCATCACGCCCGCCGCCGTGACGCAGGCCGTGCGCGCCGTGCGGCGGCGCTGCTGGGGCGTGTCGCGGGACGTCATCGCCAGGAACGGGGCGATCGCCGCGAACGGGTCCACGATGGCGAAAAGCGAGCCGAACGTCAGGAACGCGTATTCGAGCACGAGGTGATTTTAGCTTTTTCGACGGTCCGCGCACGCCGCGTCGACGATCTCCAGCGTCCGCCGCGCGGCGGCCTCCCAGGAGAACGAGGCGGCGCGGGCCGGTCCGCGGCGGCGCAGGTCGGCGGCCAGGTCCGGGTCGTCCAGGACCCGGGACAGCGCGGCGGCCAGGCCCTGCGGCGCGGACGCGTCGCACAGGACCGCGGCGTCGCCGGCCACCTCGGGAAGGGACGTGGCGCGCGCCGCGATCACGGGGGCGCCGCAGGCCATGGCCTCCAGCACCGGGAAGCCGAAGCCTTCCAATAAAGAAGGAACCACGACGGCGGCGGCGTTCTGATACAGAGACACGAGTCGTTCGCGGGAAACGGAGCCGAGCAGCTCCACGCGTCCCGAAAGCGGGGCGGTATTGACGAGGCGCGCGATCTCGTCGGACGCATCCCCGGGCCGTCCGGCCAGAACGAGGCGCGGCGGGCGGGAGGGATTCTTCTCGATATACATCGCGAAGGCGCGAAGAAGATTGGGGATGTTTTTGCGTATATACAAGGCGCCCACATGAAGGACGTACGGCTTCGAATCGTCGTTTGATTTCGTCGCCGGTCTGAAGAGAGGGTCCGGTCCACCTTCTAGAACCGTCTCAATCCGTTTTGGATCGAGCTTCCAACGGGAAAGCGCCTGTTCGCGCGTATGTTCCGACACCGCGATCACCCGATCGGCGCGCAGCGCCGAACGCCGGGGAATGACGCCGAAGAAGAAACGGGGCCACGCGCCGGGCGGCAGTTCCCCGCCGACATGGTGGACCGTCACCACGCCGGGCAAACGCGACAACGGCGCCAAATTGTTGCAGAGACCGTGCAAGGCGTCCACCCCGGCGGCGATCAATTTTCGCTCGCGCCACTTCACGCCCGCGATCTCCTCGGCCGGCAGCAGAAGACGCTGCGGGGCGGCAAGGCGCAGGCGGGAGATGTTCTTGGCTTTCGGGAGAGGAACCGCCTCCATATTCCCGCCGCCCCGCCAGAACGCGGAGGTGAGGACGAACTCCCGCTCCGGGGCGATCGCCGCCAGGGCCGCGGTCAGCCGTTCGACGTAGAAGTTGAGGCCGCTGGCCCCGTCCAGCGCCGCGGACACGTCCAACGCGATCCGGCGGGCCGGGCTCATGGGCGTATTGTAGCTGTTGAGGCGGGGAGCGTCCAATTTCGCTAGAATGCGCCGATGCCTGCCAAGAGGAAGGGCCGGGAGATCGGCGTCGGCGGATTCGCGCTCACTCC
>JAGWMT010000012.1 GCA_028871595.1 Elusimicrobiota bacterium
TCGCCGTGGCGGTGACGCGCCAGCGGACATTGCCCGCCTCCACGGAGAACGGCACGGGGCGGAACACGTCCAGCATGGCGGAGCGGAACATCTCGACGTCGCCGCTGCCCTCGGCCAGTTCCTGCGCCGACGACGCGAACACGCCGTGCTCGGCCTTGTACTTCTCCTCGATCTTGGCGATGACCTCCAGGCCGGCGCGCGCGCGCGCGACCGCGACCACGTCCTCGCGCGACGGGCGCAGCAGGTTCGTCCAGTATTGGAGCGCGAACAGGCCGATCGCCGACAGGGCGGCGATCAGGAAGACGAGGGCGCCGTTCGAGCGCCGCGGTCCTTCTTCGACGACGTAGGTGCCCGAGAGCAGATCGTGGAGCGCGCGGGTCTTGGGATGGAACAACGCCAGCACGAAACCGAAATTCGCCAGCGGCGTGCTGAGGACCCAACCCAATGCGCGCGCCAATGAGCGGAAAAAGCCCGGCGCGGACCCGTCGGGCCCCACGACGCGCAGACCCAGAAGACGTTTTCCCGGGGTGCCTCCGGCCATGTTGCCGGCGAACTGCCAGAGAACGGCTAGTCCCATCCAGGCCGCGCCGTCGGCGAGAAGGAACCGGTTCGAGATCGAACGGTTCAGGGAGCCGCCCCAGACGACGACGGTGACGACGGCCCCGACGGTGAACGGGATCGTGTCCAGAAGGTAGGCGACCAGCCTGTCGCTGAATCGCCCCGGACGCAGTTCCCGGGTGATTTCCATTGCCCCAGTATAGGAGGAAGCCCTTGCAAAATCAAGCGATTGGGGTAATCCTTTGTAGGACCTTTGGGACCGGACCGGACGGCCACCGGACCCAGGTGCGTTGATCATAGGACCGATATAATTCACTCATGAACATCAAGGCCCGGGCGATGCGCACGACGGCCGCCGTCCTCTGCCTCGCGCTGCTCCACGGTGCGATCGCTCCCGAGGCCTGGGCGCAGTTCGTCCCGCGCGTCGGCGACATGACCGCCCCGGTCGGCAACGGTTCCTCCGCCTCCGGCTCCGCGTCGCCGGTCAATACGTCCAACAATACCCCGGCTCTCCAGATGACGGCCGCCGCCATGACCGCGCCGTCCGGCTTCATGGCCGCCCCGTCCGCCTTGGCGCAGCTCGCCGCCTCGGCCGTCACCGGCGCCGCGCCCGCGCCCGCCGCCGCTCTTCTCCGACCCGCCGCAGACGTCGTCCGTCCCGCGTCGCGCGCCGCCGCCGCTCCCGCGTTGACGCCCGCGCCCGCCGCCGCTTCGACGCCGGAGAAGGAATCTCCGGCCGCGAAATCCGGCCTGGCGGCCGCCGTTGAGAACGCCGCCGCGACTCCGGGCGTCTCCGCCCGCGTTTCCCGCCGCATCGCCGAACTCAAGAACTACTTCTCCGGCCGCAAGGACGCCGGACCGGTTCCCGACGCCGCCGCCGCGACGGCGGGCGTCTCCGCCGCCGGCGCCCCCGCCGTCCATTCGAACGGCCTGGCGGCGGCCAAGGGCCCCGAGCAGGACAAGGTCTCCTCCAGCGGCGGCGACAACGGCCCGCCCGCGCCGCCGTCGGCCCCCGCCCCGGAAGGCCCGAAAGACGACGGCGGAAAATCAGGCAGGTCGAAGGCCGCCTGGCTGGGCCTGGGCGCCGCCGGCGCCTCGATCATCGCGTACGCGCTCACCATGCAGGTCGGCCTGGAAGCCCAGGGCGTGGCGATGCCCCAGCTCACCGAGAACGCGTTCAAGGACTTCACGCTTCTCCCGCTCGTCACGGTCTTCGCCTCGATCGGCAGCATGATCGGCCAGCCGATGTCGGGCTTCTTCATCAAGAATTTCGGCTTGGCCAAGACCTTCTACGCCGCCCACGCCCTGCGCGCGATCTCCCTGGGCGGGATGGTCCTTCTGTTCGGCAGCGGTATGATGTCCATGCCGTTGATGATGGGCTTCTACCTGCTCAACGGCGTGGTCACCGGCGTCGCGGCGACCGCCGAGGGCACGCTGAAGAAGTTGATCCTGGCGGAGAAGGGCGTCAGCCAGCAAAGCTTCCGCACCTGGTGGCAGCTGCTGGCCGAGTCGCTGGCCGTTCCGGCCCCGATCTTCTTCGGCGGCTTGGTCCACACCTTGGGCGCCGTCGGAGCTCCCCTGGTCACGGCCGTGTACCCGGTGACCATCCTGCTGGGCCTGATTCTGGCTTACATCCTGCGCGTTTACCCGCTCAAGGACGTGAAGAAGGCGTCGGATCAGGCCGCGGCGACCGCCAAGGCCGAGGCGCCGGCGGCCGAGCCCGCGAAGGAGGCCGCGCCCGCCGGACCCGCTCCGGCGAAGGTCGGCGTCTGGCAGGGAATCAAGAACGCCGCCGCCAAGATCTTCAACAACATGGAGGAGGGGAAGAACTACGTCCTGGGCATCCCCTACTTGAAGTACTCGCTGGCGGCCGGCGTGGCGTTCGACATGTTCAACATCATGATCTACCGCCTGATCGCCCCCGGCTACGGCAAGATGACCGGCGGCGCCGCCGGCTTGTCCGCGGTCCAGGGCAACATGGTGGGCATGTTCAGCTTGGGCGGCCTGCTCCTGTCGGTGGTCTTCATCACCATGGAGAACATCGCCAAGAAGCGCGCGGCCAACAACGCCGGGACGCCCGAGGCCGCCGCCGCCGCCGAACGAACTTCCATGCTGCGCTGGTCCATGGCCGCCATCCCGGCCGTCGCTTTGCTGGCCACCATGGCCTTCCACATCGCCCTGCCGTTGGCGCCGCTGGTGTTCATGGGCACGAACTGGATGCCGGCCTCCTTGCTGGCCGCCGCCCTGATTCCCTTCGGCTTCTTCCAGGTGGCCGCCTCCATCAAGACGAACTCCTACTTCCAGGAGAAGCTGCCTCAGGACGCCGGCAAGGTCCAGAAGGCGCTGGCCTTCGCCGGCTCCGTGATGACGGCCATGTCCATCGTGACCATGCTGGCCATGCGCCCGCTGTTCAGCGCGGTGGACGTCTTCAACCCGTTCCCGTGGCTGGCCGGGGCGCTGCTCCCCATCGGCGTGGGCATCTTCTTCCTGTGGCGCAAACTGGCCAAGGCGACCACGCCCGAGGCCATGGCCGCCGCCGACGCGGCGCAAGCCCAGCGCGAAGCCGGAGAGGGCGCCGCTCCGAAGGCCGGCGGCGCCTACGTGGGGCTGATATTGGGAATCGTGGCGGCGGCGGTGGTCATCACCGCTTTGCCCCTGGTTCCGGGCATGGCCGGCGTCATCGCCGGCTTGGGCGTCATGGGCCGGTTCGCCTTGAACCTGGGCCTGACCTTGCTGATCCCGGTGGGCGGCTTCCTGCTCGGCCGCGCGAAGGGCAAGGCCAAGGACCGCGCGACGCCTCCCGCCGCCCCCAAATAAGCCGCTCCCGCGGGCATAGGCCCTAGGACCCAGGACCACCTGGGTCCTAGGGCACTTTTCCGCCTGGGTCCTCAGGTTCATACTGCATAGGTCGTTCGAGACCACGCCTCGAACCCCGCAATAAAAATCCCGTGGAGGTACCGATGTCGATGTTCCGCCGAGTCCCCGCCGTCCTGATGGTCGCGCTGTGCGCCGTCCCCGCCTGGTCGCAGTTCCATCCCGAGGAAGTGAAGGCCGCCCAGCAGGATCCCAAGAAATACACGCTGGACGAGTCGTCGATCAAGATCACCGCCGTCGGGCCCACCGTCAGCCCCGCCGAGATCAAGCCGCCCGCGAGCGGGGGAGGGGGCATCGGCGGCGCCCTTCCGATCCTGGACCAGATCATCAACACCGGCCAGAAGATATGGAAGATCATCGCCGACAACCACCCGGTGGTCGACGTGAAGACCCAATACGCCACCGCCCTCCCCAAAGGCCTCACCGGCTGGCAGGATATGGCGGGCTGGCAGCAGCCCCGCGGCACCATCTACCAGATGACCGCCAACAACGCCTACGGGATGAAGATGATCAACGTCCGCTACCAGGTCCTGCGGACGTACGGCGGGTCCTATAATGGAACCGGGAAGTACCTGACGGCGGTCACCGTCGAACCCCTGCTGGTCGAGGTGGGCTGGGGCTACCATTTCACGATGGAAGCCTCCGCGCCCGACTCCAGCATCGTCAACGTGGGAACCTCGCAGAACCCGGTCGCGGGCATGATGGCCACTTTGAACTGGCACATCTCCACGGCGATCAAGGACTCCCAAGGGCAGGGGCTGTACTTCCTGCAGGGCGACGGCGCCTTCCGCGAGGTCGGAGGACCGTTCTCCAGCCAGGCGATGGAGAAGGCCAAGGCGAAGGTCGCGGCGTTGAAAGACGCGACGCCGCGCTTCGAATAGCTCCGGACCCGCACGATCGATCGGGCGCCCCGGCGAGTCATCGCCGGGGCGCTTCTTTGTGTCGCGCGACCAACTCCCAATATTCCAGCATCAGGAAAAAACATCTCATTTTCAGATCGAATTCATATCGCGCGCGAGATATGAATACCGCTTATTTTGACGTCATTATTTATTCAAAATTAAAGAGGTCCGCGCTTGCGCCGGGCGCGCCGGACTTTCCGCGATGGGCGCCCCTCGCCGAGGGCTTGACGATTTTCCGGCGTCTTGAGAGCGACTTCGGTGGACACGGCGCGGCGCGAAGCGCTACGATAAGCGCGTGAAGGTGGAAAAGATCAAACAGTTCAGCGTTTTCATGCCCAACAAGCCCGGCGCGCTCAGCCGCCTGGCCAGCCTCTTCGCCGAACAGGGCATCAACATCCTGGGCATCGCCTCCGAGGTCAGCGCCGAGTCGGGACTGGTCCGCATCGCCCTGGCCAACGACTCCGACGCTTCTTCGATCCTCTCGCGGGCCGGCTTCTCCAGCGTGGAGACCCATATCCTGTCCGTCGAGGTGGACGACAAGCCCGGCGAGATGCTGCGCGTGACCGAGGCGTTGGCCGCGGGCAAGATCAATATCACGACGGTGTACGGAACATCGGTTCCGGGCGCCGGGACCACGCGGCTTCTGATCGCCGTGCAGAACACGGACAAGGCGCTGACCATCATCGAGGAACTCGTGTTGGGCCGCCCGGCGGCGGACTGATCCCATGTGCCGACTCTACGCGCAGATCGCGACGAAGCCTGAGACGGCCCGCGACTTGCTGGTGGATTCCGACTTTTCCCTGCTCCGGCAGGCCGACCTGGACCCCGCGAATCCGCAGAAGGACGGCTGGGGCGTGGCCTGGTTCGGCGAGGACGGGCGCCCGCGGGTGACGAAGAGCGGGGGGAACGCCGCCGCCGAGAAGCCGGCCTTCACCCGCGCCGCCGAGGACGCCCGGTCGCCGGTCGTCCTCGGGCACCTGCGCGCCGCGTCCAATCCGCACGTGGACGCCGCCCACGCCCACCCGTTCGAGGACGAGGGCTGGGTCTTCATCCACAACGGGACCTTGACCGTCGCCGCGGAGGTCAAGGAAGCGCTGGGCCATCGTCGCTCGCGCCTCAAGACCGACTCCGATTCCGAGGTCTATTTTCAGCAGTTCCTGAAGCACCTGACCGCCACCGGCGACCCGTCGCGCGCGTTCGAGTCCTGCGTGGCCGAGAATTGGCGCCTGTGGGAGACGTGCAAGGGCCGTTATCCCGCCGCGACCGCCCCGTACACCAGCATCAACGCGATCGCCTCCGACGGGCGCGGGATCCACGCGCTGTGCCACGCGGCGCAGGTGGGGACGGCCCTCCACGGCGTCTGCCATCCCGACCAGCCGTGGTCGGTGATGAGCTTCGCGACCCGCGGCGGCCGCTTCGTCCTGACCAGCGAGGGCGTCGACTCCGGCGATTGGACCCGGCTGTCCCCGCCCGAAACCATTTCCGCCGTACCGAGCGGCTCCCGCGTCGAGGTGCGCCGCCGCGCCCTGACGCTGGCCGGCCCGCTCGGACCCGTCCCGGAGGTTTCCCGAACATGAAATTCTTCGCCGTCCTCCTGCTCGTCGGCGCGCTGGCCGTGGTCCTTTGGCAGCGCGGCGTCTTTACCCCGCCGCCGCCGCCGCCCCCGCCGCCGCCGCCGCCGCCCGCGATCCTCAACGAGCCCGCTCCCGTCATCAACGACGCCGAGCTCCAGAAGGTCCTGAAGTCCGCCACCGATCCCGAGCCGAACGTCCGCTGGGAGGCCGTCGTCTTCCTCGACAAGGTCAAGGCGCCGCAGGCCATGCCGCTGATCCAGGACATGCTCCTCCACGACCAGGAGCCCTCGATCCGGATCAAGATCATCGGCCTGCTCAGCGACCGTCGCGGTCCCGACATCCTGTCGGGACTTCTGGCCGCCACCCACGACCAGGAGCCCGAAGTGCGGCTGGCTGCTCTCCGCGCGCTGGAAAAGATCGGCGATTTCTCGATCGCGTCTCAAATCGCCGACGGGCCGATCCGCGATCAGGACGAGGGCGTCCGACTGCAGGCGATGAAGACGCTCAACAGCCTTCAGGACCGCAAGCAGAAGGAAATCGAGGACGCCCGGGCGCGCTACGAGGCCGACAAAGCGGCCGCCGCGGCCGCCGCCGCCGCTCAGAAGAAATAACCCGTGAACCGACTGGTCGCGTTCATCGTGTTCCTGGCGGCCGCGGGCTATCTCGCGCGCGAGTACCTGAAGCCCGCGCAGCCCGCCCCGCTGCCGGCGGAGCCGCCGGCGGATTCCGCCCCGGCCAACCCGGGTTCCGTGTTCTCCGAGGCCGAGGCGGCGAAGGTGCGCCTCTCCCTGCAGGACGCGGACCCCAACGTACGCTGGGCCGCGGCCCAACTGCTCTACAACGTTCGCGATCCGCAGCTCGGACCGCTGCTCGAAAAGATGATCGCGGAGGATCCCGACGCCGATCTGCGCATCAAGATCGTGGGCATGATGAAAGGCCGGGAGGAACTCGTCCGGCTGGGCGGATTGGTCAAGGGCCTTCAGGACGTGGACAAGAACGTGCGCATCGCCTCCCTGAACGCCCTGGGGGACATCGGCGATCCGTCGGTGATCACCTGGGTCACGGCGCTCCTCAAGGATCCCGAGCCGGACGTGAAGATCGCCGCGCTGCAGACCTTGGGGCGCTTCCAGGACAAGCGCAAAGAGGAATTCCGGAAACTCGCTCAAAAGCTGAAGGAGGACTACGAGGAGGCCCTGCGCCGCTCCGCGGCGCGCCGCTAACGCTTGAACTTTTTCCGCCGGCTTTCGTAATAATTTCATACAGGAGGTTTCGGGAAATGGAAACGAGCGGAATCAAGGAGCTGAACCGGAAAGTCGGCGAGGAAAGCCTCTTCGTCGCCGAGCTCAAGAGAGAAATCGCCAAGGTCATCGTGGGGCAGGACGAAGCGCTGGACCGCGTTCTCGTCGCCCTGATCGCAGGAGGCCACGTCCTCCTCGAGGGCGTCCCGGGACTGGCGAAGACCCTCCTGATCAAAACCCTCGCCGCCAGCGTATCGGCCAGTTTTTCCCGCATCCAATTCACCCCCGACCTCCTTCCGGCCGATCTGACCGGGACCTTGATCCTGGATCCCAAGACCGGGGACTTCAAGCCGCGCCTGGGACCGGTCTTCGCGAACCTGCTTCTCGCCGACGAGATCAACCGCGCTCCGGCCAAGGTGCAGAGCGCCCTGCTCGAAGCCATGCAGGAGCATCACGTGACCATCGGGTCCGAAACGCACGCCCTCCCCGATCCGTTCCTGGTCCTCGCCACGCAGAACCCCATCGAGCAGGAGGGCACCTATCCCCTGCCCGAGGCGCAGGTGGACCGCTTCATGATGAAGATCCGCCTCGGCTACCCGAGCAAGGCGGAGGAGAAATCCATCCTGGAGCGCATGGCCGGAGACGTTCCGCCGGCGGTGAACAAGGTGACGACGCCGGCGCAGCTCCTGCGCGCGCGCCACGTCGCGGCGGGCATCTACCTGGACGAGAAGATCAAGGACTACATCGTCGAGCTCGTCTACGCCACGCGCGAGCCCGAGAAGCACAAGCTGTCCGCGCACAAGCACCTCATCGCCTACGGCGCCAGCCCGCGCGCGACCATCGCGCTCGCCCAAGCCGCGAAGGCCTACGCGTTCATGAACGCCCGCGGCTACGTGACCCCCGAGGACGTGAAGTCCATCGGCGCCGACGTCCTGCGCCACCGCATCCTCGTCAGCTACGAGGCCGAGGCCGAGAACGTGGACAGCGACCAGATCGTCCGCGCCGTCTTCGAAGCCGTCGAAGTCCCTTAACGGGGTGTCAGGCCTACGGTTAATACGGTTATTTCCGAATAACCGTATTAACCGTAGGCCTGACACCGACAACCGCCACCGACATACAGATGCTACCTCAGGAAATACTCGCGCAAGTTAGGCGTCTCGAGATCGTCACCGGGAGACTGGTGGCGGAAAGTTTCGCGGGCGATTATCAGAGCGTTTTCAAGGGCCGGGGGATGGAGTTCGCCGACGTCCGCGAGTACACGGAGGGCGACGATCCGCGCGACATCGACCGGAACGTCTCCGCGCGCGCCGGCAAGCCCTTCGTGCGCCGCTACGTGGAGGAGCGCGAGCTGACCGTGGTGGTCGCGGTGGACCTCTCCGGCTCCCAGGATTTCGGAACGGCCGAGCGACTGAAGCGGGAGTCCGCGGTGGAGGTGGGAGCCATGCTGGCCTTCGCCGCCCTGCAGAACAACGACAAGATCGGCCTGGCGCTGTTCACCGAGGGGGTGGAGCGCTTCGTCCCGGCGCGCAAGGGACGGCGCCACGCGCTGGCCATCGTGCGCGAGATCCTGGCTTACGTCCCGAAGCGCCGCGGGACGGCGCTGGGAGCGAGCCTGGAGCGGCTGGCGCGGATGCTCAAGCGGCGTTGCATCCTGGTGGTCGTCTCCGATTTCCGCGACGCCGGCTTCGAGCGCGCCCTCAAGCTGTGCGCCTTGAAGCACGACGTGGTCCCGGTCGTCATCGAGGACCCGCGCGAGGCGCGCCTCCCGGCCGCCGGCGCGGTGATCGAGACGTACGATCCGGAAAGCGGCGTCCGGTCCGCGCTGGACCTGCGCGGCGGCGCCGCGGCCGCCGCGCGCGAGGAAGACGAGCGCCGCGCCGCGCTCGACCGAACCTTCCGCGCCTGCAAACTCGAGCCCGTCGCGGTCTCCACCGACCGGCCGACGATCGAGCCCCTCGTCGCGTTCTTCCGGCGACGCGCCCGGAGGATCCGCCGATGACAGCCGCGCTCCTGGCCCTGCTGCTCGTCCCGGCGTCGGCCGCCGAGGTCTCCTGGACCATCTCGGGGGACACCGCGGCCGCGGTCGGAGCGGAAGCCGTCTTGGTCTATCGTCCCTCGACCGCGCCGGGCTCGAAACTGGAACCCGACGCGCTGGCTTCCGGAACCACTTCGTTTGCCGTCGTCAAGGCCGAGGCCCGTCCCGACGGCTCTTGGGCCTGGACCATCCTGCCGCTCGACGAAGGGACGGCGGGGTTCGTCGCGCGCTGGAAGCTCGACGGCCGAGAGACCGACTCCCCGCCGGCGAGCATCACGGCGCGCGCGCCCCAGCTTCCCAAGGACGCCGACATCGAGGACATCAAAGGACCTCTCGCCGCGCGCCGGGCGCTTTGGCCCTGGCTGCTGGCCGCCGTTCTGGGAGCGCTGACCTGGGAAGCCTGGCGCCGCTGGAAGGCCCGCCCCGCGCCCGAGGGTCCCGCGGTCCCCGCCGAGCCGCCGCTGCCTCCGGAGATCGCCGCGGAGAACGCCTTGGCGGAGCTTGCGGCCTCTCAGCTCTGGGAGAGGGGGGAACACGCCGCCTTCTACCTGCGGCTGACCGACATCCTCCGCGCGTACCTGGAGGCGCGGTTCGACGCGCCCGCCAGCGCGATGACCAGCGTCGAAGTCGCCCGCCTGGTCAAGGCGCGCGAACCCGGCCTGAAATCCTCGGCGATCGTCCGCGAACTGCTGTCCCGCGCCGACTTGGTCAAGTTCGCGCGCATCAAGCCCGCGGCCGGCGAAGGGCCGGCGGACATCGCGCTGGTCCGGGACGTCGTCAAGGCCACGACGCGCGCCCCCTCCGTCCCCGAGGAGGCCCCGCGATGAGGTTCGCGCACCCGTGGGCTCTCCTGCTGGCGCCGCTGGCGTGGGCCCTGGCCGCCGCGGTCCTGCGCTTCGGCCGCGCCTCCGCGCTGGCCTATTCCGCGGGAGGAAAGACCCGGGCCGCGGCCCCGTCGCGCCGCGCCCGCCTGGCGCGGACCGTCCCCGTCCTTCTGCCCGCCGCGGCCCTCACCTGCGCCGCCGTCGCCCTCGCCCAGCCCCAATCGGTGCGCGCGCTCGCCGGCGACGACGGGCGCGGCGTGGACATCGTCCTGGCGGTGGACTCCTCGCTCTCGATGGCCGCCAACGACCTTTCGCCGTCGCGCATGGGCGCCGCGCGCGAGATCGCCAAGGCCTTCGTGAAAGGCCGCGTCAACGACCGCATCGGGCTGGTCACCTTCGGCGGCGCGCCTCTGCTCGCCTGCCCGCCGACGACCGATTACGACGCCCTCGACGAACGCCTGGACGAATTGACGCCCGGCATGACGCGCAGCGACGGAACCGCCTTGGGCGACGGCCTGATCGCGGCGGCCCAGCGCATGAAGGACCTGCCGGCCAAGAGCAAGGTCGTGATCCTGATCACCGACGGGCGCAGCAACACCGGCGTCGTGGATCCGCTGACCGCGGCGAAGGCCGTCGCCGCGTTCGGCATCAAGGTCTACGCCGTCGGCACGGCCGGCCGCGGCCCGGCCACGGCCGAGATCGACGACCCCCGGCGCGGACGCGTGACCGTGCAGGTGGACGACGACCTGGACGAGGAGCTCTTGGCGCAGATCGCGCAGATCACCGGGGGCAAGTCCTACCGCGCGGAGTCGAAGGGAGAGCTGGCGAAGATCTTCGCCCAGATCGATTCGCTGGAAAAGAGCGAGATCAAGCGTCCGCCCGTCGTCGCGGTCGCCGATCACCACGTGCCGCCGCTGGCCGCGGGCGCGCTTCTGCTGCTGGCGGAATCAGCCCTGGCCGCGACGGCCCTGCTGAGGTGGCCCTGATGTTCCGCGCTCCTCTATGGCTCGCCGCCGGCGCCGCCGCCCTGGGGGCGGCATGGGGGATGCTGGCCTGGGCGGCGGCCCGACGCCGCGCAGTGGCCTCGGCCTTGGGGGCCGGGCCCGCGCTGGCGCGCTCCGCGGAGGACCCCGCCCCGAGCCGCCGCCGGAGCGCCGTCCTGCGCCTGGCCGCTCTGGCGCTGATCTTCACCGCGCTGGCCGGACCCCAGTGGGGCGTCGAGCTGGTGGAGACGAGGAGTTCGGCCCGGCAGGTGGTCGTGGCCGTGGACGTCTCCCTGTCCATGCAGACTCCGGACGTGAAGCCCACGCGCCTGGAGCGCGCGAAGGGAGCGCTGTCGCTGCTGCTCGATCAAATGAAGGGTGATCGCGTGGGCGTCGTCGCCTTCGCGGGCGACGCCCAGGTCGTCTGCCCGTTGACGTCCGACGTGGACGCGGCGAAGGAACTTCTCGGCGCGCTCGACGTGGGCTCGGTGCCCACTCCCGGCACGGCCGTGGGGAGCGCCATCCGCGTCGCCTCGGCGATGATCGGCCGCTACTCCGGCGAAAAGAACGTGGTGCTCCTGACCGACGGCGAGGATCATCATTCCGATCCGCTGGGAGCGGCCAAGGAGGCGGCGGCGTCGGGCGTGCGCGTGTTCACCATCGGCATCGGGACGCCCGAAGGGGAGCCCATCCCGATGGAAGGGGGCGGCTACAAGAAGGACGCCAAGGGCGCCACCGTGGTCAGCCGCTTGGGCGAGGACATGCTGACCCAGGTCGCGAAGACGACGGGCGGCGAGTACTACCGCACCAGCCCCGGCGAGGACGAGATCAGCGACATCGTGGCCAAGATCAAGGCGGGACGCGCGGCCGAGGGAATGACCGGGACGACCGCGCGCTGGCGCGACCGCTACGCGTGGCCCCTGGGCCTCGCTTTCTTTCTACTATTGATCGAGATGGCCCTTCCCCTGATCCCGGCGCGCCCGTCCTCGTCCGCCGCGCTTCTCCTGCTGCTGCTCGCCGCCGGCGCCGTCCCGGCCCGCGCGGCGGGCGCCGAGGGTTCCCTGCGCGCCGCGAACAAGAATTATCAGGCGGGAAAATACGAGGACGCGCTCGAGTTGTACGGAGAGTCGTCCGGACGCCGGCCGACGGACCCCCGCCCGGTCTTCAACGCCGGGGACGCGCTCTACCGGCTGGACCGGGACTCCGACGCCGCCGGAGCGTTCGACTCCATCGCCTCTCGCCGGGACGCTCCGCCCCCGCTGCGCTCGGCCGCCCTGTACAACCTGGGAAACTCCCTGTACCGGAACGGAGACTACGCCGCGGCCGCCGACGCCTATCGAAAGTCGCTCCAGTTGTCGCCGAACGACGCGGACGCCCGGCGCAATCTGGTCGTCGCCATGTTCCGGCGCAAGAATCCGCCGCCGCCGAACAAGAACAAGAAGAACGATCCAAACAAGAATACCCCGCCCGATCCTAAGAAGGACCAGGACAAGAGCGGCGGGGGCGGCGGGGGGCAGCAGCCGAAGACGCGTCCGCAGGACTCCCTGACCCGCGACGACGCGGAACGCGTGATGCGCGCGGTGTCCGAGCGCGAGAAAGCGGAACGCAAGCAGGCCGCGCCGGCCTCCGCGTACGGTCGCAAGCCGCCGACGCGAGCTCCGACCGAGGAGGATTGGTGAGCCGCTTCGCCTTCCTCGCCGTCCTCCTCGCCGCCGTCCCGGCCGCCGCCGGCGTCACCGTTTCGGCCGAGCTCAGCCGCGCGCAGATCCGCATGGGCGACCAGCTGACCCTGGCGGTCACCGTCTCCGGCGACCAGGCCTCCCTGCCGGCGCCGCGGCTTCCTCCGATCGAGGCCTTCAACGTCTACGATTCCGGGCGGAGCCAAAGCCTGAGCTTCGTCAACGGGCACGTCTCCTCGAACGTGGTCTACACCTACGCGCTCTCCCCGCGCGCCGCGGGACATTTCAAGATCCCGCCGGTCTCCGCGGACGGCGCCGCCGTCCCGTCGGCGCCGCTCGACGTCGAAGTCCTTCCCGCCGGCGCCGCCGCTCCCGCCGCGCCCCCCACGGCGGGCCAGCCGGCTCCGGACCGCGCGGACGACGCGCCGCGGCGCGGGCGCTCCTCGGACATCTTCGTGACCGCCTCGCTGGACAAGCCCCGGGTCTACGTCAATCAGCAGGTCACGCTCACCATCCGCTTCCTCAACGCCGTCCAGCTCATCGGCGATCTCAACTACAGCGCCCCCGATCTCACCGGCTTCCTGACCGAGGAACTGCCGCCCGTCCGCAGCGGCTCGGTCGTCATCGGCGGACGCCCCTACGATTACCGCGAGATCAAGATCGCGCTGTTTCCCGTCCAGGCCGGACGCCTGAAGATCGGCGCGGCGTCCATCCACTGCTCCGTGCCGCACCTGGGCAGCGCCAACCTCCAGGACTTCTTCGACCGCTTCATGGCGATGAGCGCCCCCGAGCCGGTCGTGGTGAACACCGAGCCCCTGACCTTGCAGGTGGACCCGATGCCGGCGGGCAAGCCGGAGGATTTCACCGGCGTGGTCGGACGCCTGGCCGCCCGGGTGACGGCGGACCGAACCGACGTGAAGGCCGGGGACGCGGTCACCTTGTCGGTGGCGGTGACCGGGACGGGCAACATGAAGTCCATCCCGGAGCCGCGCAAGCCGGATTTGCCGGCGCTGCGCTTCTTCGAGACGGAAACGTCCGCCGCCGTCGCGAAGACCAACGACCGGGTGGGGGGGACCAAGACCTTCCGCACCGTCGTGGTGCCGCGCGTGTCCGGACGGGTGCGGGTGCCGCCGTTCTCGTTCTCCTACTTCGATCCCGAGACGAAATCCTACGCGCGGGCGGAGACCGCGCCGGTGGACCTGAACGTGGCGCCCGGACCTGCCGGCGCGGCGGCCCCGGCGGCGCCGGTCCGCTCGACGCCCGGTTTGACCGACTTCGGCGACGACATCCGCTACCTGAAGATCGCCCCGTCGTCTTCCGGCTTGACCGGGGCCCTCGCCGCGTTCGCCGGCCTGGGGCCCTGGCATGCGTTCCCGTTCGCGCTGTTCCTGACCGCGGCGCTGATCGCCTGGCGCCGGAGCGCGGCCGACGCCGATCCGCGCGGCCGCCGCTTCCGCGAGGCGCTGGCCCGGGCCGAGACCCGCCTCAAGGAAGCCTCCGCGCTCCCCGCCGATCAGGCGGCGCGCGCGGCCGCGCTCATCGACGAGGCCGTCGCCGGCTTCGTGGCCGACAAACTCGGGGCGCCGGCCGCGGGCCTGACTTTGAAAGCCGCTCTCGACGGCCTGGCCGCCTTGCCCCGGCGTCCCGCGCCGGAGACGCTCGAGCGCCTGCGCGCCGCGTGGGACGAGGCCAACCTGCGCCGCTTCGCGCCCGGAGCCGCCGGCGGGGATTTGAGCCGCTTCGCGCAGGACGCGTCGGATCTTCTCAAGAGGATCGACGAGGAGACCCGCCGATGAACGCCGCCCTCCTGCTCGCCGCCCTGCTCGCGCTCCGCGTCTCGGCCGCGGCGCCGGTTCCCGCCGCTCCGGAAGCCGCCGCGCGCCAAGCCTACGACGCCGGCCGCTACGAAGAAGCCGCGGCGGATTACGAGGCCCTGGCCGCGGCCGCTCCGCGCGACGCGGCGCGGCAATACAACCTGGGCGACGCCCTGTTCAAGGCCGGGCACCTCGGACGCGCCACGGCGTCCTTCGAGCGCGCGTTCGCGCTCGACCCCCGGGACGGGGACATCCGCGCCAACCTGGCCTTCGCGCTGCGCCGGGCCGGCGAGGATTTCACCCCGCCCGGCGCGCCGCCGGCCCTGTTCTGGGCCTTCACCGCGCTCTCCGAACGCGAGCTCGCCGGTCTGCATTGGCTGGCGGCATGGGCCGCCCTCCTGCTGGCGGCCGCCGGCCTCGTCTTCCGCTCGCGCCGCGCGCCGCTCACGACGGCCGCGGGCGCGGCGGCCGTCGCCTGGCTGACGTTCGGCCTGTGGTGGGCGGCGCTGCGCGCGGCGCTTCCGCCGGGTCAGGGAGTGATCGTGTCCGCGCGCGCCGAAATCCGCCACGGACCCGGGGATAACTTCGGCGTGGCCTTCACGGCGCCGGAAGGACGCCGGGTCCGGGTCCTGAGCGCCTCGGGCCCCTGGCTGGAAATCGGCGTGCTGAAGGAAGGGGCGCGCGGCTGGATCGAGGCGTCGTCGGTCGAGCGGCTTTAGCGGCGAAATTCCGTCAGGGATTCCACGGCTCGACGGGCGTCACGGGAACGGCGGGGGGCGGCGGCGGCGGCGGGGGAGGCGGAACGGACGACGTCGCCGCCGCGGCGGGCGGCGCGGCCTTCTTGGCGTCCGCCGTCTTGGCCTTCCTCGACTTCGCCGCTTTCGCCGCCTTCCGTTTCGCCCTCGGGGCGGCGCCGGGCTTGGCGGGCTTCTCCGTCGGTTCAACCTTCACGCTGATCGTCGGCTTCTCGTCCGTCTGGCCCCCGGAGGCCGGGGCGGAGTCGTCTTTCGCCTCCTCTTCGGGCTTCGCGTCGGAAGCGGGCGCCTCGGTGGCGGGCGCCTCGGTGGCGGGCGCGTCGGTGGCGGGCGCGTCGGCCTCGGGAGCGGGGGAAGCTTCGCCGGAACCCATCGCGCCCTGCGTGTCGGAATCCCCGGCGGGTTGATCCTGGGAATCCGGCGCGTCGTCCGCGAGAACGCGCGACAGGGGCGCTCCGATCAGGAGCGCGGCCAGGGGCAGGAAGGCGAGGCGCCGCTTCATCTTCAAATGTTAGCAAAGGACGATTACGAATTTATGGCGCGCTTGACGGCCCCGTCGCGATGGGTTAACCTATGGCCATGCGCGAATTGGAGATCTTCGCCGGAAAGCCCGCCGCGCGTCCCGCGTTCGTCGCGCGCGTCCTCCGGGTCTTCACCGACCATCTCGCCGCCAACGGGCTGCGCCTCACCGGCCAGCGGCGCGCCATCCTGGATTTCTTCCTCAACTCCGACCGCCACCTGACCCAGGAGGAAATCTACGCGGCGCTCCGGGGCCAGGGCATCGGCCGCGCGACGGTTTTCCGGACCCTGAAGACGCTGCAGGAGTGCGGCCTGGTCGCCCCGGTCGTCGGGGGGGACGGCACGCCGCGCTTCGAGATCAACCTGGAACGCCCGCATCACGACCACCTGATCTGCGTCGAGTGCGGCCGCATCCAGGAAGTGCGCTGGCCCGAGCTGGAAAAGATCCAGGAAGACACCTGCCGCCGCGCCGGCTTCTCGCCGAAGTGGCACCGCCACGAGATTTTCGGCCTGTGCCGAGACTGCTCCCGGAAGCCCCGCCCCTGAGACCTCCCGCTCGAACCGCCGTCATCGCCGCGTGCGCCGGAGCGGCCTTCGCGGGATTCGGCGGGCTGCTGGCCCGCTGGTGCGCCGATCCGCTCCTGGGCTGGACGATCGCCCTGGCCGCCGCCGCCGCCGGAGCCGCCGCGGGCTCCTTCGGGAATCCTCCGGACGAGGACGGCGCCCGCGCCTGGACGCTGGGCGGCGCCCTGGCCGCTCTGTCCGTGCCGGCGCTCCTGCGCCTGTTGGGCCTGGCTCTCGCCGACCCTTCCCTTTTGCAGAATCCTCTCGGGACCCCTCGCCGGGCGCTGTTCGTCCTGGGGCAGGCGGGCGCCCTGGCGGCGCTCGCGGCGGCGGCGTGGACCCGCGCGACGCGCGGCGGAGGGCGGGGGACGGCCGCCGCGGCGGCCTTGGGCGCGGCCGCCGGCGCCTGCGCTTTTTCCCGGATCGATCCTCCCGCGCTGCTGGCTCTGGCCGCGTTGGTCGCTTTGGCCTCGGCCGAGCTCTCGGACCGGCCCTGGACGCGCACTGAGACCGCCCCGCTGCGCGCCCGTGTGTTCGCCGCCGCCGCCGCCGCGGGACTGTTCCTGGCCTGGTCCGCGCCGCGGCTGCTGCCCGACGTCTGGATGGCGCGCCTTCACGCGACCTATCCCGGCGGACGCTACCTGGCGCTGGACGACGATGGTCGACACGTCTGGGCGGCGTACCGCTTTTCGACGGGCGAGGCCGTCGCCCTGCGCGACGGCCGGATCCAGTCCCTGGACCTGGAGTCCAGCCGCGTGGCGCTGTGCGCCGTTCTGAACCAGTTCGAGGGACGGCGCTCGCTGCTGGTTCTCGGCGCCCCGACGCCGCAGTTGGCGACCATGGCCGCGTTCGGCGGCGCGGCCGTCGCCGTCGAAGGGATCTCTCCGGCCGAGAGCCGCGCGTTCGACGCGCTCACCGAGGAGAAGTGGCGCGTCGGTCTGTCCACCGGCCCGTTCCGGCCCGACTCCGCCCTGCTGGTCGTCGCGCCGTCCGCCCGCGCGTTCATGGCGCGCCGCGCCGCGGCCGAAGTCCGCCGTCTGCGCGCGCGCATGGACAAGACGGCGGCGCTGGGGGTGATGCTCCCCGCCGCCGCCGCGCCCGGGACCGCGGCGCGCGTGCTGGCCGCCGCCCAGGCCGCCTTCGGAAACGCCCGCGCGGCGGACCTGCCGTCGGGCGTTCTGATCCTGGCCTCCACCGACCCCATCGTCGTGGATTCCCAACTCCTGTTCGGCCGGCTCTCCGCGACGGCCCGCGCCTCCTACCCCAACGGGGACCGGGAGCTGGCCTCGGACCTGCGCTGGCGCGCGGCCCCGTCGGCGAAGTGATATAATTTACCCTGGTGAAGCGCTTCCGTTTCGGCTGGTACGGGGACGGCGGACTCGGCGAACGGATGATCCAGACCATCCTCGCGGGCCGCAAATCGGCGACGTCCTGCCCCGCGTACGACCCCGAGGACGCCGATCTCAAGGCCGGCGACGAGCTCCAACTGGTGGACAAGCACGGCACGTTGCGCGGGCAATTGCTCGTGACCTTGGTCGAATTGCGCCCGTTCGGAGGCTTCGACGAGGCCCTGGCCGCGAAGGAAGGAGTGACGTTGCCTGAACTCAAGGAAAAAATGAATTTCGCCAACGGACGCCAGCTGCGCGACGACGAGGAGATGCGCGTCGTGCACTTCCGGCTTCTGCGCGCCGTCCCCGGACAGGCCCGGCCGTGAAGACGCTCCACGTCGTCACGTTCGGCTGCCAGATGTCCGTCGCCGACGGAGGCGAAATGGCCGCGCCGCTCCTGGCGCGCGGCCTGCGTCCCGTGGACGCGCCCGAGGACGCCGACGCCATCCTGCTCAACACCTGCACCGTCCGCCAGCACGCGGAGGACAAGGCGCTGTCCCTGATCGGCCGCCTGCGCGCGTGGAAGGACGCCGATCCCGCTCGGGTGCTCATCGTGGCCGGCTGCGCGGCCGAGCGCCTGGGCCCGTGGATCCAGAACCGCTTCCCCTACGTGGATCTGGTGGTCGGCGCCAAATCCATCGAGGAATTTCCCAATGTGGTGGAAGCCGCGCTGGCCGCGAAGTTCGACGCGCTGAAGGAGACGCGCGAGGCCTTCCCGGCCGCGCCGGAAATCCCCGTCGGCTGGACGTCGTCGGTGGTCGCGCCGGTGACCATCATGCGCGGCTGCAACTACTCGTGCTCCTACTGCATCGTGCCGCACGTGCGCGGACGCGAGTCGTACAGGTCTTACGAGACCGTCATGGCGGAGATCCGGGCCAAGGCCGCGTTGGGCGCGCGCGAGATCCTGCTCCTGGGCCAAACCGTCAACAGTTGGCACGCTCGCGGAAACGACGGTCGCGATCGCCGTTTCGCCGACCTGCTCCGCGCCGCCGCCGCGGTGGACGGCGTGGCCCGCGTGCGCTTCGAAAGCCCGCACCCGTTCTTCCTGGACGACGCCTTGATCGCCGCGATGGCGGAGACTCCCGCGGCGGGCGACGTCGTTCATATGCCTTTGCAGTCCGGCTCCGACCGCGTGCTGTCCTTGATGCGCCGCAACTACACGGCCGCGTCGTATGTGGACAAAATAAATAGGCTCCGCGAGGCCGCGCCGCGGATTGAAGTGACCACCGACATTATCGTAGGATTCCCGTCGGAGACCGACGAGGACTTCCAGCGGACCTTGGACCTCGTCGCGCGCCTCCGGCCGGCCTCGGCGTACACGTTCAAGTACTCGCCCCGGGAGGGCACCGAGTCGGCGGGAATGCCGGACGACGTGCCCGAGGACGTGAAGGAAGAGCGCCTGGCGCGGCTCAACGCGCTGTGCGACGGCCTGACCGAGGACGCCATGCAGGCGCGGGTGGGCCGGACGGTCGAGGTTTTGGACGAGAACGGCGGCTATGGCCGGGCGCGGGACGGCTTCCGCGTGAAGTGGGGCGTCCCGGCGGAGCCGGGGCGTCTGCGGAAGGTCCGCGTCGTCGGGACCATGAAGCGCACTTTGCTGGGGGAATGCGATGAGCGATAAGAAAACCGGCGCCGAGCGCCGTCAACACCGCCGCTTCAGCGTCGTCGAGGGGATGATCGAGCCCATCACCCTGCAGCTGGGCACCGACAGCAAGAGCCAGCCCGTGATCATGACGGACCTGTCCGCCGGCGGGATGTCCCTGCTCATGTTCTGCGAGCCGCCCCACACCAAGAACTTCGAGATGGTCCTGGCCATCCCGGGACTGGACCGCACCCCGATCGAGGCCGCCATCGTCCGCGTGCACCAGAAAGGGGAGACCTACAGCGTCGGCCTCTCCTTCATCAAGATCGCCAAGAAGTTCCAGGAGTTCATCGGCGCGATGGCCGACGACAACGCCGACTGCGAGACGCGCGTGGCCCTGCGCCTGCCCGAGGCCTGCGTACCGAACTGCAAGTTCCACATGCTCTGCGCCAAGCCGGTCAAAGCGTCGCACCACTGGAAGAAGTAAGCCTCCCCGTGATCGTCATCGCGGGGCCGACGGCGTCGGGGAAAACCGACCTGGCCGCGGCCCTCGCGCTTCGTCTGGGCGGGGAAGTGATCACCGCCGATTCCCGGCAGGTGTATCGATACCTCGACGCCGCCACGGCGAAACCGCCGGCCGCCTTGCGCGCGGAAGTCCCGCATCATTTGATCGACGTGGTGAATCCGACGGAAGCTTACGACGCGGGCCGCTTCGCGAAGGACGCCGCGGCGGCGATCGCCGGGATCAGGTCACGGGGGAAAGTGCCGATCGTCTGCGGGGGGACCGGCTTATATCTTCGCGCTCTCATGGAAGGCCTTTCGCCCCTGCCGCAGAGAAACGAAGGAATACGCGCTCGCCTGGAAGCCCAGGCGGGCAAGGACGGCGCGGAAGCGCTTTATTCACGTTTGAAAAAAATCGATGCCAAGGCCGCCGAGGGCATATCCGCCGCGAACGTCGCGCGCGTCATCCGCGCCTTGGAAGTATTCGAATTGACCGGGAAAGCGTTGTCCTCCCATTGGGCCGAAGGCCGGTCCGGCGGCATCACGCCGTCCGCGGTTCTGCGGCTGGAAGTTCCCAACGACGTTCTCCGCGCGCGCATCGAATCCCGCGCCGAGGACATGTGGCCGCGTCTTCTCGCCGAGGTGCGGTCTCTCGTCCCCTCGCGCTACCGGGGGGACGAACCCGGCTTCACCAGTCTCGGTTACCGCGAAGCGGTCGCCGTTCTCAACGGGGACATGACCGAGGATGAGGGCTTCGACGGGATGGTCCGCGCGACTCATGCGTACGCGAAACGCCAGCGCACCTGGTTTCGAGGCCAGCTCTCCGGGGCCGTCGCCGTGGCCGCGGGGCTAGGTCCGGAACGAACGCTCGCGCACGCGCTCTCCGCGCTCTCGGCGCCGGCTGTCGTCAAAGACAGTCCGCTTGTGAATAACGGAACGGGAAATCGATGATCTCCAAACGCCCGGCGCCGCTGAAGCCCAACCCCAACGCGGTCCCGGCCTATTACCTGCTGACCAGCCTGTTCCTGTCGGGCGCCTGCTCGCTGACCTTGGAGGTCGTGGGCACGCGTTTGATCAGTCCGTTCTACGGCTCGTCCATCTACACCTGGTCGGCGCTGATCACCACCACCTTGGTCGCGCTCGCCTTCGGCTACGCGTGGGGGGGACGCCTGGCCGACCGCTCGCCGTACCTGACTCTTTTCTCGAAGCTTCTGCTCGCCGCGGGCCTGACGGTGGCCGCGATCCCGGCCCTGCGCGAACCGGTGCTGGGCGCCAGCGCGCCGCTGGGCGTGAAGCTGGGAGCGATCGCCGCCGCGGCCGCCTTGGTCGGGCCGGCGCTGGCGCTCCTGGGCGCATTGGGCCCCATCGCCACGCGGCTCACCGCCACCGGCGCCGCCGACGCGGGACGCCGGTCGGGCGACGCCTGGGCGATCTCCACGGCCGGCAGCGTGCTGGGAGCGGCGCTGACCGGCTTCGTGCTGGTGCCGCTGTGGCCGGCGTCGCGCATCCTGCTGGGCGCCGCCGCTTTGCTCCTGGCCCTGGGCGCGTGGGGCAATTGGCTGTCCACGCGGCGCGCGCCGTTAGGAGAGCTGGCCGCATGCGCGGCCTGCCTGGTGTTCGCCGTCAGGGCCGCGGAGAATCCCCATCCGCTGGTCCGCGAAAGGATCGAGTCCGCCTACGGCCGCATCGAGATCATGGACGCCGGGCCCAAGCGCTACCTCCTGGTCAACGGCACCGCGCAGTCGGCCATGGACCCGAAGACGGGCTTGAGCGACTCCGAGTACGACCGCTCGCTGGAATGGATCCTGGCCCTGCGCCCGAAGGCACGGCGCGTTCTGGGCCTGGGCCTGGGCGCGGGCCTCCTGCCCACCGCGCTGGAACGCGACGGCCTGACCGTGGACGTCGTCGAGATCGACCCGCAGATGCTGCGCGCCGCGGAGAAATGGTTCGGCTACGCGCCGAAGGGCCGCGTGACCATCGGCGACGCCCGCGTCGGGCTGGAGAAAGGGCTTGGATCGCCCCCGTGGGACCTGATGGTGCTGGACGCGTTCGGCGCCGAATCGCCGCCGGCGCATCTGTTCACCGTCGAGGCGTTCCAGAAGATGCGCGAACGCATGGTTCCCGGCGGGGTCCTGGCGGTGAACCTGGTCACCGCCGTGGACGGCCCCGACGGCGACGGCTGGCGGGCCGCGTACAAGACTTTGCAGCGCGAATTCCCGAACGTGCGCGCCTTCATCGCCGCGCCGCCGACCGACGGTCTGGCCAACGTCCTCCTTTTCGCCTCGTCCGGCCCGCTGGATGCGCCCGCCTCGGCCGCGCCGGCGCACGCGCGCGCCGACGTGGCCGCCATGCTGGCCCGCGAGCTCAAGCCGACCGACGCCGAACTCGAGGCCGTGCCGGCCATGACCGACGATCACGCCCCGCTGGACACCTTGCTGGCGGCCACGGCGGTGCGCTGGCGCACCCTCCTGCAGTCCGGGATGAGCGAGGTCCTGATCCGCTGAAGCCTCTCGACACGCGCGCGCCGCTGGAGCGCGCCCTCCTGGTCGGCGTCGGGCCGAAGTCCCAGACCGAGCTGATCCGCTCGAGCCTGGACGAGCTCAAGCGCCTCACCGACACGGCCGGCGCCGTGGTGGTCGGCGAGGCCACGCAGGCGCTCGCGCGCTTCAACCCCGGGACCTTGATCGGCTCCGGCAAGGTGTCCGAGATCGCGGGAATGTCCGCGGGCCTCCGCGCCGGCACCATCATCTTCGACTTGGAGCTCTCGCCTGGCCAGCAGAAAAATCTGGAAAAGGAGCTGCCCAAGCGCAAGATCGTGGACCGCACCCGCTTGATCCTGGACATCTTCGCCCAGCGCGCGCGCACCAGCGAGGGCCGCCTCCAGGTGGAGCTGGCCCAGCTGTCCTACATGCTCCCGCGCCTGACCGGGGCCTGGCGCGCGTTCTCTCAGCAGGCCGGCGGCATCGGCACCCGCGGTCCGGGCGAACGCAAGCTCGAGTACGAGAAGCGCCACATCCAGCTGCGCATCTCGCATCTGCGCGCCGACCTGCAGCGCGTGCGCGACGCGCGGCGCCTGCGGCGCGAACGGCGCGCGGGCGTGCCCGTCCCGCAGATCGCTTTGGTCGGCTACACGAACGTGGGCAAGTCCACGCTCCTGAACCAGCTCACCGGAGAAAAATCGGTGTATGCCGACGACAAGCTTTTCGCCACCTTGGACCCGACCGCCCGGCGCGTGCGTCTGCCGGAGGGAGGTTGGGCCGTGGCGACGGACACCGTGGGCTTCATCCAGCGCCTGCCCACGTCTTTGATCGCGGCCTTCCGCGCCACGCTGGAGGAGGTCGAGGCCGCGGACGTATTATTGATCGTGTCGGACGCGTCGTCGCCGGAATTGGAACAGCAGCGGGCGTCGGTGATCGGCACGCTGGCCGACCTGGACACGGCCGCTATTCCGCGGGTCGAGGTCTTCAACAAATCGGATCGCCTCTCGCCGGAACTCCGCGCCGACTTGGAGCGCAAGCACCCCGACGCGGTCTTCCTGTCCGCGGCCACCGGCGAAGGCGTCGCGGACGTGCTCGCCCTGATGGAGCGCGCGCTCTCCTCCCGTTGGCTCAAGCGCGAAATCGACGTGCCGATGACGAAATCCGCCGTCGCCGCGCGCTTCTACGAGAGCGCCCAGGTGCTCGGCCGCGAGACGCGCGGCCATAAGACCCGCTTCAAATTACGCGTCACCTTGGAGAACTGGAAGCGATTGCAGGCCCTGCTGGCCGAATGCTAGGATTTCGTTGGAATTCATGAGCGATTTCCGCATCGCCGGGCTTCTCACCCTCGCCTACCTGTCCGGCGGCATTCCGACGGGATACCTCGTCGTGAAGCGCTTCTACGGCTATGACATCCGCACGCGCGGCTCGGGCAACCCCGGCACGGCCAACGTGTACCGCAACGCCGGCGCCAAGGCGGGGATCATCACGTTGGCGGTGGATGCGTTGAAGGGATATCTTCCGGTCATGATCTGCCTGCATCTTTTCCCCGGAGACCTCGGGCTCGCCGTGGCGACGGGAGCCGCGACCGTCGTGGGACACAACTGGACCATCTTTTTGGGCTTCAAAGGGGGGAAGGGCGTGGCCACGTCGGCCGGTGTTTTTTCCGCCCTACTTCCCTGGCCTATGGCCGCCACGGCCGCCGCCTTTCTTCTCGCCGTGAAATTGTCGGGGCATATTTCGGTGGGCTCGATGACCGGCGCGATCGTCCTTCCCGTGGCGGCATTGGCGCTGGGAGCGCCGCCCGCTTTGTCCGCCGCGGCCGCCGGCGCGGGCGCGCTCATCTTGATCAAACATATATCCAATATCAAGCGGCTTCTAGCCGACCGGGAGCTTGGCATCCGTGCGTAAGCCCGACATCTGCGTCCTGGGCGGCGGCATGTGGGGCATCGTGCTGGCTCACCAGCTCGCCGAGAAAGGCGCGAAGGTGCGCCTGTGGGAGTTCGTGCCGAGTCTCGCGGACTCGATGCATAAGACCCGCAGCCACGCGCACATCCCGGGCTTCCGCCTGGACGATTCCGTTCCCGTCGGCCACGATCTCGCGGCCAGCGTGGCCGGCGCGGAGATTTTGCTCTTCGTCCTTCCGTCCCGCGCCATGCGCGCCACCGCGCGCGCCATCCGCAAGAGCGGCGCGCTGTCGCGCGGCGCGGTCGCCGTCAACGCGTCGAAGGGCGTCGAACCCGGGACCTTCGCGACGATGGGCGACATCGTCGAACGGGAAATCCCTTCTTTGCGCGGCAAGGTCTGGACTTTGACCGGGCCCAGCTTCGCGCGCGAAGTCGCGCGCGGAGTCAAAACGGGTCTTCTTTTGGGAGGGCCTTCCGGCGCCAAGGCGAGGGAACTGGCGGCGCTGTTCCACGGCGGCCCTCTCGCCGTCGCTCCATGGCCTGACCGCATCGGCGTCGAATTGGGCGGTTCATTGAAGAATGTCATCGCCGTCGGGGCGGGTATTCTGGACGGTCTTGGCGCCGGGGCCAACACGAAGGCGGCTTTGTTGGTCCGTGGTCTCGAAGAGATGTCGCGCCTCATACGCGCCAGCGGCGGACGGGCCGACACGGTGTACGGATTATCCGGTTTGGGGGATCTGATCGCGACAGGGACTTCCCCGGAATCGCGCAACCGGGCCTTCGGCGAAAAACTGGGCAAAGGGCTTTCTCCGAAGAAAGCCCTATCGCAAATACCGACGATCGTCGAGGGCGTAGAAGCCGCCGTGAGCGCGCGCGCGCTGTGCCGCCGCCGCAAAGTAAAGGCGCCTCTGATCGAGGCCATCTACGGCGCGACGCGCGGAGCCCCGGCCCGGCGCGTGCTGACGGCGCTCGGATTTCGCTGAAGCGGGAGAAAGACATCATGGCCAAGAGCGAGAAAGGCAAGGGCGGCGGCGAGGAAAAACCCGACAAGCCGGAAAAGCCGAAAACGCGCGGCGAAAAGGAAGTCCGCATTTACTCCCTGGCCACCACGGTCAACGAGTGCATCATCTTCTTGGAAGAGATCGGCGGCAGCCGGCTGCTCCCCATCTGGATCGGCATCGCCGAGGGCCAGGCCATCGCGATCCGCTTCTCCGGCATCGTCCTGCCGCGCCCGCTGACGCACGACCTGCTGCTGGCGGCGATCAAGCAGCTGGGCTGGGAGGTGCAGAAGGTGGTGGTCTCCGA
>JAGWMT010000268.1 GCA_028871595.1 Elusimicrobiota bacterium
CCGCGCGAAGCGCGGCGTCTTCGTCGTTAAAGCCTTTCCCGAACGGAGTGCTCCGCGACGAGATCACCGTCCGTTTCTCTCCCGCCGCGCGAAGCGCGGCGAAAGATATGTACGTCTTACCCGACGGGAATTACGACAAGAAGATCCGTATTCCGGATCCGTCGTCTGGCGAGTTCCGTTTGGGCGCCCGCGAACTCGGCAACGGCCCGCACCGGCTCGCGCTTTTGTCCCGCGCGAAATCGGGCGCCTTGGAGCTCCTCGGCGAGCACCCGCTTCTGGTTCGCAACCCGTATAAACTCATCACGGACTTCGCCGTTCCCGAAACCTCCAAAGGCGGCCCGGGCGGCGTCATCCTTCCCCCCGCCGAAGCCAGCTACGCCGGCCAATTCTCCATGCGCCGCGTACGCGCGCTGACCAGCGGCCGCGACCTGCGCCTGGAGCTGACCATGGCCAACGTCACGAACGAGTGGAATCCGCCGCACGGCTACGACCACGTGTATTTCCATGTCTTCTTCGATTTCCCCGGTCACAAGGGGAAGCGCTTTCTGCCCAAGCTGAACGCGACGCGGACGGATTTCGAATTCAACGCGGGCTTTCTCCTGTACGGCTGGGGGGCGCGCTCCTTCGCGGCGAAGGACTCCGCGCCGGACGCCTACGGTTCGCCGCTGCTGGGCAAGATCGAGCAGTCGGCCGACGCCCGCCGCAAGACCGTGACCTTCACGTTCTCGGACCGGGTATTCGACGGCCTGCGCACGCTGACGGGGACCAAGGTTCTGATCACCACCTGGGACGGCTACCTGGGCGACCTGCGCGACCTGATCGCCGAAAAAGCGGACTGGAGCTTTTCGGCGCCCGGCGCGAGGACCTCGGAACTTCCTAGTATCTACGACCAGGCGCTGATCACCCTTTGAAAGACACGGGAGAAGGACTCGTCGTACTCGCGCGCGACCTCGACCAGGACGGGGCGCCGGTGCGCGCCTACTTCGCCTGCCGGGACGGCGAAGCGCCGCGGCGACTGACGTCCGCCGCCGACGCGCCCGACGCGGTCTCGGTCCATTTCCTGATCACGCCCACGAAGACGTATTCCGAGGGCATGGGCGGCGGCGGCTCGGAGCGCTCCCCGGAGGATCGCGCTTTCTGGCGCGCGCTCGCCGCCCGCTTCGGCGAGAAGGCGACCTGCTCGTTGGCGCACGGCGCCCAGGGCGACCAGCACGGCGGCCCGCGCGCCTTCGCCGAGTTCCATCCCGACATGCTCCGCCGCGCGCCCGAGCTCCTGAAGGAAAACTGGACCACGCCGAACCGCCAGGATTACATGTACCTGGCCACCAAAACCTTCGGCTTCAACCTGATCGTGCGCCTGTTCTTCACGGTCAAGGCCGTCCGCGCCGGCGGCCTGCCCGTCCTGCGCGCGGCGGCGTCGCTGACCTGGTACCAGTTCCAGGACACGGTCTTCACCGTGTTCGGCCAGACCTACATGAAGTTCCTGGGCCGCATGACCGGCATGCTCCGCGTCGGGCCGGTGTGGCTGGGTGACTTTTCCTTCGTTTACGTCCAGCTGTGCTTCTTCGAGTTCCTGAACCGCCTGGTGCTGGGCCCGCTGGGCGAGAACCCGCTGGTGTACACCTGGCACGGCATCGCGCTGATCTTCGTGAACATCATCCAGGGCATGATCTCCGGCGGCCCGCTGATCCCCGCGATCAACAAGATGCGCCGCGCGGGCGTGATCAGCCATCCCACGATGATGCATCTCTACCAGCTCTCCAGCCTGACCATGCAGTTCGGCCTGTTCGCCAGCTTCGGCTATCAGTATTTCTACTTCCTGCTCACCTCGGCCACGCTCGTCCTCTCGTGGGGCTCCTACGCCGTGTTCAGCCTGTTCTTCCTGGACCCGCCCCGCCGGACGGCCGACATCGCGCTCGCCGAACGCCTGCTCGCCGCGACGAACTAACTCCTCCGCGGAAACTTACTCTGGAGTAAGTTCGGTGTCGCCAACGACACGGACACTCGCGCCGGCGCGAGTTTGGCGCCTCCATGAACGCCAATCCGGCTCGAAAGTCAGTCTTTTCCGGATTTGTCCGCGGCTTCCGGCGGCCAAACGACTTGGAACCTCTCGAACACCGTCTCAAGCCCGTCGTGGAAATCGAAGCCTTCGCGCGCCGCCTGGCGCCGGAAGCAGCGGCGGTGGCCCTCCAGCCAATCGGGAAGGGTCCGGTCGCCCTCGCCCTCGTCCCAAGCGAAGACCGCGTCCGCTTCGAGCAGCGGTTTGACGGTCACTTCCGTCGTGCGCCAAACGCAACGCGGACGCCCCCGCCCGTCGATGACGACGACATCGTACTCGTCGTGGTCCAACCCCGCCGCCGCGCGATAGTTTCGCCAAAATTCGCGGATTTCCGGAGTCTTGGACATAAGCCGATTTTAGCATGACTCCCCGTGGACGCCGCCGCCGACCCGGGCTATACTCCGGGACGATGAAATCGGAGACTTCCTGGGTCATCGGCCCGCGCGCGGATTGGATCAATTTGTCCCTGGCGCCGCTCTGGGCGCTGGCGCTGGGCCTGGCGATCGGCCGCACGCCGCTGGGAACGCTGCGGATCCCCGCCTTCGGTCGCGCCGCCACTCCGGCGGACGGGTTCATCGCGGCGTTCATTTTCGCGCACCTGTTCCTGGTCTTCTTCCGCAGCCACGGCAACCCCGACATCCGCCGGCTTCACCCGGTGCGATTTCTCGTCGTGCCGCCGGCGCTATTTATTTTATTCGTCGCTTGGCCTTTGGCGAGAGCGGCGGGCGCGGTGCTGGCGATTTGGTGGGACGTGTATCACTCCAGCCTGCAGACCTTCGGCATCGGGCGGATATTCGACATGAAATCGGGCAACGACCCGGAAGAAGGGCGCGCCATGGACGTCCTGCTCAATTTATTTCTCTACGTCGGTCCGGTTTTGGGCGGGGCTCTGCTCATGTACCACGCGCGTTCGTTCTATGAATTGTCCGACATCGGGTTTCTCTTCTTCGGGACCATGCCCGCGAAAATCATCGCGCTCCAGGGACGCATCCGTTTGATTCTTATCGCCGTGGGCATACCCTTCCTCGCCTGCTACGCCGTGTATTATTCGTTCCTGATCCATCACGGCTACAAAGTCGACCGACGGAAGATCGCGTTGTATCTGTCGACCGCCGCTTGTTCGATTTGGGCCTGGGGCTTCAACCCGTTAGGCATGGGCCTGTTCATCATGAACTTCTTCCACGCCTGGCAGTATTTCGCGCTGGTCTGGCGCTACGAGGGCGCCACCGCCGCGCGCGTTCTCCGCGTCAAGGAAGGGATCGCGGCGTTCGCCGCGATGACCGGCGTCGCGTTTCTGTACGGCGCGTTAGGCAACATCCTGGGCGAATTCTCGAATCTCGCCCTCAGCGCCACGCTGGTGGTCAGCCTGATGCACTTCTGGTATGACGGCTTCGTCTGGTCGGTCCGGAAGGGACAGGTCTAAAATTGATAGGCTGTCGCGCATGAAAGACCGAATCACCCCCGATTTCATCCGCGCCCTCCCCAAGTCCGACCTCCATCTCCACCTGGACGGCTCCCTGCGCCTGAAGACCTTGATCGAACTGGCCCGGGAGGCCAAGGTGAAGCTGCCGTCCTACACCGAAGCCGGCATGCGCAAGCTCGTCTTCAAGGACACCTATAAAGACCTGCCGGAATACCTGCACGGTTTCATGTACACCTGCGCGGTCCTCACCGATCTGGACAACCTGACGCGCGTGGCCCAGGAGCTGGTCGAGGACAACGCCGCCGAGGGCGTGCGCTACATCGAGGTGCGCTTCGCGCCTCAGCTCCACGTGTCCGCCGACGTCGGCGTGCGCGACGTGGTGCGCGCCGTGGCCGCGGGCCTGGCCGCCGGCGCGAAGGCCCATAATAATTCCAAAGCGGTGAAGTCGGGCGAAGATCTGCCCTTTCACTTCGGCATGATCCTGTGCGCCATGCGCCGCTTTAAGAAGGGCATGTCCCCCTACTACGCCGACATGCTGCGCCTGATGGAGCACGCGCCCAAGGACGAGGTCTTCGCGGCGGCGTCTTTGGAGCTGGCGCGCGCGGGCGTGGAGCTGGCGCAGGAAGGCCTGCCCGTCGTGGGCTTCGACCTGGCCGGCGAGGAAGCGGGCTTCCCTCCCGCCGACCACTGGGCCGCCTACCAGTACGCGCACAACCACTTCATCCGCAAGACCGTCCACGCCGGCGAGGCGTACGGCCCGGAGTCCATCTGGCAGGCCATCACCCAGTGCCACGCCAACCGCGTCGGCCACGGCACCTTCCTGTTCGCGCACGAGCTGATCCAGGACCCGAAGATCGAGGACCGCAAGAAGTACGTCGAGGACCTGGCCAACTACATGGCCAGCCAGCGCATCGGCGTGGAGGTCTGCGTCACCAGCAACATGCAGACCATCCCGTCCATCAAGTCCATCGCCCAGCACCCCATCCGCAAGATGCTGGACTACGGCCTGTCGGTCAGCCTGTGCACCGACAACCGCCTGATGTCCAACACCACCGTCTCGCGCGAGATGGAGCTGGTCTGCGAAGGGGCCAAGGTCACCCGCGACGAGCTCAAGCGCCTGGT
>JAGWMT010000013.1 GCA_028871595.1 Elusimicrobiota bacterium
AGATCGTCGCCGCCGGCGGCGCGGACCCGGACGCCGTCTATTACCTCTGCGGCCCCAACAAGATGGTGCAGGAACTCCGCGACGGGCTCCAGACTTTGGGCGTCCATGCGGAACGCGTGCGGACGGAGAAATGGGGCGACTACGCCGACCTGATCTGATCCTGGCTTCCGCCTCGCCGCGCCGCCGCGCCATCCTGCGCGCCGCGGGGGTGAGCTTCCGCGTCGACCCCAGCCGCGTGGACGAGAATTCCCGCGAGAAGAACCCGCGTCGCCTCGTCGTGCGTCTCGCGCGCCTGAAGGCCCTCGAAGTGGCCAAGCGCCATCCCGGAATTCCCGTCCTCGGCGCGGACACCCTCGTCGTCTGCCGCGGGGAGATTCTCGGAAAGCCCAAGGACCTCAAGGACGCGGTGCGCATGATCACCTTGCAGTCCGGCCGGTGGCAGCGCGTCCTCACTGGAGTCGCTCTCGTCGTCGGACGGCGCGTCTACACGGACTGCGCCGTCACGAAGGTCCATTCGCGCCGGCTCGACGCCGAACAACTCAGGCGCCTGGCGGGAAAACACATGGACAAGGCGGGAGCGTACGCCATCCAGGACCGTCACGATCCGCTGGTGGAGCGCATCGTCGGAGATCGAGACAACGTCGTGGGACTTCCGATGCGTTCCGTCCGGAAGCTCCTCGCGCGGGCGAAGGCCGCGCGCTCCCGCCGTTAGCGTTACCGTGGATAAGTCCGCGGTCAGGAGGCTTCGGGTTCGGGCGCGGCGGGAAGCGTGAAAAAGAAGCGCGCGCCCTTCGGCACCGCGTCGCCGATGCCGATGGTCCCGCCGTGGCGTAGGACGACCTTTTCGCACAGCGCCAGTCCCAGCCCGACGTTGCCGACGTGGCGCTTGACGTCCTTCTGGAAGAACTTGCGGAACACGTCGGCCCGCGCCTCCAACGGCACGCCGTGGCCGGAGTCGCAGACGTCCACGGTCACGCCTCCGTTCTCCGCGCGCGCCGCGATCACGATGAGTCCGCCGGCGGGCGTGTGCTCGACCGCGTTGTGCACCAGGTTGTCGAGCACCCGGCGCAGAAGCGCCGCGTCGCCCAGCACGGGGGGAGGCAGGTCGTCGGACAGGCGCAGCTCCAGCTTCTGCTTGCGGTCGGCCACCACCAGTTCGAAGTCCTTCGCGCAGGCGCGGGCCAGCGCCGCCATGTCCACCGGCTCCAGGCGATTCAGCTCGCTGGACTCCTCCAGCTTCGAGATCTGCAGGACGTCCTCCACCATGCGCTGAAGGCGGGCGGTGGACATCTCCAGCAGCTCGAAGGTGCGGTTGTGGTCGCGCTTGCCGTCGGCGCGCGGGGCCGTCTCGGACAGGAGGGCGATGCCGGAGCGGATCACGGTCAGGGGGGTCTTCAAGTCGTGGACCAGCATGGCCGACAACTCGCGCTTCTCCGCCTCCAGCTCCCGCCGGCGGGCGTTCTCCAGCTTCAGGCTGGCGCCCATCCGGTTGAAGGCCTGCACCAGGCGCGAAACCTCCGCGCCGCCCATGCCGTCGGCGCGCAGGGCCCGGAACTTCTCGGGAGCGGCGGACAGCGACTCGATGCGCGCGACCACGCGCTCGATGCGCTCTCCGGCGAACATTCCCAGCAGCCAGGCCGACAGCGCCAGCGCGAGAAGGGCCGTGACCGTGGCGCCGAAGCCCTCGGCCGCCACGTCGCGCAGGCGCGCCTCCAGGCGCGCGGTGTGGAAGCCGACGGCCACCGTGCCCTTGCCCTTCGTGCCCAGGTCCACGGGTCCTTCCACGTCGTAGATGCCGTCGTCCACCTGGGACAGGAGGCGGCCGGGCTTCGGCTCGCGCGAGAGCAGGGCCGGATCGTCCGAGCGGCCGACCATGCGCCGGCCCCTGCGGTCGCGGACCACGATCGTGGCCACGTCGGCCTGCCGCACCAGGTCCGCGAAGTTGCGGCCCAGTTCGATGAAGCGGCCTTGGCGGGCCTGCGCCTGGACCAAGGCGCTCACCGCCGACAAAGTGACCTTGCCCAGGCGCTCCTGCTGGGCGTACGCGTCGGCCCGGGAGACTTGAACGCCCCGGACGACCAGTCCGCCGGCGATCACGGCGCCGAACAAGGCGAAGATGAGGGCCAGCCAGAAACCGAGTCTCATGGGAGGGTCGTCGGACCTGGCCCATTCTATGATTTTCGGCTATACTGCGCGCATGAAGCGGTGGTGGTTCGCCCTGGTCAGCCTGTCCGCGCGCCTGCGCTTCCGCGCCGGGCGCGCCAGCTTCGTGGAGTGCGTCATCGCGCGCACCGACAGCCTCCTCACCCCGGTCCAGGATCCGGCGGGCCGGCCGCTGGGACCGAAGTTGCTCGCGCGCCACACCTTGTCCTGCCGTCCGCCGCGGGCCGGCGCCGCCGGGTGGACGTTGTACGAAGAGCGTCTGTTCCGCCCGGGCCCGCACCGCTTCGCGTCCCTGGAGTGCGCGCACTGCGGCCATCTCTACGTGATCCAGATCCAGGCCCCGGGCGTCGCGCTGGGCGCGCCGGACGCGGATTTTCGCTCGGAGTGGTTCCGCTTCGCCCCGTCGGCCTTCGACGGCCCCACGTCCCTGTCCTGTCCCCGCTGCGAGGAGGTGGCCGCGCCCGCCGTGGTCCACCTGAGCGAGCCGTGACCCCCGCCTTCTGGCTGATCCGCGCTTTGAACCTGGCGGCCGCCCTGGGGGCGGCGTGGCTGGGCACGCGCGGCCGAGCCGTGGCGCTGGGCGCGCCCGCCGCGGCGTTCGCCGTCGCCGCGGCGGTCGAGGCGGCGGTCGTGTTCTCGGGCCGTCCCGCCGGAGCCCGCGAGCGCCGGCGCCTGGGCCTGGGCTTCTCCATCGGCGAGGCCGCGCTACTCGTGTGGCTGTCGGCGTGGGCCCAGCAGATGGCGGGCGCGTTCGATTTGGCCTACCTGGTTCCGGCGGTGCTGGCCGCCGTCGAGTTCGGCCCCCTGGCCGGCGCGCTGACCGGCCTGGTGCCGGCGGGATTCACCGCCCTGGTGCTCTCGCGCGGAATGGGCCCCAACGGGGAAAGTTTCGTTCCCGTCGTGCTCGTGCGCGCGCTTTTCTTCCTCCTGGTCCCCGTCGCCGCCGGTCTGGCCGTCCCGGCCGCCCGCGCCGAAGGCTCCGCGCGCGCGCGCGGCACGCTCGCGCGCTTGCGCGCCGCGCAGGTGGGGGAATACATCTCCTTCGTCCTGTTCCAACTGCGCGACTACCTGATCACCATTTCCTCGCTGGCCGAGTCCCTGGCGCTCTCCGCCCCCAAGGACGACTCGAAATTCACCGAGCGCGTGGACAAGCTCCGCCGCACGACCGGCGAACTGAACGGGAAGATGAGCCGTCTCCTGGGCGACAAGTCGGCGCTCACCTCCGCCGCGGCGCCCACCCAGTCCGCGGTGGACCTGGCGGCGCTCGCGCGCGCCGTCGCCGCGGAGGCGCGGGCCGCCTTCGCGCCGGGGGGCGTGGAGCTGGACGTCCTGATCCAAGGGGAGCTCCCGTCCGCGCGCACCGACGCGCGTCCCATCGAACTGGCCCTGCTGGCGGTTCTGCAGAATTCCCTGGAGGCCTGCGCCGCGCGCGGCGGCGGCGCGGTCACCGTCCTGCTCCGCCGCGAGGGCGGCGCCGCCGAGATCGAGATCTCGGACGACGGGGGCGGGATTCCCGAGACGACGAAGCCCCTGGTCTTCGAGCCGCTGGCGTCCACGCGCGAGGGCGGCCTCGGCATGGGGCTGGGTTTGTCCATGTCGCGGCGCTTTTTGGAGCGGCTCGGCGGCACCCTGCGGTTGAAAAGCAAGGGGGGCTACACCGCCGCCCTTCTTGTGATCCCGCTCGACCAACAGCTCCCGCAGATCCGCACCGAGGAGTCCACCTGGGCCGGCCGCCGCGCCGGCGCGTCCAAGGGAGAATCATGACCGAGCCCATCGCACCCGGCGCCGGCGAGCTTTTCGAGATGGCCCTGACCGCGGCGTTCCAGCCGGGCGTGTTCCGCGCCGCGGCCGCGCGTCCCGCGCCCAGCTTCGCCGCCGCCGGAGGTCTGGCCATGGCGGCGGGCGCGGCGGCCCTGGCCGTGAACCTGGCGCACGGTTTCGTGGAGACCCCGGACCTGCTCCGGCGTTATCCGCCGGCGATGATCGCCGCGGTGGGGGTCGCGGCGCTGGGCCTGTGCATGAGCCTTCTGCTTCTGCTGGCGGTCATGCTTTACGGCCTGGGCAGCGCGATGGGCGGAAAGGGAGGCTTCGACCGCGGCCTTCAAGCGGCGGCCATGCTCTCGGTGCTGTGGCCGGTGCAGATGATGTGCAACTGGTTCCCGTTCGCCTGGATGCTGCCGGCCGCGCTGGCGGCCTGGATGGCCGCCTCGGCGCTGGAAGGCCTGTTCGGCGCGGCGGCGTCGCCCGCGCGCGCCGCCTGCGCGGTCTTGGGAGCCGCGGCCATCGGCCTGCAGTTCGCCGGCCGCGCCGTCGCCGGCCGCGCGCGCGAGGCCTACGACGCCACGCGCGTCCTGACCCAGGCGGCCGGCGCCGAAACCGACATGAGCAAGCAGCTCGCCGCCTTCCAGCAGCAGGCCGCAGCGGCGGCCGCCGCCGCCATGCCCTCGTCCCTGCCCGCCCCCGAAGGGGCGCCCATCCGCCCGGCTCCCGCCGCCTCCGGCTTGGACCTGCTGAAGGGGCCCGACGACGGGGCGCCTCCGCCCCAGCCCGAGGCGACGGCCGCGCCGGCGCAGGCGGCGGTGCAGCAGTCGCAGGCCATGCAGTCGAGCGCCTCCGGCATGCTCGACGCGATGATGCCGATGCTCAACAACCCCGCCTTGACCCGGAACATGACGCCCCAGCAGAAAAAGAACATGCTGGAGCTCAAGGATATGATCTTGGAGATGAAAACCCAGCTCGCGTCGGGAACGCCGGCCAGCAACGCGGATTTCGCGGCCCGGATGCAGCGGATCCAGCAGTTGTCCATGCAGATGATGTCCGCGGGAGCGCAGCCCGCCCCGGCGCCGGCGGCCGCGCCGAGCCGGCCGCACCTGAAGCTTCCGGAGGACGGCCGATGAATCTGGAAGGAAAAGTCGTCCTCGTGACCGGCGCCGGAAGGCGGGTGGGGCGCACCATCGCTTTGGCCTTCGCCGCCAAGGGCGCGCGCGTGGCCGTCCATTACAACACCTCGGCGGCCGAGGCCCGGCGCGTGGCCGACGCCGTGAAGTCCCTGTCCGGCGCCGACGCCGACACGTTCCGCGCCAACCTGTCCGATCCGAAGGCGCCGGAAAAGCTGGCCGACGCCGTTTCGCGCCGCTTCGGGCGACTGGACGCGCTGATCAACTCCGCGTCGCTGTACGAGAAGACGCCGTTTTCCTTGGCCACGCCGGAGGACTGGGAGCGGCACATGGCCGTCAACGCGCGCGCGCCGTTCTTCCTGGCCCAGGCCTGCGCCCCGCATCTGCGGCGTTCGGGGGAAGGCCTGGTGGTCAACATCGCGGACTGGGCCGGGCACCGCCCGTACTCGGATTACGGCCCCTACTGCGCGTCGAAGGCCGCCCTGCTGTGCGTGAACAAGATCCTGGCCAAGGCCCTGGCCCCGGACGTGCGCGTCAACGCCATCCTGCCCGGCCCCGTGCTGGCCCCCGCCGGGATGAGCGAGCACGAGAAAAAGAAAATGGCCGAGGCGACCTTGCTCAAGCGCCTGGGAACCCCGGAGGCCGTCGCGCGCGCCTGCCTGTTCCTGGCCGAATCCGCCGACTTCTCCACGGGCGCCGAATTGACCGTGGACGGCGGACGGCTGATCGCTTGACCCTTCACTGAACGGCTCGGCGACATGGGCGAAGAGACGAGCGTTTATGTCGCGTTCGAGGAAGGCGGCGGAATCTTTCACTATTCCGTCCCGGCCGTCCTCCTTCCCGACGGCTCGTACAAAATCCTTCCGAACGAATTCTTCGAATTCGACGGCCACACGCAGTTGTTCAACTTCGGACCCGGGGACATCATCCGGGCGAGGATGAAGCCCGTCGGGTCCAAAAAGGAATTACGCCTGACCGCCGATAAGCTCGTGTCCTCCGGATCGAACGACAACGACTTCAAACGGTTATTATTCTCCGTTCTCGCGGAAGACCCCGATCCATCATACATTCTCGCGGTGCACGGACAGATCGCCGTCAGGCTCCTGCTGACCGAGTGCGCCCGGGACGGATGGGTCTATCCGGAAATACGCGATTGGGTGGATCTTCATCGGCGCATCCTCGAGGAAGCTCTATAGCCGCCGCAGCCGGCCGCGACTTATCCATCGACTCGTCGCGCGACGAGTTTGGGCATGACTCGATTCAGCTGAACGCATAGATTAACCGCCCGGTCAGCATCTCGCGCCGGCGCGAGTTTTAACCCGCGCCTTCAGCGGCCGCGAGATTTGTTTTTGGGCGGGAACTCGTCCGGGATCTGAATCTCGGGCGAGGCGGCGGGGAAACGGGTCCCTTTCAGGAGCTTGTCCCACATTTTGGGATCGCCCCATTCGGCGCGCGCCTGCGGCGAGAAGACGATCCGGTCCAAGGCGATCTCGCCCATATCGGCATTGAACGCGTCCTCGCGGAAGCACTGCGCGGAGCCGGTCTCGGTTTCATGCAGAATCACGGAATGCACCCGGGCGGTGTCGTCGCCGTTGGCCTTTTCCGTGTTGTCGAGCAGCGCCTGCGCGGCCACGAAGATCACGCGCGTGAGCTGCTCGGCGGTGGGGGAGACGGGCAGCTGGACCCAGCGCCTGGAGTGCTCCTTCATGGCCTTCGCGTAGGCGGGCGCCTCCTTCTCCCAGAACAAGGCGGAGTGGTCGAAGCCGTCGATGAAATCCTTCACGGAGGACTTGAGGAGGCCGAAGTCGTAGACCATCTGACCGCGATCCAGGCGGTCGGCGGTGAGCAGGAGCTCGCAGCGGAAACTGTGGCCGTGGACGGAGTACTTGCAGCGGTCCGACGAGCAGTTGCGCACGATATGCGCGGCCTCGAAGCGGAACAGCTTTCGGATGATCATCGGGTTCTCCTGACGTCCACGACCACTTCGCGCGTCTTGGGCATGGCGGCGGGAAACTTATGAACGGCGATGGTGACCGCGGACACGAGCGGCTGGGTGCGCAGCACCGCGGCGGCGGCGCGCTCGGCCAAGGTCTCGACCAGGACGTACTCCCGAGACTCGGCTTCCACGCGCACGGCCGCTTCCACGGCCTGGTAATCCACCGCGCGGCGGAAGTCGTCGCGCGCGGCGGCCGCGGCGGCGTCCACCTCGAGCGCGACGTCGATCAGGATCGCCTGCCGGCGGCGCCGCTCGGCGGGGGGAACCCCCACCTTGCAGCGGCACGAGACGCCCAGCAGACGGATGCGGTCCGAGGTCACCGCTAGAGTGTACCAAGCCGGAACCCCGCCCGTCACCCGCCCCCGGCCGCTCGGGCCGAAATTGATATAATCGGGCCATGGCACAATCGAAGAAAGTCGTCATCATCGGCTCGGGTTCGGCGGCCTATACCGCCGCCATTTACGCCGCGCGCGCCGACCTGGAGCCGTTGGTGTTCGGCGGGGTCGCCATGGGCGGCCAGCTAATGATCACCTCCGACGTGGAGAATTTCCCCGGTTTTCCCGAGCCCGTGACGGGCCCCGAGTTGATGGAACGGATGCAGAAGCAGGTGGAGCGCCTGGGCGTGACCATCGTCCGCGAGTACGTCTCCAAGGTGGATCTGTCCCGGCGCCCGTTCTACGTGGAGACCACGGAGGGCACCGCCGCCTCGGCCCAGGCCTTGATCATCGCCACCGGCGCCAACGCCAAGTGGCTGGGCATCCCGTCCGAAAAGGCGCTGATGGGCCACGGCGTCTCGGCTTGCGCCACGTGCGACGGCTTCTTCTTCAAGAACAAGGAGGTCCTGGTGGTCGGCGGCGGCGACACCGCCATGGAAGAGGCGAACTTCCTGACCAAGTTCGCGTCCAAGGTCACGGTGATCCACCGCCGCGACACGCTGCGCGCCTCCAAAATCATGCAGGATCGCGCTAAAAAGAACCCGAAGATCTCCTTCGTCTGGGACTCGGCCATCGACGAGGTCACCGGCGACGGCCACGTGGAAGGAGCCAAGATCAAGAATCTCAAAACCGGCGCCGTCACCCCGGTCAAGTGCGACGGCGTGTTCGTGGCCATCGGCCACACGCCGACGACCGGCTTCCTCTCCGGACAACTCAAGACCAACGAGGCCGGCTACATCGTGACCGACGACCGCACGCGCACCTCCGTGGAAGGAGTGTTCGCCGCGGGCGACGTGATGGACGACCGCTACCGCCAGGCCATCACGGCCGCGGGCAACGGCTGCAAGGCCGCGCTCGAGGCCGAGCGCTGGCTGGCCGACCAGGGCGTCCACTGACCATGCCCCCGGTCTCGGAACGCCGCGCCCTTCCGCCTTGGCTGAAGGTGACGCTGCCGACCGGGCCGGCGGTCGCGCGCCTCAAGGAAGCGTCCCGTTCTCGCGGCCTGTCCACCGTCTGCGAGGAAGCCCGGTGTCCGAACCTGTCCGAGTGCTGGGGCGGGGGAACGGCGACCTTTATGGTCATGGGCGATACATGCACCCGAGGCTGTCGTTTCTGTTCCGTCGGAACGGCAGTTCGCCCCCCGCGACCGGATACGGATGAGCCGTCCAAGCTGGCCCTCACTCTAAAAGAAATGGCGGTCGAGTACGCGGTGCTCACGACAGTCTGCCGCGATGATTTGCCGGACCAGGGCGCGGCGCACCTGGCGGCATGTATTCACGAAATTAAAAACGTTTGTCCCGGCATGAAGCTCGAAATGTTGTTGCAGGACTTCCGCGGGGATATGGCGCTGCTTGAACGCGTGCTCGATTCCGGCCCCGACGTCGTGGCGCATAACGTCGAATGCGTCGAGCGATTGACTTCATCCGTACGCGACGCCAAAGCGGGCTATCGGCAGTCGTTGGATGTGTTACACCACGCGAAGTCATACCGCCCTGCTTCGCCCACGAAAACGTCGTTGATGTTGGGTTTGGGCGAAACCGAAGCCGAGATCATCCGGGCGTTCAAGGATATCCGATCCGTCGGGGTCGATATTTTGACGTTGGGGCAGTATCTCCGCCCGACCGGATCGCGACACCACCTCATGGTGGACCGATTCGTGCCGCCGGAGGAATTCGACCGGTTTGGTGATATCGCTCGCGCGCATGGTTTCATGTATGTGGCCTCCGGTCCGTTCGTCCGTTCGTCGTACCGCGCCGCCGAATTGTTCCTCAAGGGACATCTGGAGAAAAAGAGTGCCTCTTAGAACCGTCGCGTCGACCGACGTCAAACGTCTGGAGATCTTAACTCCCGACGGAGCCGTCGATTCCGCGTTGATGCCCAAGATTTCGAACGAGCTCCTGCTCAAGATGTACCGGCTGATGTATCAGATCAGACGTTTCGACGAACGCGCCATTTTGCTTCAGCGCTCCGGCCGCCTGGGAACCTACCCCATGATCACCGGCCAGGAGGCGACGCAGTGCGTGCCGCCGCTGGCGTTGAAGGCCTCCGATTGGGCCGTGCCCACCTATCGCGGCGGCGGGGTGTACTTCGCGCGCGGGATGAAGATGCGCTACGCGCTGCTGTATTGGGCCGGCGACGACCGCGGCACTCATTTTCCCGAAGGCTCCAACGACATGATGTTCTCCATTCCCGTCGGCACGCACCTGACCCAGGTCGCGGGGCTGGCCTGGGGGGAGAAGCTCAAGAAGAAGGGCGGCGTGGCGCTGACCTACTGCGGCGACGGCACGTCCTCGAAGGGCGACCTGCACGAGGCGCTGACCTTCGCGGGCCAGTTCGAGCTCCCGGCCATCTACGTCATCGAAAACAACGGTTGGGCCATCTCGGTCCCGCGCTCCCGCCAGTCCGCGGGAAAAACACTCGCTCAGAAAGCATGGGGCTACGGGGTCGAGGGGATCCAAGTCGACGGCAACGACGCCCTGGCCGTGTACAAGGCAACGACCGACGCGGTGGCCAAGGCGCGGGCCGGAGGCGGACCGACGCTCATCGAATGCGAAACGTATCGCATGGGGCACCATACCACGGCCGACGACGCGACGAGATATCGGTCAAAAAAAGATGTCGAGGCCTGGAAGAAGAAGGACCCACTCGCGCGGATGAAGAAATATCTGACGGCGAAAAAGATTTGGGACGAGAAGAAAGAAAGGACGCTCGAGGGCAACACGAAGGTCTGGATCGATGAAGAAGTTAAGGCATACGAAACCTTCCCGGCCCCGAATCCTTTGGACATGTTCGCCAACAACTACGAACATGCGACCCCGGCCTTGATCGAGCAGCGCGGGCAGCTGGAAGAATTGCTCAAGTTCAAAGGCGGCGCGGAGATATTGACCGAACTGCCCCCGACGGAAGGACGGTTCCCTTGAAGATCTCTCCGCCGGCGAAGCCGGCGACACTTCGCACCTTGAACCTCGTGACCGCCGTCAACGAGGCGTTGGACATCGCCCTCGGCGCCGATCCGCGCGTTCTTATCTTAGGCGAGGACGTCGGCCGCAACGGCGGCGTCTTCCGCGCCACGGACGGCCTCTGGAAGAAGTACGGCGACGAACGGGTGGTGGACACGCCGCTGGCCGAGATCGGCATCATGGGCAGCGCCATTGGGTTGGCCGTGAACGGATTCAAGCCCATCGCCGAGATTCAATTCGACGGCTTCATGCCGTCCGTGTTCGACCAGGTGGTCTGCCACCTGGGCCGCATCCGTTCCCGTTCCCGCGGCCGGTTGTCCGTGCCGCTGATCCTGCGCGCCCCGCACGGGGGATTGATCCACGCTCCCGAGCATCATTCGGAAAGCCCGGAGGCGTACTTCTGTCATACCCCGGGAATTAAAGTCGTCATCCCGTCCACGCCCTACGACGCGAAGGGATTGCTGCTCGCTTCCATCGATTCGCCGGATCCGGTTATATTTTTCGAGCCCAAACTTTTATACCGCTCCGCCACGGGAGAAGTGCCTTCCGGACATTACACCGTGCCGATCGGCAAGGCGAGGATTGTGCAAGAAGGTTCCGACCTGACTATTTTGACCTGGGGAGCGATGACCGTCACGTGCCAAAAAGCCGCGGCGAAGCTCGCCGCGGAAGACGGGGCTTCCATTGAGATCCTCGATCTCCGCACGTTGTCGCCGTTGGATTTGGACTCGATTCTTTCTTCCGTCGGGAAAACCGGCCGCTGCGTGATCGCGCACGAGGCGCCGAACACGGGTTCTTGGGCCGCCGAACTGTCCGCCTTGATCGCGGAGAGGGCGCTCCTCAAGCTTCTGGCGCCCGTCGAGCGCGTCGGAGGCTGGGATATCCGCATGCCTTTGTTCCGGCTGGAGCAGTATTATATTCCCGACGCCGACCGCGTCGTCCTGGCCGCGCGCAAGGCGCTTCGATTCTGATGACCATCGCTTTCATCGATGTTCGATCGCACAACACGACTCGCTCCGGCGCGAGTTCCGATGCACGGAAGCACAACGGCGCATCCATGACGGCCTAAACGAGAGATATATCCATGAATTTTGAATTCAAGCTGCCCGACATCGGCGAAGGACTGGTCGAAGGCGAGATCGTGAAGTGGTTCGTCAAGGTCGGCGACGTGGTCGCCGAGCATCAGCCCATCGCGTCGGTCTTGACGGATAAGGCGGAGGTCGAGATTCCGAGCCCCAAGGCAGGAAAGGTCGTGAAGCTGTTCGGCAAGCCCGGAGAGAAGATCAAGGTGCATTCCCCGCTGGCGACGTTCGAAGTCAGCGGCAACGGCGCGTCGGCTGCGGCGACGAGTGAGAAACCGGTGGCCGCCAAAAGCGCGAAGGTGCCGACGGTTCCGGCTCCCGCACCCGCGAAGGCCCCGGTCCAGGCGGCCGAGGTTTCCAAGTCCGCCGCCTCCGGCGGCGGCTATGTTTTTAATCTCCCGGATATCGGCGAAGGACTGGTCGAGGGCGAACTGGTCAAGTGGAACGTCAAGGTGGGAGATGCCGTCGCCGAACATCAACCGATCGCGTCGGTGTTAACGGATAAGGCCGAAGTGGAGATCCCCAGCCCTAAGTCGGGCAAAATCGCGGTGCTTCACGCCAAACCCGGCCAAAAAGTGAAGGTGCATGGACCGTTGGTGACCTACACCGGCGTCGCGGGCGGGAGCGCCGCTCCCGTGAAGTCGGTCGAATCCGAGTCCTCTTCCGTTGTTTCCGCCGTCTCCGCCACGCCGATGGTCCGCAAGCTCGCGAAGGACATGGGCATCGATATCACGTTGATCGGGGGGACGGGTCCTGACGGCCGTGTATTAGAAAACGACGTGAAGAACTTCAAAGGCGGTACTCCCGCCGGAACCAATACCAACGTGAAAGCTTCGCCCGCCGTGAAATCCCTCGCGGCCTCTCTCGGCGTGGACTTATCGAAGGTCACCGGGACCGGTCCGGGAGGACGTATCGCCGAAGGCGACGTCCGTTCCGTAACCCCCGCCGCCGACCGCCGCCCGTCCTCCGCATCGACTTCTCCCGCCGGTCCGTTGACGTTCACCCCGGCCGGATCCGCTTCTCAAGGAGAAGACAAGATCCCGTTCGTCGGCATCCGGCGCAAGATCGCCGAAAAGATGTCCCAATCCAAGCACACCGTCGCGGACGTGACGCATGCGGATGAGTGCGACATGACCGCTTTGCTCGCGTTGCGCGAGGAGCTCAAGCCCGTCGCGGCGTCCCGCGGCGTGAAGCTCACCTTCCTGCCCTTCATCGTCAAAGCGCTGACCAAGACCTTGGCCGAGTTCCCGGGCTTCAACTCGTCGTTGAACGAGGAGGCCGGCGAGATCGTCCTGAAGCGCTACTACAACATCGGCATCGCCGTCTCGGCGCCGCAGGGACTGGTGGTGCCCAACATCAAGGGCGCCGACGGGCTGGACCTGTTCGGTTTGGCGGCGGCGGTGTCGGCGCTGGCCGAGAAGGTGCGCGCCAACAAGATCGAGGTGTCCGCGCTGCAGGGCGGCACGTTCACGATCACGAATATCGGCCCCATCGGCGGGCTGTACGCCAACCCCATCGTCAACCACCCGGAGGTCGCCATCCTGGGCTTGATGAAGCTCCGCAAGATTCCCGTCTATCGCGACGGCGGCATCTTCGTCCGCGACATGATGAACCTGTGCCTGTCCTTCGACCACCGCGTGGTGGACGGGGCGGACGCGGCGCACTTCATGAACACCCTGATCCGCCACCTGGAAAATCCGCGCACGCTCCTTTAAGAGGTCCCCATGTCCATCAAGACCGACGTTCTGATCATCGGCGGCGGGCCCGGCGGCTACGTCGCGGCCATCAAGCTGGGCCAGTTGGGCAAGCGCTCCGTCGTGGTGGACCGCGACAAGCTGGGCGGCGAATGCCTGAACTACGGCTGCATCCCGTCGAAGGCGCTCATCGCGGCCGCGGGGACGCGCTACAAGACGAAGAAGGCCAAGGAGGCCGGCTTCGAGGAAGGCGCCGCGACCAAGATCGACTGGGACAAGGTGGTGGCCTGGAAGGACCAGATGGTCGGCGGCGTGGTCAGGAACGTGGGCGTCCTGCTCAAGGGCAACAAAAGCGAATTCCTGCCCGGGACCGCGCGCTTCACCTCCGCGCACACGGCGGTCGTGGACAAGGCCGGCGGCGGAACGGAGACGGTCGAATTCGACCAGGCGATCATCGCCACCGGCTCCTCGTCCAGCGCCATCCCGGGCTTCGCCCCGGACGGCGTCAACGTGTTCGGCTCGAAGGAGGCCCTGGACCTGCAGAAGGCTCCGGAGGCCCTGGCCGTCATCGGCGGCGGCGTGATCGGCCTGGAGATCGGCACGATCTTCGCGAAGCTGGGCACGAAGGTGACGGTGGTCGAGTTCACCGATTCCATTCTTCCCGTCATCGAACGCGACATGGCGTCCATCGTGATGCGCAACCTGACCAAGCTGGGCGTCGAGGTCCTGCTGGGCTCCAAGGCTAAGTCGTGGGCGAAGAAGGGCAAGCGCCTGGAACTGGCGGTGGAGACTCCCGAGGGGAACCGGAAGATCGCCTGCGACAAGATCCTGCTGGCCGTGGGCCGAGCGCCGCGCAGCCAGGACCTGGGCCTGGAGAAGATCGGCGTGGAATTGGACAAGCGCGGCCACATCGTCGTGGACACCGAGCAGCTCTCCAGCGTGGACAACGTCTACGCCATCGGCGACGTGGTCGGCCAGCCCTACCTGGCGCACAAGGCCAGCCGCGAGGGCATCCTGGCCGCCCAGTCCATCGCGGGCAAGCCCCTGGAGCCGCGCGGCGCGGTGCCGTGGGCCGTGTTCACCGACCCGGAGATCTCCTGGGTGGGCCAGACCGACGCCGAGGCGAAGGCCGCCGGCCTGCACGCGGTCGTGGGCAAATTCCCGTTCGCGGCCTCCGGCCGCGCCCAGGCCGTGCGCGAAACCGAAGGTTTCTGCAAGGTGGTGGCGGAGAAGGGCAGCGGGCGCATATTGGGCGCGGGCTTCGTGGGCCCCAACGCCTCGGACCTGATCGGCGAGGCGTGCCTGGCGGTGTCCGTGGGCGCGACGCTCGCCCAGGTGGCGGCCACCATCCACCCGCACCCGACGCTCAACGAGGCGTTCATGGAGGCGTGCGAGGCCGCTTTGGGCCACCCCATCCACTTGCTCGCCGTCAAGCGCGAGGCGCCGGTCGTCGCCGCGTAGCGGATGCTGATCCGGGACCTGGGCCTCAAGGACTACGTCGAGGTCTGGAACCTCCAGCGCCGCCTGGTCTTCGAGCGCGGCCAGGGGGACGTCCCCGACACGGTCCTGCTGTGCCAACATCCGGCGGTGTACACCATCGGCCGCTCGAGCCGGCAGCCCATCCCCAAGGGCCTGCCCTATCCCGTCCACAAGGCCGAGCGCGGCGGCGACATGACCTACCACGGCCCGGGCCAGATCGTCGGCTACCCCATCCTGAAGCTGACCGACCACGGCCTGAAGGCGCGCTCCTATCTGCGCGCGCTCGAGGCCGTGCTGACCGAGGCCATCCGCCCGTTCGGCGTGGAGGCCGAGACCGTGAAGGGCTTCACCGGCCTCTGGATGGGCCGCAAGAAGCTGGCGTCCATCGGCGTGGCCGTGCGCGGGGGAGTGACCTACCACGGCTTCGCGCTGAACGTCAACAACAGCCTGGCCCCGTTCCGGCTGATCCACCCATGCAAATTGGAATCCGACGTGATGACGACGATGCATAAGGTCCTCGGCGCTCCGGTGGACGAGCACGCCGTCACCAAACGCTTGGGCGAATCCATGCTGGAATATTTCGGGAAGACCTCCGCCGGGGGGGGCAAGTGACCACGGCGCAAATCTTTCCGCCCGGAAATTCTTTCCGCGATCAAACCTTCATGACCGGGCTCATCCACAATTCGACTGTCGTCAAAGACAGCTCCGAAATCGAGTCGCCGGTCCGTCGCGCCGTCGTCACATTCCCGTCGCCGTTATTTTCTATCCTGGTTACCGGAGCCAATTCATGATCGTTTCCCTGATCGCCGCCGCCTTCCTCGCCGCGCCCGCCCGCGCCGCCGTCAAGGTCCCGGGCTACGAACTGGTGTACTCCTACCCCGTCGAGACCACGCTCAAAGAGCCCGACATGCGCCGCGCCATCGAAGTCTGGCCGGAGATGATCAAGAAGGCCAGGAAGACGGTGGACATCGAGCAGTTCTACGTCTCCCCGGCGGCCGGGGACGACGCCCTGGAGCCGACCCTGAAGGCGCTGGACAAGGCTGCCAAGCGCGGGGTCAAGATCCGGGTCATCCTGGAAAAGAAGTTCGAGAAGAACTCCGTGGACGGGATCGCGCGGCTCAAGAAGATGCCGCATCTGCAGCTGCGCGTCGCGGAATGGAGCGCGCTGACCGGCGCGGGCATCATCCACGCCAAGTTCTTCATCGTGGACCGCAATCACGCCTTCGTGGGCAGCCAGAACTACGACTGGCGCTCGCTCAAGCACATCCACGAGATGGGCCTGGCCATCGACGACGTCCCCGTGGCCGAGAAGGTGCAGTCCGTGTTCGATCACGACTGGGCCATGGCCGCCTCCACGGGCCCGGCGACGCCCGACAACGCGGCGCGCCCCTTGGCCGACCGCTCCGCCCGGGCCTACCTGGTCGCCAGCCCCTGGCGCTTCAATCCGCCGGGGGTGGGGGATTCGGAAACGGAGCTCGTCACCTTGATCGGCGAGGCCAAAAGCGAGATCGTGGCCCAGAACCTGGAATACTTCACGCAGACCTTCTCCCGGCCGCCCCGCTTCTACGGCCCCATCGACAACGCCCTGCGCGACGCGGCGATGCGCGGGGTCAAGATCAAGATCCTGGTCTCGCATTGGGGCACCGAGGAGCCGGGCGTGAAGGCGCTGCAGAGCCTGGCGGTCATGCCGGGGGTGGAAGCGCGGGTCATCACCATCCCCGAGGCGTCCACGGGGCCCATCCCGTTCGCCCGCCTGACGCACGCGAAGTACGCGATCTTCGACGGCAAGATCCTCTGGGTGGGGACCAGCAACTGGACCGGCGGCTACCTGGACCAGTCGCGCAACCTGGAGATCGTCCTGAAGGACCCGGTCATGGCCGCGCGCGCCGCCGCGGTGCAGAGGCACCTCTGGGACTCGCCGTACGCCGCTCCGCTCGAGATCCTCAAGACGTATCCCAAGCCGCGTCACTGAGAGGCCACATCACGCCATGAGCTCCGCCACCGTCGACGCGAACGCGCCCGCCGCTCCCGCGCACACCCCGGAATTCCGCCAGCGCCGCTTCCTGAACTGGTTCCCGCTGGGAATCACCTACGCGACCTTCTACATGGGGCGCTACAACCTCAACGTGGCCTCCAGCACGATCATGAAGAACTTCTCCCTCTCCAAGGGGGAGTTCGGCACGATCGCCACGGCGGGCTTCTGGACGTACGCGCTGGCCGTCATCTTCAACGGGCCGCTGGCCGACCGCTTCGGCGGGCGCCGGGCCATCCTGATCGCCGCGGCGGGCACGGCGACGCTCAACCTGATCATCGGCCTTCTGTTCCTGGCGGGTTGGCAGACCAAGGTGCTGGTGGGCCTCTCCCTGCTGTACGCGGTCAACCAGTACTTCCAGTCTTTCGGGGCGCTGTCCATCGTCAAGGTTAACTCGCATTGGTTCCACGTGCGCGAGCGCGGGGTGTTCGGCGGCATCTTCGGGATCATGATCAGTTCGGGCTACTTCCTGGCCATGACGGTGGGCGGCTGGATTCTGGCCAAGTTCCCGTGGTACATGGTGTTCCTGGTGCCGTCCGTGGCGGTTGCGATCATGCTGGTCCTGGATATCTTCCTGATCGCCGACGAGCCGAAGGACGCCGGCTTCCCGAACATCAACACCGGCGACGCGACCAGCGCGCACGCCGACAAGGACAAGCCGGTGGACCTGGCCTACCTGATCACGCACGTGTTCCAGAACCGGATCATCCTGACGCTGACGGCGGCGGAGTTCTGCACGGGCTTCGTGCGGCAGGGGCTGATGCTGTGGTTCGTCCCGTTCCTCAAGGAAGTGCACGGGGTGAACCCGGGCTCGGCGCTGTTCTCGATGGCCACGACGGGGATCACCGTCGGCGGGATCGTGGGCGGGCTGTTGTGCGGCTGGATGTCCGACAAGCTGTTCCAAAGCCGCCGCGCGCCGGTGGCCTTCATCTTCTACATGGCGCAGATCGCGTCGGTGTTCGCGCTGGGCCGCACGCACGACCCGGCGACGGCCTGCTTCCTGATCGGCTTCAGCTGCACGTGGATCTTCGGGGTGCACGGGATGCTGTCGGGCACGGCCTCCATGGACTTCGGCGGGACGAAGGCGGCCGGCACGGTGGCGGGGCTGCTGGACGGGGTGCAGTACCTGGCCTCGGGGCTGACGGGCTTCCTGCTGGGCGGGATGATCGACAAGCACGGCTGGGGGATCTGGACGTACGCGATCATGCCCTTCTCGCTGATGGGGGGCGTGCTGATGCTCACGCTGTGGAACGCCACGCCGAAGAACACGAAGGTCACGCTGAAGGCGTGAGCGCCCCGGTGCCCTCCGCCCAGAAGGCGGCGCTCGACGCGGTGCTGGCCGGCGTGTCCGCCCTTCCCGGGGCGCTGGTGGTGTTCGACCTGGACGACACTTTGTTCTCCACGAACGACCGTCACCTGCGCATCCTCAAGGAGTACGCCGACGTGGTGGAGGCCAAGGCGCCGGAGGCGGCGGCGCTGCTGCGCGCGATCGACCGGGAGCGTCTGCGCTACCAGATCACGGAGACGGCGGCGAACGCGGGGCTGGACGCGGCCTTGGTCAAGGATCTGCGGGATTTCTGGTTCGCGCGGTTCTTCAAGAATCCCTACCTCCTCGAAGACTCGGTGGTGCCGGGGGCGCCGGCGTACTGCGCCGAGGTGGAGGCGCGGGGGGGCGCGATCGTCTACGTGACGGGGCGCGACGAGGGGATGCGCGACGGGACGGAGAAGTCCTTCGCGCGGCACGGGTTCCCGGAGCCCGACGGGAAAGGGGTGAAGCTGGTCCTCAAGCCGCGCTTCGACACGCCCGACGCGGCCTTCAAGTCCGAGGTCCTGGGGCGGCTGGGGGCGATGGGGACGGTGGCGGCCTCCTTCGAAAACGAACCGCTGCACATCAATCTGTTCCGCGAGGCGTTCCCCAAGGGGCGGCACTTCCTGCTGGAGACGAAGCACTCCGGCAAGCCGGTGATTCCGCACGCGGACGTGCTGCGCATCAAGGACTTCCGGCGCTGACGTTCGTCAGTGGGCCTTTTCGGCGGCCCGGTGGGGGAAGGCGATGAGGCAGAACCCGATGAAGACGAAGAGCACGCCCGAGGCGGAGTAGCGGCTCAGGGCCAGTCCGCCGGACGCGTGGGGCTTATCCAGAAAGTCTCCCACGACGGCGCCCAAGGGGCGGGTCAGGATAAACGCCGCCCAGAACAAGACGGTCCGCGAAATTTTGCTCCAGTAGTAAGCGGCGGCCACCAGGAGCAGGAGCCCTCCGAACACGGCGGCGCCGCCTAAGTACCCCATGCCGGCGCTGTCGGCGGTCCAGTCTCCCAAGGCGGTGCCCAAAGTCTGGGAGAACATGATGGTGACCCAGTAGAACATCTCGGCCTTGGGGGAACTGACGGTGTCCACGGACACGGAGCCGAGGGTGCGGTGCCAGACGAACAGGGAGCCCATGAGAAGGGCGAACAGAAGGGTGGTTCCTCCGGTGTAGCCGATGCCCAAGGACCGGTCGGCGAAGTCCGCCAGGGTGGTGCCGACGGTGGTGGTGGCGATGATGGTGATCCAATACAGAAAAGGATGAAAGCGCTTGGCCTTGATCTGGGCGGCGACGGCCACCAGGAACACGGCGGCGAAGATGGCGGTGCCCGCGAGGTAGCCCATATTCATGGACATGGACACGGCGTCGCCGGCGGTCTCGCCCAAGGTGGTGGCGAAGATCTTGATGATCCAGAAGAGGATGGTGACTTCGGCGACCTTGGCGGCGGATTCGCGGGTTGTCATCGGTGAGGGCAGCCGGGCCAGCAACACGGCCGGCGCATGCCTTTGCGCATTTTATCAAGGGGGGAGATATCCGCCCACACGATTCTGGCGCGGGCGTCGGACGAGATCGCGCCGCCGAAATCGGCGGGCAGGCGATGCAAGGGTTCAGGGGCGACTTTTTGTTTCGTCATCGCTAGACGCGGCTCAGACGACGGCGTGAATATTGATCGCCCCGTAAGGAACGGATAGAGCGGCAAGGGAAGCGCTGTTCGCCTTGCCTCGTCTGCCGAGTTGAACCAGACCATAGCGCTTCAAAAGCATGATGTCGGTATGGACATTCTTAAAGTCCCTGTCCGCGATGCTCGCGAGTTGGTTTATAGAACGCGGTGAATGCTCCCGAATCAGGTGCAGCAACTCCATGCGCTTGCCGGTCAGCAACGCCCGGACCGCTTCAAGGCTCGTGAAGTAGGCGCCGGCCTTGGCAGGGCTCTTGCGAGACTTTCCGCTCTTGAACGCGGATGTAAATTCAGCATCCGCCTGTTCGCGGCTTTTAATCTGAATTTCAAGTGTTTTCATTTGAGCGCCTCGATATCACGCCTGAAGTCTCTGAGCAGGCCATCCACGCCGGTGAACTGGTACGCGGATTGCCGTTCGCCGATGTGCTTGTGGTGTCCCTTTGGATGGTGATTATCATAGAGCACCGCAGGCGCCTTTTGATCGGCCGGGATGTACGCCAACCGGTACCGGATGCCGTCGGGGTGCTTTGAATCCTTCGGGACAGCCCATACCTTACGCTCTTCGATCCCGCCACGCTCATCAATAAGCTTGATTGAATGGAGGAGCCGAGCCTTCATGCATGGCATAGTATACCATACCACTGGATTTACGCAAGGCCTTAGTACTCCATGTTCACGGGGTTTTGAGGTTGCAGGCTGCGGCGGCAAAACTCGCGCCGGCGCGAGTTTTGAAACGGTCATAGCGCCGCTCCTGCCAGACGAGGATTCGGAAAATCCATGGCGATGAGCCGCAGGAAGCGGCCGAGGGTCATCTTCTCGTTGGGGCGTGCAAAACGTGAGCGCTGTAGTTCCTCCGCCTGATCCATCAATTCTCGCATCGCCGCCGTCTTTCCCCGTTCAGCAAACTCCATCATCAGCACCAAGACCAAGTAAGCCATGTGCGCAGCCGTCAGCAACCGCTCGATGGCCCGCCAGCATGAGAAGACTCGCCATGAGTCCGCCCCCAACGCCTGCTTGAACTTCCAGAAGAACGTCTCTATCCCCCAGCGCCACGAGTAAAGCCGTACGATCATCGTTAGATCCTCTCGCGACTCTATCGGCAACGTCGTCGCCAGGAACATCGGCTCGCCGTCGCCTTCGGTCGGCGTCAGGCACACCGCATTGAAGCTGAACTTTTCCTTGGCCTCGGTCTTCACTGAAATCCGCCGGGCTGAAACATCCGACAGCAGGCCCTTCGATCTTCCGGCTTTGATCAGCAGCTTGCCTTCCAGACGGATAACGAAATCCATCCCCTCTTCCTTGAGCCAGTGCAGCAAGTCCTTGCGCCGGTATCCGCTATCGGCCACCAAGATGACTCCCAGCTTGAACACCTCACGCACTATATCGGCCGCTCGGCGCATCTCAACTTCCTCGACGAGATTCATGCTCGCGCAGTCGGGGCCGTTCTCGCTCCACAGTCGTCGCGTGATCGGCAGCACCGTCTGGTCGGCCAACAGAATGCCGACCCATATCTCCTGATAGCCCGGCACCAGGATCGTTTCGTCCGTTGGCAGGTTATGCACGCGGACCTTGCCTTTTCCCGGCATCGCTTTTTCTTTGCCGCGCGAGCGCGCTTTGCCGTACGACGTCCCATCGATGATCAAGACCACTTTGCCTCGATACTTGTAGAGGCGTCGTCGGGTTATGCGTTTCAACGCGCTGACCACGCAGGAACGCTGCGCCGGCGACATGTCCAGACGTTTTCGGCTCAGCATGGCCGACAGGTTGTTCTCGCTGGTACGGACATGTCCAGGGCGGGTTTGCGCGATGCTCTGCAACAGCAGGCTGCGCGACAAGCAGATGCCGACAACCAGTTCTTGAAGCTTTTCGTCCCAATTGTACGGCAGGTTCTTGCCTTCGGGAAGACACGAGCGGACGACTTTTGCTACAAGATGTTCGGATTTCAGGCCCGTCGACGGCAGTCCGCGCATGGGAAGCACCCCATGCCTTGATTTGTCCTCGGCGGGCCTGTTCGTTCCCGCCTCCTTGCCGCTCGGGACCCAGGCCGGATTCTCGGCTCGCTTATTCTACCGCTTCACTTCCCGGTTTTCGCGAAGCGAAAACCCTGGCGCCTCAAGGCGCCATGCCGTTCAAACGCCGTTGTTATTGCCTATTCCGGCGGCCGGAACTCGCGCCGGCACGAGTTTCTCAAAACCCCGTGAACATGGAGTTCGAATTCAGTAAGAGTAGACCCCCTTGATTATTATGATAACCAGACTACACTTGGTTCCAGTGCCGCTCGATTCCATGACAAACGAGTGCTCTCTTTCGTCTTCTCGGACAGCCGCATTGCTGCTATTCGTATTCCTGTGCGGAATCACTGGCGCCCGCGCCGATAACTCCTCGGTGATCGAATCAAAGATGGCGCAATTCGACCGCTTGGTTCAACTGGATATCGGTGATCCAGCGTTCAACTACGCCGGTTTCAATGCTGTTCTCGGCATAGGGTTCCTTGACAAGCGAATCTCCGAGATTCCAACCGGTCGAAGATCGTGCGACGATGCCGCCGTGTCCCGGGAGGTGGCGGCGGCACGCGAACGACAGAACCGAGGAGATATCCAGGTCGAGGCGGCTGAATACGCGCGTGAAATCGTGGGGAAAGTGAGGGGAGGGTCGACGGAGCTTCCTGCGCGAGAACGATTCTCTCGCGAGGCGGCGGCTTCCTTCGCGCGGCTGATCTCGACGTTCACCGCCGCGGGAGATTCCCGAAGCGTCGAGGATATCCTTCATTCGTCGCTGTTGTTGGCGTTCTTGCTGGATTCCCGCGAGTCGGGCTATTGCGCGCACGTAGCCGCCGGATCTGCGGAGGACAAGACTTCCCGATCCGCCGAACTCGCGTCCAGCGGACTCCGGCGCATCGAGCGTCCCGATCCGGGGCCGACGAGCTTCACGACGATCTACCTTTACAGGCCTTGGCGCCTGACGGACAGGCTCAAGGACAGGGCGGGTGATGCCCCCGCGGATGCCGAAGCGCTGGCAAAGAAGTTGAGCGACGCTGCGGCGGCGATGGAACTTCTATATCGAGGAATTCGCCCCCCGCGTCCCGGCCTCGATCCATATTCATTCGGCGTGCCGGAACGGTCGCCGTCGGAAGCCCTGGATAGTGAAGAAAACCGTCTCCCCGCGGATGCCAAGTATGGACTGCGATTGGATATCCCAATGGAGATGGCCACCTTACGGATGAACCTTGCCGGTAACCGTCGGCCGCCTTCATTCACCGATGAGCAGTGGCGGGCCCTGGACCATATCGTCGCCTCGTGTCCGCCGCTCGCGCACGCGCCGGATTACTACGTGATCCGAATCGTGACCGATGGCGCTCAGACGCAGGGTCGCCTGGTCGCGAAGCTGGGCGATGATCGGCGAACGGGCGTGACGATCCACCTTGCGGCGCTCGATCGAGTCGCTCGGCTGGAAGCCGATAAGCCGGGGAAGGTGCGCCGGCAATTGGAGCTCTTATCCGCCGCCATCGTCGCAGCCGGCCGGTGATTCATGACGTGGGACCCCGCCGCAGGACGGGGTGGAGCGCCTGCGGACCGCCCCGCCGAAGCGGCCGCACGCCTTTCGGCGGACGGGCTTCGGCTTTAGTGTTCGTGTCATCCTGTCATCCTGTTTTAGACCAACCCGGCCCATCCGGCCGTTTTCCTCAGCTTCAAGTGCGCACGATGAAGCCGCGAGCGCACCGTGCCTTCCATCACCCCGAGCATCCGCGCCGCCTCCGCATAGGTCATTCCCCTCACGTCGCATAGCGTCAACACTTTCCGCTCCGTCGCGCGGAGTTGCGCCATTGCTCGGCGCAGTTGCGCCGTCGTTTCCTCTCGCTCCAGGCGTTCGAGCAGGTCCTCGTCTCCCGCGGTGGGCGGGGTGGGCGACCTGCTCGTCCACGCGTCCACGGGCGCGGCAGTATCCACCGCAACGCCGTGGATAAATTTTCGGTAAGAAAATGCGCCGATCCTTGACGCGGGCGATGCGTGGGGCTATCCTAAAAACACTCACCGCCGGCGATGGTCTGCGTCCCCATCTGTTGCGTCTGGCCTGCGGACTCCTCCTCCAACCATGGCCGACGAGAATCCCGAGCGCACGTTCACCACCTTCGAGGTCGCCCGCCTGTGCGGCGTCTTCTACACGACGGTCGCGCACTGGATCGACAATGGAAAACTCAAGGCCTATACCACGCCCGGCAAGCACCACCGCATCGTTTGTTCCGAACTCATCGCCTTCATGCGCGCCTACGAGATGCCCATCCCGCCGGATCTGGCGCCCGAGCCCCGGCGCATCCTGATCATCGACGACGACCGATCACGCGGATGCTCGAACGCTCCTGGGACCACGACGGCGACGGCTACTCGGTCCTGGCGGTCAACAACCCCGTCGAAGGGCTCATCGAGGTCGGGCGGCACCAGCCGGACGTCCTGATCCTCGACCTGCTGCTGCCGGCCCTGAGCGGCTACGAGGTTTGCCGCATCCTCAAGGCGGGGCCGGCCACCCAGCACATCCGCATCATCGCGATCTCGGGTGGCGTGCCTAGCAACGCCCAACTCGACTTCCTCCTCGACAGCGCCGACATGTTCATCCCCAAGCCGTTCGAGCCCGGCAGGCTGGTCGGGGTCGTGGACCTTCTCCTGGGCGCACCATGAATATCTTTGAAATTAGGACGGGCGCGATTTCCAATCCCAACTGGTGACGAGCCATGCCGGATACTCATTGCCGTGGCGAAGTCCCTCATGGTGCAACGGTGTGCCGCGAGTGCCACGCGGAAATTGAATACGGGGTTCCCTCCCCCTCCTTTACTACGGTGCCTATCGCGATTCTGAGCTTCGTTGCAGCTTGCGTTAATGATCCGTAGGGGCTATAACCCTTTCAATCTGACTCGAATTTATTTTAGGGGAGAGGCCCAGAGCATCTATGCCAGAAGAGAAAGAGCAGTTGCTGAAAATGATCAACAATCTCGAGCATGATCTGAAGGATGTGCTCGGTGACCTTCAAGCTATCGTTCCTCATCGAGATGCTCGAACAGTGGAGTTGGCGCAAGTATGCTGGCGTGACCTTTTGAGTACACATATCCCCGAAGTGAGAAAGGGAATCAAGGACGCGTCCATACACGTTCTTGACCTGAATGGGCTTACTGGATTGAACCTCGAATTCAAACTGGACGAATGCCTATATCGGCGGACAAGAATGTTAGGCCTGCTTGCCTCATGGCGAGAGACGGCTCAGCGCACGCAACCATAAAAGAGATCGGGCTGGGTGCTCCGGCGTTTTAGGATGGCCTTCGGGAACTATGTCGATGAGGTGGACAACGTCATTGATAGTCTCGCGACGATTGTCGGTGCCGCCCACGCGATAAAGGAATTTAAGGACACGCTACGCGGAATGATGGAGCGGCCCTGAATACGGGGATGCGGTGAGTGCCGACTTTTGTGTCGACTTTTTGCCAATAACCGGCAGAAATCGACAAATCCCGACAAAGAGCGTTTCGGGGAGAAACGCTTATTCCGAAAAAAGAAAGAGTAAGCGGGTGATGGGAATCGAACCCACGTCTAAAGCTTGGGAAGCTCTCGTTCTACCATTGAACTACACCCGCATCGGTCCGTCGCGGCATTGTAGCGCTCGTGACCCGCGAGCGTCAAGCGAGGTTTGACAGGTCCGTCCAAATCCGATA
>JAGWMT010000269.1 GCA_028871595.1 Elusimicrobiota bacterium
CCGTGGGAAAAGCTCGGCTGCAGCAGTTCGTTGCCGTACACCTTCGTGCCCGAGACGGAGGCGTCCTTGTAGGTCGTGCCTTCCGAGAAATCCGAGACGCCGGCGCGCGCCAGCCACTGCATGGTGAGCGCCGAGCCCTCGCCCTGCGCGCGCAGATCGCCCTCGCGCAGTAGCGAGAAGTAATTGAGGCCGCCGGCGCCGCGCAGATACTTCGGCTGACGGAGAGCGGTCAAGCCCAAGGTCCAATCGCCGACGTGCCGCTGGGCCGCCAGCTTCACGCGGCTGAAGTCCGTGCGGCCCACGCCGTAGCTGTGGACGTCGTGGAGAAGCGACTGGCCGTACTCGGCCTGCCAGCCCGTGTTCCGGTTCGGGCGGCCTTCCAGGCCGAACGAATAGACCTGCTCCAGGATGTCGAAGTAGGTGAAGCCGCCGGTCTCGTTCGCCTGGATCTGCTCGTCCATGGAGATTCCGCCGACCAGGTCCAGCTTCGGATTCAGGACGCGGCGGAAGCGGGCCTCGCCGGAACGGCCGGCGTACACGATGCGTTGCGGATTGGAGGTGTTGAGCTCCTCCGGGCCGATGGATTTGTAGATCCGCGCGGCGCCGAAGAGCCCGTTCCGGAGGAGGCGCATCTCATCGTCGAGGTGGCGCTGCGTCCGGACGTCGCACGGATCGATCGCGACGATCCGGCGGTTCACGCCGAGTTCGTCGTCCTCGCGCAACAGGCGGTGGAGCGCCCGCGCCTGGAGGCCCAGGATATACGCGCTGCTGGAGGATTGCTGGTCCCACCGGCGGGCGTATTCGAGCGCTTCCTCGTTCTGACCCAGCGACAGGCAGGAGAGGGAGAGGCCTTCCAGCGCACCGCCGCTTTTCGGGTCCTGGTCGAGTAGGCGCGAGAAGGTTTCCTTGGCCTCGACGGTCCGGCCCTGCCGTCTCAGGGTGTTGCCGAGATCGTACAACGAGGGCGCGGCGGTCTCTTCCTTGGACTGAGCCGCGGCGCCGGAACAAAGCAGGGGAAGGGCCGCCAGCGCGACGGCGAGAAGCGCCCTCACTTCGCGGGCGCGATTTTGGCGATGGCCTCGCGCAGGAGCTTGGGATCGAACGGCTTCTGGAAGAAGCCGACGACCTGGGGCATCTCCTGAAAGAGGCCGCGCATGTCGCCCTTCGCCGAAACCACCAGGATCGGAACCTTGGAGACGCGCGCGTCGGCCCGAAGGGCCTCGGCCGTGGCCAAGCCGTCCATGATGGGCATCATGACGTCGAGCAGGACCAGGTCGGGCAGGTCGGCTCCGGCGTCTTGGGGATCGACGCCGAGAACCTGCAGGGCCTCCAAACCGTTGTGCGCCTCGGACACGACGTGCCCGGATTTCTCCAGCACGAAGCGCATCAGCATGACCACGGAGGGTTCGTCGTCGACGACCAGGATTTTCGCCACGGTCAGGATTTCCGGCGCGAGATTTCGCGCAGCCAGTCTCCGGCCAGATCCTTGGCGCCCAGGCCGAACGCGATCGCCAGAGCCAATCCGAGGGAACCCAGGAGGATCTGCGCCGCGGAGAGGACCAGCTGCGGGCGCGCCCCCAACTGCTCCAGCGCGGCCATCGCCGAATAGCCGACGACGACGATGTAGGCCCCGGTGGCGGCGGCGCTGCCGCCCCGAATGGAGTTGGCGGTCGCGGCGTTCCCCAGGACTTGGGCGACCAGGCGGCCGAACAGCAGCCCGCCGAACAGGATCAGGCTGGCGGCGACCAAAGACGGGAGAAATTGCACGAACCGCTCCAATAAGTCGGACACCACGGTCATGTTCAGCGCGTTCGCCGCGGACACGATGAAGACCACCAGGATGAACCAATGCACGACGAAGCCGGCGACCGCGGAGGGGGACTTTCCCAGGCCCAGGCGCGCGAACAGCTCGTTCAGACCGGCGCGGCTGGTGTGCTCGTCCAGGCGAATGCGGGCGAGGGCCGCTTCCACCAAGGCCCGAACAAGGCGCGCGGCGATCATTCCGACCAAGAGGAGCAGGAACGCCGCCGCCAGCGAGGCCACGGAACCGGACACCCGGTGATAGGCGTCCAGGAACGGATCGGCGAACAGGCGGGCCAGGTCCTTGGGCATGGGCGTGATTTTAGCATGTCTGGACGGCCTGCCGTTTCGTAACAAAAGTGTCGTTGACCCGGCGCGCGGGCCTGTTAAACTACGGAGGGATGCTCCGCCTTTTCCTTATAATCTCCAGCGCCGCGCTCGCGCGGCCCGCCGGCGCGGCCGTGTTGCGCGAATCGGCCGGATTGGTCCAAGTGCGCGCCTCCGGCGCGGACCGCTGGCGTCCCGCCGGACGTCCTCCGGTCGCGCTGTCCGCCGGCGACGCGGTCCGAACCGGATTCGGAGCGAGCGCGCGCGTCTCGCTCGACGAGAACGCGGTCATGGAGCTCGGGGGGAACACCCGGGCGTCCCTGGAAGCCGGCGCGCGGGGGAGCGTCTTCGTCGATCTCCTGTTCGGCTCGGCGCGCGTGTCGGCGCGGGGGCTGGGCGGGCGCGCCCTCGAACTGCGCACGCCGACCGGGACGGCGCGGGTCCGCAGCGACGCGGCCGTCTGGACGACGACGGTGGGCGGCGGCGGCAGCGCGGTGTTCGAGGTCGCGACGGGCCTGGTCGCCGTGGAGGACGTCAAGGGCTCGTCGCTTCGCCTGCGCGACGGAGAGCGCGTCGAGACGGACCTGGCGGGCCTGCACGAGCCCGAGTCCGTTCCCGCGCCGTCGCGCGCGCGGCGCGACGATTTCGCCGAGCGCATGCGGCGCGAGATGGAGCTCGGTTTCGAGGCCGGCGAGCCCCAGCGCCTCGTCGCCGGCGAGGTGCGACGCGAGGAATTCGAGCTGGGCCACGCTTTGACGGACGCCTCCGGCCTGCGCGTTCGCGCCGAGGAGTTCGTGGTGCGCACCGGTCCGGCCAGTTTCGTCTTCGTCGCGCTGAACAGCCGGCGCGGGCCGGGGCTTTCGTACTACTCGTGGAACGGGACCTTCGACCGGCCCCTGCCGGCGGATCTGTCCGGCGTGTTCGACGTCCTGCCGGGAAGCGCGGGCGGGGCGGCTCCGTGGACCTTGACCTCGTACGTCGCCACGCGATCCAATGGGTCCGATTCCTTCGTCGAGCGCGCCACCGGCGGACATCAGGTGGATCTGAACGGAAACAGCGATCCGACCGACGACGTTTCGATCCTGTATGATCCGGCGACCGACGCCTTCGCCGACGTGGCCGGCCGACCCGTGTTCAAGGTCCTGTTCGACGCATACGGCGCCTACGCGAACGGCGTCCTCAAGAACGGCTGGACGGGATCCGCGCTGCAAAGCCCGAACGACGAGATCCCCGCTTCCGCCAACGATCCGATCACCGGCGCGGCCCTGGCCTCGGCGCTTCCCATCTACACGTCGAACGCGACCTTTCCCGATCCGGGCTCCGTCCGTCAAATCGTCTATCAATCCTATTCCGACGGGACGTCCGTGTCCTTCGACAACCGCTCCGTCGCTCCCGGCGGCGGCGTGGTCACGAGCGCGGCCACCGGCGGCGCGACCTCCGGCCCCGCTCTCCAAGCCGGGCTTCTCAAGTCCGCCTTCGAGCAGACGACGAGCGCGTCCGAGCTCGGGCGTCCCGTGGACGTGATGGTGTCTCCGCGAATCCTGATCGAAACGGGGGCTCTGCCATGAGACGCGGTCTCCTGGCCGTCGTTCTCGTCCTCCCGCTGCCGGCCCGGGCCGTGGACTGGGTCCCGCTGGGCCGCATCGACGCGCTCGGCGGCCTTCACACGTTCGATGGGGACCGGGGCGCGTTCACCGGAAACCTGGACGCCGCGTTCGCTCCCGCCGCGCGCCTGTCCGACAGTTGGTCGCTGCTGCCGACCCTGCGCGGCCAATACGAGGGCACGCGGCGCCTGACCGACGTGTTGGGGACGAACACGCCGTCCCAGCAGCGCGCCGACGGGCGCGTCGGCGTCATGGGGGTCTATGCGAATCCGGCGTCGCCGTGGCGCCTGAAGCCGTCCCTGGCCTACGACATGGAGCTGTTGAAGGAAACCCGCGACGAGAGCTGGGGGCACGGCCTGTTCGATCACGGGACCTTGAGCGTCGGCGCCGAGGTGGAACTCCTCACCGACGAGCCGCATTCGGTCCGCTTCGGCACCGAATGGTTCAAGGTCCTCTACCCGAATTACACGACGCTCGAGAGTCGGGCCCAATACCAATTCCAGGGACAATCGCTGTCGCGGGAACTGGTCGGGGAGCACGCGCTCGACCGCGAGGGCTACCAGTTTACTTTGGCGGGCGACGCGGCGCTGGGAACGCGCGCGGTTCTGGAAGGGCGGACCGTCGTCGTCTGGTCGGATTTCCCGAACCAGCGCATCGTGGACGAAGGCGGCCAGTTCAAGAGCGACAGCCGCCAGGACGTGCTGGCGGACGCCTCCGTCGCGGCGCGCATGCCTCATGAATGGAACGCCGACCTGCGCGTGCTCGGCGGCTTGGAGCTCGGGCTCACGGTGAACTCCTCGAATCAAAACGGCTATGACGCCACTCGCGGCCAATTCCTGCCGGGCTTCTAC
>JAGWMT010000270.1 GCA_028871595.1 Elusimicrobiota bacterium
CCCAGGAGCTTGCCGCCGCGCTGAGTCAGCGAACCGTTCAAGTCGAGCAGGACGGAGTCGCCCGTCAAGACGACGCCGGAGACCGTGATCTTGATCCCGACGACCTCGACGATGGCCTGGCAGGACAGCTGGCCCGCGCTGTCGGGGCACACGCGCTGACCGAAGCGCGCGGCCTGCGCGTGGACCGAGTAGGCGCCGTCGGCGGCGTAAACGTGGTTCAGGCAGGTCTGGACCAGCAAAGCGGCCTGCGCCGGGGTCCAGGCCTTGAGCGAGCGGGCCTCCAGGGCGGAGCAGCCTTCGAAGACGTCCTTCGAGCGGCGGGGGATCATCAGCGGGGCCGAGACGGCGGCCAAAGCGCGGACGGCCTTCAACTGCTGAGCGAGGGGAGCGGCGTCGATTCCGGCTTCCTGTCCGAGCTGCTGCAAGGCGGTGGCGGCCATGGCGGGGCGCGAGGCCAGCGTCAGGGTCAAGGCGATCAGTGCGGCGACGAGCGTCAGTGCTTTCTTCATTGATCCAGTGTACCCCAAAGGCCCAGAAACCGCTTAGGACCATTGTCAAAACGGGAAGTTGACTGAAATCAAGCGCCGGCGGCGCTCTTGACGGCGTGCGGCGCGCGCGCTACCCTTGGGCCACGGAGGCCTCATGTCCATACTTGACCGCGCCGGCGACGCCATGAACTGGATGTTTCCGGCCATGCCTTACGTCATCCGCATCTCCTACAAAGGGCAGAGCCGGGCTGTGGGCAGCGGTCCGGAGAAGGTGGAGATGGCCTGCAAGACCGAGGCCGCCGTTCGCGCCCTGGCCAACCACGACCTGTCCAGTTTCCTGGACTACTATGCCCAGGGCGACGCGGACCTCAACGGCGACATGTACGCCTTCGTGGGGGCGCGCAACCACGTGCGCCAGGACGAGCTGTGGCGCATCAAGTGGAAATACCAGCTGCGCTATCTGTGGACCGCGCTGTTCCCGTCCTCGGTGCGGCGCAAGCTGCGCGCGGTGTCGTCCCACTACGACCTGCCCAACGAATTCATCCTGTCGTACCTGGATAAAAAGACGCGGGCCTATTCCTGCGCCATGTGGGACGATCCGCTCAAGATCGGGAACCTGGACGATCAGACGCTCGACGACGCCCAGCACAACAAATTCGCCATGGCTTTGGACGAGCTTCAAATTCAGCCCGACGATCATTTTTTGGACATCGGCTGCGGGTACGGCTACGCCGTCCATCTCGCCGAATCGAAATACGGCTGCAGGAACGCCATGGGGATCACGCTCTCGCAGAACCAGATCGATGAGGGCTTCTCGAAGAACTTGAAGCTCCTGCACTACATGCAGGTCCCGGCCCGGCAGCAGTTCGACAAAATATATACCTGCGGCATGATCAGCCACCTGGACCGCTCCGAGGTGGAACAATATTATCGACATGTGTACGGCCTGCTCAAGAGCGGCGGCAAGGTCTGGTTCCACGCCATCATCCCGCCGGCCAACAGCGCCGGCCTGACCAACTACACCACCATCTCGGGCACGTTCAGCCAGAAGTACGTGTTCCCGGACCATTTCCAGTTCCCCATCCACGTGCATCTCAAGATGATCGAGAAGCAGGGCTTTCGCGTGAAGAAGATCCACTTCCGATATGGGCACTACGCGAAGACCCTGCGGCATTGGTACAAGCGCTACGTCGACCATCTGCCGGAGACGCGGCACATGATCACACCCACCATCGAGCGCGCCTGGCACCTGTACCTGACCTACGCCTCCGTGGTGGACGGCCCCAACTCGGTGCTCAAGCAGATCGTCTGCGAGAAGCCGTAGATGCATCCGATCCTATTCTGGTGGCGCGGGGAGCCGTACGCCACGTACGACCTGCTGGTCCCGTTGGGCTACGTCACTGGCGTGCTCTGGCTTCGGACCCAGCTGAAGCACCACGGCGCCAAGCCCGCCGAGCTGTGGGGGCTGATCCTCACGGTTTTGGCCGGCGCCTTGCTGGGCGGCAAGCTGGGCTTCTTCATCGTCGAGTGGCACGATTTCCTGGCCGACCCCTGGTCCATGATCCGGGATTGGAACACGGGGTGGGTGTTCTGGTTCGGGCTGCTGATGGGCATCGCCGCGGGAAGCGCCTACCAGTGGTGGCACAACCGTCATTACCGTCCGCGCGCGTACCTGCCGGTCGCCGACTATTGCGTGACGGCGCTGGCCATCGGCCACATCTTCGGCCGTTTCGGCTGCCTGGCCGAGGGCTGCTGCCACGGCCGGCCCACGACCATGCCGTGGGGGATCGTCTTCACCGATCCGGCCTGCAGCGTGATGGACTCCCTCAAGGGGATCCCGCTCCACCCCACCCAGCTCTACGAGGCCTTCGGGGAGGCGCTCGCCGCCGCTTTTCTCATTTACGTCGTGCTGCCGGGCATCCGCGCGGGCAAGTACCGCTACGGCACGGCCTTCTACGGCTACCTGCTGTACTACTCGTTCCTGCGCTTCTTGGGCGAGTGCTTCCGCGGCGACGACCGCGGCGTGTTCCTGTCGCCCATTCTGTCCCCGTCCCAATGGACGTCGGTGTTCTCGGCGATCGTCGTCGGGGTCATCCTCTGGAAGCGGGGCGTGATCGAGCGCGATCCCGCGGGCCGCTCCCTGTTCACCGACCGGGCTTGAGCCCGATCGACTCCAGGAACGCGGTCTCGTTGGGCTCGCGTCCCAGGAACGCCTTCAGGGAGTCCATCTCGTCGCGCGAGGAGCCCTTCTCCAGGATTTCCTCTCGGTAGCGGCGGCCCACCAGCGGGTTCATCAGGCCCTCGGTCTTGAACACGCTGAACATGTCCTGCGCGTACACCTTGGACCACAGGTAGCCGTAGTAGCCGGCGTCGTAGCCGCCCATCAGGTGGCCGAAGCTGGCCTCCGGGTGGGTGCCGCCGGACATGGGGATCAGGCCCACGTCCTTCTGCACGCGGGCGTAGGTCTTGGTCGTGTCGGCGGGCGGGCGGGGGCCGTGATAGGCCATGTCCACCGTGCCGAACACCAGCTGGCGCAGGTTGATCAAGCCCACGTCGGCGTTCTTGGCGGCCAGCATCTTGTCGAGCAGCTCCTTCGGGAGCTTCTTGGAATGATCCTTGTAGTAGCCCGAGAGCGATTGCAGGACCGAGGGATCCCACACCCAGTTCTCCAGCATCTGGGACGGAGCCTCCACGAAGTCGCGCGCCACGTTGGAGCCCGAGAAGCGGCCGTACTTGGCCTTCGTCAAGGTCTGATGCATGATGTGGCCGAACTCGTGGAACAGGGTCTCCACCTCGTCGTGGTTCAAGAGCGCCGGCTTGTCGGCCGTGGCCTTGTTGAGGTTGGCCACGATGGCCGACACGGGCTTCTGGTAAGTGCCGTCGGTCAGCAGCCGCCCGGTCACCAGCTGGAAGGCGGCGGCATGGGAGTACTTGCCCTCGCGCGGGAAGAGGTCCATGTAGAAATAGCCCAGCGGCGGGCCGCCGGCGGCATCGGTGATCTCGTAAAGCCTCACGTCGGGGTACCAGGTCAGGCCGTCCGGGATTTGGCGGAAGCGCACGCTCAGCAGCTTCTGGTAGACGTCCAGCATCTGCTCGACGACCAGGTCGGCCGGGAAGTACTCGCGCACCTTCTCCGAGTCCACGTCGTATTTCGTCTTGCGCAGCAGATCGTCGTAGTAGCGCCAGTCCCAGGCGTGGATCACGCCGTCGGACGCGCGGCCCTCCATGGCGCGCTTGAAGGCGCGCAGGACCTCCAGCTCTTCCACGCCCAGCGGCTTGAGGTCCTTCTGCAGGCGGGACAGGAAGGCGTTGATGGTCTTGGGGTCCTTGGCCATGTTCGGCTCGTCGGCGAAGTCGGCGTGGGAGGCGTAGCCCAGCAGCCGCGCGGCCTTCAGGCGCAGCCGCAGCGCCTCCTGGAAGATGGGCAGGTTCAGGCGTACGGCGCGGTTGTCGAACTTCTTCTCCAGGATCCGGCGCGCGTTCGGGTCGCGGGCGTTCTCCATGAACGGGAAGTAGGTGGGATAGTCCACGCCCACCTTGTACTGGTCGCCGACGCGCTCCAGCCGCGCCGCCAGGTCCGCGGGCACGCCCTCGAGCTGCGCCTTGGAGAACAGCGCGTAGTCCTTGGACTCGTTGATGTTCTTGCCGAAGCCGGCCTCCAACTCCGCCAGGCGCTTGCGGATGGCGCGGACCTCGTCGCGCGTCTTGGCCGGCAGCTCCAGGCCGGAGCGGCGGAAGTCCAGGAGGGTCTTGTCCAGGAGGCGGGCGTCCTCGCCTTTCAGCGGCTCCTTTTTGGCGGCGTAGTCCTTCATCGCTTGGTACAGGTCCTCGCGGCTGAACACGTCCACGCCGAACTGGGACAGGAGCACCTCGCACTGGTTGCCGGCGTCGCGCACGGCGGCGGAGGTGGACACCTGCTCCAGGAACGTGTCCGCGGCGGACAGGTCGGACAAGTCGTACATGGCGCGGTCCAGCGCCCAGACGGTGTTGTCGAACGTGCGGGCGGTGGCGGGCAAGGTGGCGATGCTTTGGAGCTGGCCCTCGGCGCGCTTCTTCAAGGAAACGCAGTCCTGGGTCAGTTCGGCGGG
>JAGWMT010000271.1 GCA_028871595.1 Elusimicrobiota bacterium
GGACGTAGGTCTCCGGCTCGTCCTTCAGCTCCTTGTGCGCCTTCCAAATTTCTTTATACAGCTTGGCCCAGCGGTCGGAGAATTCCTGGGCGACCTGCGGCGTCATCGTCATGGGGAACGCGCGCAGGCGCAGCGGGCCGGGCAGGCCCCAGCCCAGGCCCCAGAATCCGGTGATCACGCCCGCCAGCAGGGCGATGGGGAAAAGACTGCGGGGAATTTTCTTGGTCATATGTTCAACCTTTCGGAGGAAACGCGGAGTCCAGGGCGGCGGCCGCGCCCCACAGGCCCGCGGCGAAGACGGCGGCGGCCGGCGCCGGGAGCGGCGCGCCGGCGCGCGCGGCGGCGATCCAAACGAAGGCGGCCAGCAGCGCGGGAATCTTCCCCAGGCGCAGGCGGACCGTCTCTCCGGCGAAGAACGCCCCGACGGCCAAGGAGGCCATGGCGACGGGCCCCGCGGACTTCGCGGCCAGCGCGCCGAGGATCAAGACCGCCGCGGCGCCCCACTCCGCGGCCCAGCCGCCGCGCAGCGGCTTGAGCCGCAGCAGCAGGCGGACGTAGGCGGGCGCCAGCTTCCACGCGTTCGCCTTGGACGCGCCGCCCACGCGCGGGGCGTAGTGGATGGGCAGTTCGATCACGCGCCCGCCGCCGGCGAGTATTCCGACGAGCAGGTCCTGCTGGACGGAGAAGTCCGTGGCGTCCGACGTCACGGCGCGGACCGAGAGCCCGCGGTACAGGCGGAAGCCGCTGGACGACTCGCGCACGGGCAGGTCCAGCACGCGGCGGCTGACCTGGTTGAGCGCCCGGCTCAAGACCTGGCGCGTCAGCGGCATCTCCGCCGAGCCGCCCCGGCAGTAGCGTGAGCCCACGATCAGTTCCGCGTCGCCGCGCCGCGCCCAGAACCGGACCAGGTCCTCGGGCGCGTGAGAAACGTCGGCGTCCATGACGGCCGCCCATTCGGCGCGCGCGTCGCGCAGCCCCTCTCGCAGGGCGGAGCCGAAGCCGCGGCCTTTCTGACGCTGGACCCGCGCGCCGTGGGACTCGGCGACCGCCACGGTGTCGTCCTTCGAGCCGCCGTCCACGACCAAGATCTCGCCCTCGACGTTCAACGTCTTGAAAACAGCCCGCAGGCGCGGCAGGAGGACCTTGAGGCCCTCAGCCTCGTCGAGGGTCGGCAGGACGACGGAAAGCCCGGGGAGTTCGCTCACGCGCGCGCCATCCCATGCCGCAAGGTTCTCAGGCCGGAGCTTCCGGCGTAGCTTTCATACAACGATAAATAGGCCGACGGGGAAATCACCGCGATGGCGCATGTCGCCACCCGGAAAAGGCCGAAACGACTAAAGCCGTGACGGCAGGCGCCGCGCCAGAGGGCGGACGCGGCTTCGCCGCGTCGATGTTCCAGCGCGTGCCACAGCACCTCGCGGCGCATGCGCTCCAAACCCTCGACGCGTTCATGCTCCGGGCTCAACGAAGCGCCGCGTTCACGGAGCCACGAACGGAGATGGGTTTCGTAGACCGCGCCCATGCTCATGTCCGCTCCTAGTTTTCGGGCATCGGCGTAGGTCCCGGCGCAGAAATTAGAGCCGTGCACCCGGTGAAATCCCAACGTTTCGGAGATATTTCCCAACGGCGCGAAGAACAGCGAGCGGACGAGAAGATAATTATCCGCGTAAAGAAAACGGAATTCGGTCGGAATGGGGAGCGCCTGATTCAGGATGGAACGACGGAGAGACACACCGCTGGTCGCGCCTAAAACGACTTTCCCGGCGAGGAAATCATCCAATGTATAACGAAGGGGCCACGCCGGAAAGTCTTGCTTCATCGGGATCAAATTCGTGTCGGCGTCTTGGAGCAGATGTTGGATGCCGCCCAAGTCGGGCTCCGATTCGAATCGCGCCGCGATCCGGGATAATTTATCTTTGCGCCAGACATCATCGGCATCGAGAAAACACACGATGTCGCCCGTCGTCTCGGAGATCCCGCGATTAAAGGCCGCCGCATAACCGGAGTTCTTCTGGAAAATCCCCCGCACGCGCGGGGAGAAGCGTTCAATGACCGAACGCGATTCATCGGTCGAACCGTCATCAACGACGACGCATTCCCAGTCGGAATGATCCTGCGCCAGCACGCTGTCCAAGGCCTGGCCCAGGAACCGCCCGTAATTATAGTTATCGACGATAACCGAGATTCGGGGCGCCATATTAATTTTTCTTGAAATAGGCCCGGAATTGCTCGATGACGTAGTCGGCGTCGGCCGATGTCATATATTGGTGGCAGCCGATATAGAACGCCGAGCGGTTGAGTGACGCGGCGACGGGGTAGCGCGAATCCAGATTGCCGAATATTTTCCGGTACACGGGCTGGTTGATCAGCGGCAGCATGTCGCGCGTCTCGACGCCGCGATCCTCCAGGAAATTGACCAGCGGCGTTTTGTCCGCGCCGCGCAGGAGCAGGCCGTACAACATGAAGGTATGGTCGCGGTCGGGCGGGCAGGCGGGCAGCTGGAGGCGGTGCTCGAACTCCTTGAGGCCCGCGGTCAGGCGCCGCGCCATGGCGACGCGCGCCTTGACGATGCCGCCCTTCTCCTCGAGCTGGGCCAGGCCCAGCGCGGCCTCCAGCTCCGTGGCGCGGAAACTGTGGCCGACGGAGACGAACTGGAAGCGCTTGGCGACGACCTCGTGGAGACGGGCGCCTTTCCTGCCCTTGTCGTCGTCGATGGACAGGTAGATCGAGTCGCGGCCGTGGTTCATCAGGCTGCGCAGGCGGATATACAGGTCGGGATCGCTGGTGGTGGCCAGGCCGCCCACGCCGGTCACGATGTAGTGCGCCACGTAAGTGGAGAAGCAGCCGATGTCGCCCAGCGAGCCCACCTTGCGGCCTTTGTAGCGGGCGAACATGGTCTCGGCCGAGTCCTCGATGACGGAAAGACCCCGGCGACGGGCGACGTCGAGGACGGGGTCCATGTCGGCCGGCAGCCCGAGCAGATGGACCGGAATCACCGCGCGCGTGCGCTTGGTGATCTTGGCCTCCAGCTTCGACGGGTCGATGTTGTACGTGAGGGGATCGACGTCCACGAAGACGGGCGTGAGGCGGTTGTGGAGCACCACGTTCGACGTGGCGATGAAGGTCACGGCGGGGACCAGCACCTCGTCGCCGTCCTTCCAGCCGTGCTTCTCCTTCAGGGCCTGCACGGCGATGTGCAGGGCGCTGGTGCCGGAATTGCAGAAGATCGCGTGGCGGCTGTCGTGCTCGGCGGCGAAGCCGGCCTCGAAGCGGCGGTGGAACGGGCCGTAGGAAAGGCGATTGGACGCCAGGACTTGGTTCACGTAGCGGCGCGCGCGCGGAGTGAGCGCGAATCCGCCGACGCCGATCTCCCGGCCCTTCCTCTTGGCAGGCATCGGCGCATTCTAGCGAAATTGGACGCTCCCCGCCTCAACAGCTACAATACGCGCATGAGCCCGGCCCGCCGGATCGCGTTGGACGTGTCCGCGGCGCTGGACGGGGCCAGCGGCCTCAACTTCTACGTCGAACGGCTGACCGCGGCCCTGGCGGCGGTCGCCCCGGAGCGGGAGTTCGTCCTCACCTCCGCGTTCTGGCGGGGCGGCGGGAATATGGAATCGGTTCCCCTGCCGAAGGCCAGGAACATCTCCCGCCTACGCCTTTGCGCTCCGCAGCGGCTCCTCTTGCCGGCCGAGGAGATCGTCGGCGTGAAGTGGCGCGAGCGAAAATTGATCGCCGCCGGGGTGGACGCCTTGCACGGTCTCTGCAACAATTTGGCGCCGTTGTCGCGTTTGCCCGGCGTGGTGACGGTCCACCATGTCGGCGGGGAACTCCCGCCCGGGCTATGGCCGCGATTCTTTTTCGGCGTGATACCAAAACATTCGGCGCTGCGCGCCGATCGGGTGATCGCGGTGTCGGAACATACGCGCGAACAGGCGCTTTCCCGTTGGAAGCTCGATCCGAAACGGATCGAGACGGTCCTCGAAGGCGGCCCCGACCCTCTCTTCAGACCGGCGACGAAATCAAACGACGATTCGAAGCCGTACGTCCTTCATGTGGGCGCCCTCTATGTTCGAAAAAATGTGCCCAATCTTCTTCGTGCCTTCACAATTTATCTCGAAAATAATCCCTCCCGCCCGCTGCGCCTCCTTCTGGCCGGACGGCCCGGGGACGCGTCCGACGAGATCGCGCGCCTGGCCGCGTCCGCCCCGCTGGCCGGACGCGTGGAGCTGCTCGGCTCCGTTTCCCGCGAACGCCTCGTGTCTCTGTATCAGAACGCCGACGCCGTCGTGGTTCCCTCTTTGCTGGAGGGCTTCGGCTTCCCGGTGCTGGAGGCCATGGCCTGCGGCGCCCCCGTGATCGCGGCGCGCGCCACGTCCCTTCCCGAGGTGGCCGGCGACGCCGCGGTCCTGTGCGACGCGTCCGCGCCGCAGGGCCTGGCCGCCGCGCTGTCCCAGGTCCTGGACGACCCGGACCTGGCCGCCGACCTGCGCCGCCGAGGCCCGGCCCGCTCCGCCTCGTTCTCCTGGG
>JAGWMT010000272.1 GCA_028871595.1 Elusimicrobiota bacterium
GGAATAGACGCGGTCCACCAGCACGGTCAGTCGGTCGGCGATGACCACCTTCTTGAAGAAGCCCCACAGCATCAGCTTGAGGCCGTCCGTCACCCGGTCGTAGTCGAAAAACGCTTCCTGCCGAAACTGGTGCAGGAGGTTCTGCGGCCGCTCGATGGGGCCCGCGACCAGTTGGGGGAAGAACAGCACGTAGACCGCGTAGAAGCCCAGGTGCCGTTCGGCGCGCTGGTTTCCCCGGTACACCTCGACGGTGTAGCTCATGGACTGGAAGGTGTGGAAGGACAGGCCGATGGGCAGGAGGATATTCAGGTCGGTGGCCGGGTTGGTCAGATGGAGCGCCGACAGCAGGACCGTCAGGTTGTCGTTGAGGAAGTTGAAATACTTGTAGAACGCCAGCATGCCGATATTGGCCGCCAGGCTGACCACCAGCATGGTCTTGCGCCGCGTCCCCGAGGAACCCTCGATCAGCAGGCCCGCCGTGTAATCGATCAGGATCAGGGCGAACAGGATCAGGATGTACTTGGGGATGAACACCATGTAGAAGTAGCAGCTGGCCAGGAGCAGCAGCATCCAGCGGAAGCGGTGGGCGACGGAGTAGTACGCCGCCAGGACGATGGAGAAGAAGACCAGGAAATGGAGGGAGTTGAAGAGCATCGTCTCTTTTCCGGACGGGCGCGGGACCGGGACTTTATAGCAGATTCGCCGACGGCGGCTTGCTAGAATGTCGGCATGTGCGGCATCTGCGGCGTCGTCTCCGGCCAAGGCCGGACCCCCGACCGGGCGGTTCTGAAGAAGGCCAACGACCTGATCGCCCATCGCGGCCCCGACGACGAGGGCTACCTCGTGGACGGCCCCGCCGGGCTGGCCATGCGCCGCCTGGCCATCATCGACCTCAACACCGGCCACCAGCCGCTGTCCTACGACGACGGGAACCTGTGGATCGTCTTCAACGGCGAGATTTATAACTATCAGTCGTTGCGCGCGGAGCTTTTGTCGCGCGGCCATAACCTGAAGACGAAGTCGGACACCGAAGCGATCTTGGCGCTCTATCGAGAAATGGGGCCCGCCTGCGTGACGAAATTGCGCGGCATGTTCGCCTTCGCCATTTGGGACAAGAGAAAGAAGCGGCTCTTCATCGCGCGCGACCGGATCGGCAAGAAACCGCTCGTGTACGCCGAACGCCCCGACGGGACTCTGTTGTTCGCGTCGGAACTGCGCTGTCTCTTCGCGCTCGACTCGTCCTTGCCCCGTGAAACGGATCCGGTGGCGATCGACATGTACCTGTCGCTGCAGTACATCCCGTCGCCGAAGACGGCGTACAAAAACATCAAGAAGCTCCCGCCGGGTCATACGTTGATCTGGCAAGACGGCCGTGCCACCATCGAACGTTACTGGGATCTGCCGCTGGGACAGGCTCCGGTCACGACGGATATCGAAGAAGCGAAAAGATTGCTTCGCGAGAAATTGACCGAGTCCGTCAAACTGCGGATGATTTCCGACGTGCCTCTGGGAGCGTTCCTGTCCGGCGGCGTGGATTCCTCCATCATCGTCGCGTTGATGAGCCGGTTGTCCACCAAGCCGGTCAAAACGTTTTCCATCGGCTTCGACGAGGAGAAGTTCTCCGAGACGCGTTACGCGAAGCTGGTCGCCGGCCGGTACAAGACCGACCACGCCGAATTCATCGTCAAGCCGCAGATGGCCGACATCCTTCCGAAGCTGGCCTGGCACTACGGGGAACCGTACGCCGACGCGTCCGCTCTCCCGACGTATTATGTCTCGCGCGAGACCCGGAAATTCGTGACGGTGGCGCTCAACGGCGACGGCGGCGACGAGAACTTCGCCGGGTATCTCCGCTATTTCGCCATGAAGGCCGCGCGCGTGACCGACTCGCTTCCGGGCCCCGTCCTCTCGGCGCTGAAGGCGGGAACGGAGATGCTGCCCGACTACAACGCGCCTTTCGGGACGGTGTGGCGCGCGAAACGGTTTCTTCGTTCGGCCCTGCTCAACGACTTGTCCGGCCGCCATCTCAAGATGATCTGCTACTTCGCCGAGGATGATAAGCCCGGACTGTACTCTCCCGAGTTCATCAAGACCCTGGGCTCCGACCTGGGCGCGGCGAAGGGCTATATGGCGGACGCGTTCAAGGCCTGCGAGGGCCAGGATTTCGTCAACCGCATGCTGTACGTCGACTTCAAGACGTATCTGCCGGAATGCCTGATGACGAAGGTGGATATCGCCTCCATGGCGTGCTCGTTGGAAGGCCGTTCGCCGCTGCTCGACCACGAATTCGTCGAGCTGGCCTATCGCATGCCCGGCGACTGGAAGCTGAAGGGCCTGCGCGGCCACAAATGGATATTCAAGGAGGCGTTCAAGGATCTTTTGCCGGAGGAGATCTTGACCCGACCGAAAATGGGCTTCGGCATCCCGCTGGGGACCTGGTTCCGCGGCCCGTTGAAGGATTACTGGGCCGACCACGTGCTCTCGAAGGACGCGCTCGGCCGCGGTTATTTCACCGAAAAAGGCCTTCGCGGGATGTGGGACGAGCATCAATCCGGCGGCCGCGATCACGGCTACCGGCTGTGGGCCCTGCTCATGCTGGAGCTGTGGCACCGGCACGCGGCCGATCCCGCGCCGGACCGGTCCGCCGGCACGGTCTGTGCCTAGCGGCGGGGCCGCCGTTCCCGTCCCGCGCTCCTGCCCGGCCTGCGGCGCCCCCGGGGGGTTCGCCTTCGTCGAGGAGCGCCGCGATCCGATCGGCGGCGTGACGTACCGTCTGCACCGCTGCGCCGCCTGCGCGCTGGTCTTCTCCGAACCGCGCGACCCCGTGGGGCCGGAGTGGTACGAGAAGGCCGCCCCGCTGCGCGCCGAGGAGCGCCGCCTGCCGCCCGCGCGCGACTGGCGCTTCCGGCGCTTCCTGGACGCGGGCCTGCCCGCCGGGCGCGTGCTGGACGTGGGCTGCGGCGACGGCGGTTTTTTGGGATTGGCGCAGTCCCGGGGCTGGAAGGCCGTGGGCGTGGACTACGAGGAGCGCATGGTGGCGCCGGCGCGGGCCAAGGGCCTGGACGCCCACGCGCGGGACTACGAGACCTTCCTGCGCGGCCGCGCCGCGGCGGAGTTCGACGCCGTGACCTTGTTCGACGTGCTGGAGCACGCGCCCGACCCGCGCGCCTTGCTGGCGCTGATCAAACCGGTGCTCAAGCGCGGCGGCCGCCTCGCGATCACATTCCCCAACGACTCGCGTCCCGCGCTGTTTCCCCGCGAGGAGTACGACTACCCGCCGCACCACTTCACGCGCTGGAACGCCCGCGCCCTGCGCGGGTTTTTGGAGCGCGAGGGCTTCTCCGTCGTGGAGCTGGCCTCCGTCGGCCCCACCGCGCTTTGGTTCTCGGAGACCTTGTATTACGCCCTCATCGCGCCGCCCGCTTTGGCCCTGGCCCGCCGGCTGCTGTTCGGCGCGGGCGCGGAGAAGACGGTGACCGAACTCTACGCCGGCGGGGCCCCGGGCGCGCTGTCCGACGGCTCCCGCCGCCGCCGCCTGGCGACCGCCTTCAAGCGGACCTGCCGCGTCGTCACCTATCCGGTCGGCGCCCTGCTGGCGCTGATCTGGCGCCTGAAGCCCGACGGCGGCGAGTACCTCTACGCGCTGGCCCGGCGCGAGTAATCCCGGCCTTTTCCGTTTTGTATGCTCTGAACCTATGAGCCGCGGCCGCCGCTTCGCGCGCAACGTGGGTTGGAGCCTGGCCGGCCAGGTCGGCACGGTCGCGGTCAATTTCTTCTCCATCCCGTACCTCCTGCGCGGCTTCGGCTCGGAGGCGTACGGCGTGTACCTGCTGATGTACACGGTGGCCAACTACCTGGCCGTGTTCCAGTTCTGCGCGGGCCTGGCCACGATCAAGTTCGTGGCCGAGGCCGCCGCGGCCGGGGAGGACGGGGCCCTGCGCGACGCCCTGCGCCATTCGGCCGCCATCCATTTCTGCGGGACCGGCGCGGCGGCGGCGGTGCTGTGGTTCGCCGCCGGGCCGCTGGCGCACAGGGTGTTCGACGTGCCCGGCTACTACCGCCAGCACGCCTTCTGGCTGCTGCGCGCGGCCGCCGTCGGCGGGCTGTTCAACGCGGGCGTGCAGTGGGCGTCGTCATCCTTCCAGGGGCTGCAGCGCTTCGGCTGGGCCTCGGCGCTGACCTTGCTTCAATCCGTACTGATGCCGCTGGGCCTGGTCGCGGTGCTGGCCATGGGCCGCGGCCTGGGCGCGGCGGCGACGTGGTACGTGATCGTCCAGGCCGTCGGCTGCCTGGTCGGGGCGCTGGCCCTGCGCTCGGCCTTGGCCGGGCGCGACGGACGCGCGGGCCGCCTGGGCTTCAGGAAGTTCGCCGCCTACGGCCTGTCCTTCTGGCCCTCCACCGTGGCCGGCGTCGCGTCCACCCAGATCGACAAGGCCTTCGTCGCGGGGATGCTGGACATGTCGCGTCTCACCTACTACGCCGTCCCGTCCGGCGTGCTGGCGCGCTTCCAGACCTTGCCGGC
>JAGWMT010000273.1 GCA_028871595.1 Elusimicrobiota bacterium
GGCGCCCTGTGGCTGGTCGCCGACGGCGTCGAGACCGTGATTCCCGAGGGGGTCCGCGCGTTGGCGCTGGGCGGACTTCAAGAGGCCGGCCCCGATGACCTGGACTTCGGCGCGCGTCCCATCGGCTCCTACGGCGGCGACCCGAAGAACGCCTGGGCCGACATGCGGCGCGACGCCGAGGCCGGAAAAAAGATCCTGCTCTTCAGTTTGAATCACGGCGAAGACGCCCGCCTGCAGGAACTGCTCGCCGAGGAAGGCACTCCCGCCTCGATCCAATTCCTGATCGGACCTGTGCGCGAGGGCTTCCGCTTCGACGCGGAGAATTTGGCGCTTCACGCCACCTCCCAGATCTTCGAGCGCGACTGGCGCGGCGTCGGCCGCTGGAAGCGCTTCGCGGCCAAGGGCGAGCAGGCGGTGCGCTGGCGGGAGCTCAAGACCGGCGACTACGTCGTCCATCAGGAGCACGGCGTCGCGCGCTACTCCGGCATGGAGCCGATCTCGGTGCCCGGGCACGGCGCGCAGGACTGCGTGAAGCTGGAGTTCCGCGGCTCCGACCGACTGTACGTGCCGCTGACCGAGTTCGACCGCATTCAAAAATACTCCGGCGTGGAGGGCAAGCGCCCGCGGCTGTCCAGCCTGGACACGCGCACGTGGGAGGAGGTCAAGCGCCAGGTGGCCGAAGGCGTGCGCGAGCTGGCCGAGGAACTGCTCAAGCTGCAGGCCAAGCGCGCGGCGGCCCCGGGTCACGAGTTCCCTCCCGAAGGCGAAATGGAGAGGGAGTTCGCGGATTCCTTTCCGTTCGAGCTGACCGAGGACCAAGCCAAGGCCGTCCGCGAGACCTTGTCCGACATGATGGCGCCCAAGCCCATGGACCGGCTGGTCGTGGGCGACGTGGGCTTCGGCAAGACCGAGGTGGCCATGCGCGCCGCGTTCAAGTGCGTGATGGGCCTCAAGCAGTGCGTGGTGCTGGCGCCCACCACGGTGCTGGCCGATCAGCACTTCCGCACCTTCTCCCGCCGCATGGCGGGCTTCCCGGTGAAGCTGGCCATCATGACGCGCTTCCAGACCAAGGGCGAGCAGAAGAAAACCTTGGAGGAGCTGAAGTCGGGCAAGGTGGACGTCGTCATCGGCACGTCCCGGCTTCTGCAGAAAGACGTGCGCTACCATGACCTGGGCCTGGTGGTGGTGGACGAGGAGCATCGCTTCGGCGTCACGGATAAGGAGCGTCTCAAGAAGGTCCGCCTTAACGCCGACATCCTGTCTTTGTCCGCCACGCCCATCCCGCGCTCGTTGCACCAGGCCCTGACCGGCCTCAGGGGCATCTCGTTGATCCAGACCGCGCCCACCGGGCGCCAGCCCATCGTCACGCGCGTGGGCCCCTGGGACGAGCGCGTGATCTCGACCGCTATCGCCGAGGAACTGGCCCGCGGCGGCCAGGTCTACTACGTCCACAACCGCGTGCGCTCCATGAAGGAGGCGCTCGACGGCGTGGCGCGCCTGTCCGGCGGCGCGCGCGCGGCCATGGTCCACGGGCAGATGCGTCCCGCCGAGATCGAGAAAGCCATGTGGGATTTCTCCCAGCGCAAGTCCGACGTGCTGGTGGCGTCCACCATCATCGAGTCCGGCTTGGATATCCCGACCGTCAACACGCTTTTAGTGGAGGACGCGCAGAACTTCGGCCTGGCCCAGCTCTACCAGCTGCGCGGGCGCATCGGCCGTGAACGCCAGCGCGCGTTCTGCTACCTCTTCCATCCGCCGGACGCCGAGCTCAAGGACCTGCCCGAGGACACCGTCAAGCGCCTGGACGCGCTCAAGGAGTTCGGCGCCCTGGGAGCGGGCATCAAGCTGGCGATGCGCGATTTGGAAATACGCGGCGCCGGCGATCTTCTGGGCGCCAAGCAGCACGGCTTCATGAACGCCGTGGGCGCCGACTACTACTCCCAGATACTGGAGAGCGAGGTCGCGCGACTTCGCGGCAAGGCGGTGGAGGACGACCGGCCCGTGTCCATCGACCTGCGCCTGCCCGCGTACATTCCCGAAAGCTACCTGCCGGGGGAAATCGAACGGCTGAAGCTGTACAAGCGCGCCTTGCGGGCCGATCCGGCGGAGGCGGGGAGGATCCTGGAGGAGCTCGAGCGGCTGTCCGGGCCCGCGCCCCAGCCGGTCAAAAACCTGTTCGTGATGCTGGGACTGCGCGCCGAAGCCCGGAAGTCGCGCGTGGACTCGATCGTCGAGCTGGAAGGCGCCGTGGAGATCCGTTGGCGCGCCGAAGCGCCGCCCGATCCCGCCGCTCCGGCGCGCTGGCTGAAATCCTTCGGCAAGCGCGTGTCCTTCGTCCCTTCGGTGGAAGGGGACGGTGTGCGGCTGACTTTGGACGGCCGCCCGGCCGCCTCGGCCGTCGCGGAGTTCCTGGCGGCGTGATGAAGGCGGCCCCCGCTTGCGGCCTTTCAGGCAAGCTGTTACACTCCGTCGTATCCCGCAATTCACGTAGGAATATGGACCGATGATCCCCGCGCCCCTTCCTTCCGACGAATCCGAAAGGCTCTCGACCCTGCGATCCCTGGGCCTCCTCGACACTCCGGCCGAGGAGCGTTTCGACCGGATCGTCCGGTTGGCCCAGAATCTGTTCGACGTCCCCATCGCTCTGATCAGCTTGGTGGACGCGGATCGCCAGTGGTTCAAGGCGAAGCGGGGGCTGGAGGCGGACCAGACGCCGCGGGACGTCTCCTTCTGCGCGCACGCGATCCTGGGAACCGAGACCATGGAGGTGCCCGACGCGACGCAGGACGAACGCTTCTGGGACAATCCGCTGGTTACCGGGGCTCCGGACCTTCGGTTCTACGCCGGCGCGCCCCTCTCGGCGCCGAACGGGACGAAGATCGGCACGTTGTGCCTCATTGACCGGAAGCCGCGAAAGCTGACCGAGTCGCAGCAGCAGATCCTGCGCGATCTGGCCGAGCTGGCCGAGTCCGAAATTTCGGCGACGGTTCCCCCGCCCGCGCAACGCGACGCCGAAGTGCGGGAGTCCGAGCGGCGCGGCGCCGCGATGGATCGCAAGATCTCGGCCGGGTTCGTCGCGGCGTTGGCCGTGATGCTGTTGGCCGCGGCGCTCTCGTACCGGGGGGTGCACCGCCTTCTCGATTCGTCCGGTCTGATCGCGCACACGCATGAGGTTCTCCAGAATCTGGCCGGAGTGAGGCTGGACCTCCGCAACGAGCAGTCCTCGGCGCGCGCCTTCGTGATCACGGGGAACGCCTCGTACCTGAAGTCGTTCGCCGAGGCCGGCAAGGAGAAGGCGGCGCATCTGGCCGAACTGCGGACCTTGGTCGCGGATAATCCGGAGCAGCTGCGCCGCCTGGACGAAGTCGAGCGCGCGTCGGCCATCCGGGACGCGGCGGCCGCGCGGACGGTCGTCTTGAGACGCTCCGAGGGCTTCCAGGCCGCCGCCGCCCGGATCTCGTCCGGCGAGCCGCAAAAAAAGATGGCGGCCGTGGACGCGGCGATCCTGGAGATGTCGGCCGCCGAGCGCGGCCTTCTGGCGGAGCGGATCGCGCGCGCCCAGTCGGAGGCTCGTTTGCTGATCCTGACGGCCTCCTTCGCCCGAATAGTGGGAGCTCTGGTCGTCTTCCTGGCGTTCCTTTCCTTCCGCAGCTATCGTGCCGCGCGCCGCCGCATCGAAATCGAGTTGACGAAGGGGCGCGACGCGGCTCTGCGCGACGCGACCGCCCGCCGCCAGGCCCAAGAGGAGACCAAGCGCCTCAGCGAGAGGCTGAGAACCGTCCTGGATCAGATGGACAGCGGGGTCATTTTGGTGGACGCCGGCCGGAACATCTCCATTTTCAACCTGGGGGCGGAACGCATCCACGGGGCGTGGAGGGACGAAGTCGAGCGCGTCATGCGCTCCGGAAGCCACCCGCCGATGCGCGTCGACGCGAAGACGCCGTTGGAGCCTTCCGAAGACCCCATGACGCAGGCCTTGAAGGGTGAAACCGTGCGCGACGTGCGGCTTTATCTGCGCACTCCGTTCAGGCCGAACGGGTATTACATCAGCATCAGCGCGGCGCCGGTGCGCAGTCCTCAGGGAATGGTGACGGGGGCGGTGCTGGTTTTCCGGGAGGTCACCGAGCAAGTTCGCGCCGAGAAACGTCAGGGTCTTCAATACGAGGCGATCCGCCTCCTGGCGGAAGCCCGCGTCGGCGCCGACCCGATCCCGGGTCTTCTCCGGTTGATGGGCGAACGGCTGGGCTGGGCTTACGGCGGATTCTGGACTCCGGACATGTCCGATCAGCGTCTGCGGCCCGCGGCGCGCTGGTCCTCCGTGCCCGGCGGAAAATTGGATGCATTCGAGCGCGCCTCCGGGGAGATCGATTTCGAGCGCGGCGTCGGCCTCCCGGGCCGAGCGTGGCGGGAGCGCCGCCCGGTCTGGATCGGCGACGTCACGGCGGCGCAGAATTTCCCCCGCATCGACGCGGCCCAGGCGGCCGGCCTGCGCGGCGCCCTGGCCTTCCCGGTGCTG
>JAGWMT010000274.1 GCA_028871595.1 Elusimicrobiota bacterium
TGGTTCGACGAGGCGGGCACGATGATGCTGGCGGCTTTGCCCTTTGGCAAGGTGCTTCCGCTTCTGATCTCCAACGAGATGAGCCCCCCGCTTTATTTCGTCATGATGCACTTCTGGCTCAAGGCGTTCGCGGATCCGAGGCTGGGACTCCGCGTGTTCTCCGTACTTTGCGGGGTTGCGTCGCTCGTCGTTTTCCGTTCCCTTTGTGAGCGCCTGCTCCCGAAGCGCGCCCGCCTTTTGGGGCTCTTCATTGCTGCTTTTTCATCCTACTGGATCCATGCCGCCCAGGATGGCCGTGTTTACTCCCTTTTGATCCTGGTCGCCCTTCTCTGCGCCCGATCCGTACTGGCGCTGGAAGAGGCTCCGACCCCGCGACGCTGGGCGGCCTATGCGTGTTGGGCGCTGCTCGGACTGAACCTTCACTACTACTTCGCCTTTTCGCTCGTGGCCCATGCGCTGTGGCTGGGTTGGAGGTTCCGACGTTCGGCGGCTCAAATGAAAGCCTGGGCGACGGCGCATCTTTTCGTGCTCTTGGCTCTCACCCCGTGGGCGTTCTTCCTCCCCCAGCAACTTACTCGACACGTTCATGATTTCCTCGTGGCCGACCCTCTGACGTTTCGCCACTTGGGCGATCTGCTCGGCACGATGTTCTTCGACGTCACCTATCTGGGTTTGGCTCTGCCCGCCTGGCTGACGCCGGCGATCGGCGCGGGTTTCGCCGCCGCCGCGATCGTGGGCGCGGTTCGCCTCGCCGCGCGACTCGGACCGGATGATGAACGCGCCCCCCTCTCGTTCATCGTGACGCACCTCGCCGTGCCGTTGGCGCTGATCATGATCGCGGAGCTCATGGTCGGGCGGCCGATCACCCAGGCGCGATACTTCTTCGCGCTGTCGCCGTGGGCTTACCTTCTCGCGGCGTTCGTCTTCTCCTCCGCGCGCCGCGCCATGTTCGCCCCGCGCCTGCTGTTGGAGGCCGTGCTTGCGGCGGGAGTCGTCGGGTATTTCGCCTCCAGCCGGATCGTCGACCCGCGATTCGAGGCGCTGGCCGCCGCGATCCGCCGGGGCTCGACCGGCCGCGATCCCGTCGTTTACATCGAAACCTACTATTACCTGCCCATGCGTCTCTATTATCTTCCGGAACGCGCCAATTTCCTGATCTCCGAAGCCGCGGAAGTCTACGATTATTCCGCGATTCCTCCTTACGACGGAGTGATCGGCGGGCGGCATCGGAGCGGTCTTCCCCGCACGGTGGTCGTGGACGGCAATCATGCGCTTTCGCCTCGGACGGTGTGGCTCGGCACCGGACCGGTGCTGGCCGCGGCCATCGCCCGAACGGACCCGCGGCGACTGCGGCACGGGGCGCTTTAGAAGTAGTACTGCGCGGTCAGCACGGTCTGGTTCGGCTGGCGTCCGTACTCGGTCCGCCTTTCCCCGCCGAAGCGCTGGAGCCCCGCCGTCAGATAGAGATCGTCGAGCGCGTTCCAGGTGAGCCCGGGCGCGAAGAACGTGGAGCCGTCGTCGGCGTTGGCCACGCCGTAAAGGTCCAGCTTCACCAGCGGATGCAGGTCCTTGGAAAAAGACGCGCCGAAATAGTCGCGCGCGACCGAGACCTCCTTGCCCAAGAGAACCGGCGCGAAATTGTAGCGCTTCGTATCCGTCTGGCCGTTGCCCGCGCGATAGTATTCCACCACGAAGGCGGCGTCCTTGAGCCACCGAAGCCTCGTTTCCGAAGGCACGTTGTAGTCGTACCCGATTCCGGCCTTCCAATACGGCGTGCGCCACTGCGGATGGAAGTACCCCCACTCGCCGTGAAGCGTGCCGTCCTGGACGGTGCCCGCGAAGTCGCCGCCCACCATGAACGCGGCCGTGGAGCCGGCGATTTTACCGCCGAGCAAGGACACGTCCCAGCCGCCGAAGTTGCCCCGTCCGCGGACCAGCATCTGATGGTCCACCCAGCGGTCCTCCCCGGCCCACACGTACTCCACCTGGCCGAGGGTCCCCACTCCGGCTCGCGCGTATAAGGCGTCCACGCCGCGGCGCTCGTCGCGCTCCACCGACGTCGGGGAGTACGGGTTGAGCACGTCGGTCGGATTCCAGATCTTGCCGGTTCCCCAGGCGATGCGCTGGCGTCCGGCGCGCACGACGCCGCGGTCGCCCTCCAGGCCCACGTAGGCGCGGTAGGCCCCGATGCCGTAGCCGTTCGTGACGCCGGTGGAGACGGTGTGCTCCATGGACAGCCACGGCTTCGGCGGCGAGTAGCCGTACGCCTTGAAGTCCCGCGTCCGGAAGAAGGAGCCGGCGGCCAGCTGGTTGTCGAAGTCGGCGTGCGCCGTCGCCGGCCCCGCGTTCCCGTCGAAGGTCAGCCGGGCGCGCGCGGTGTCCAGGAAGTAGGGGCGGTCGTCGAGCGTCCCGTGGGAGTATTGATACAGGTTCTTCATGTAGCCCGAAAATCGGGCCTCGGCCGACGCGCGCGGCGCGAAGAAGCCGAAAAGGACCGCGATGACGGCGGCGCGGGACAAGTTATTCACTCTTTTCACAATCGGACTGTCCCCGGGGACAGTCGCCGCCGCGCTCAACGCGCGCGGCGTTCTTCACCGTGCAAACTCCCGTCCAGCAGGTGGATCACGCGGCGGGCGCGGGACAGGACGGCCGGGTCGTGGCTGGAGAACAGGAAGGTGACGCCGTGGTCGGCGTTGAGGGTCTGCATCAGGTCCAGCAGGGCCGCGCCGGTCTTGGAGTCCAGGTTGGCCGTGGGCTCGTCGGCCAGGACCAACGCCGGGCGGTGGACGATGGCGCGCGCCACGGCGACGCGCTGCTGCTGGCCGCCGGAGAGCAGGTCGGGGCGGCGGTTCGCGTAGCCCTCCAGGCCCACGCGCTTGAGCGCCTCGTGGGCGGCGTCGCGGCGCTCCTCCGCGGCGACGCCGCGCAGGACCAGCGGGTATTCCACGTTCTCCGCGGCGGTGAGAACCGGGATGAGGTTGTAGGCCTGGAACACGAAGCCCAGCGCGCCCAGGCGGAAGTCGGCCAGTTGATCGGCGTTGAGATGGGTGACCAGCCGCCCGTCGTGCAGGATATCCCCCTTGGTGGGGCGGTCGAGAGTGCCGATCAGGTTCAATAAAGTGGACTTCCCGGAGCCGGACGGCCCGGCCAAGGCGGAGAACTCCTCGCGCTCGACCTTCAGGCTGACGCCGCGCACGGCGGCGACCTTGGTCCCTCCGGGATAGACCTTCTCCACGCCGCGAAGTTCGACCAAGGGGTGCGCGTGAGCGGGCTTAGACATGGCGCAGGGCCTCCGCCGGCTTCAAGCGCCCGGCGCGCAGGGCCGGGGGCAAGGTCGCCAGCAAGGTGACCACGAACACCGTCGCGCAGGCGAAGGCGTGCATGCCCCACGCGGGGCGCAGGAAGATCACCGACGGGAAGGGCAGGAAGTACTTGAACGCGTCGCCCACGGGCAGGGCCAGACCGACGCGGCCGTAGTGCCAGATCAGGAGCGAGCCGACGGCCAGCCCCAGCAAGGTGCCCACCAGGCCCAGCAAAGCGCTTTCGATGATGAGGAGGCGCACGATCCAGCGCGGGCGCGCGCCGATGGCCATCAGCACGCCGAACTCCCGCACGCGCTCGAACAGGCTCATCAGCTGGGTGTTGAGGATGCCCAGCGCCACGATCGCGAACACCACGCCCAGAACGATCGTGAGCAGTCCGTCCTGGAAGGCCTGGATGCCGATGATCTCCCGGTCGATGCGGCGCCAGCTCAGCGCGCCCACGTTCCCCGGCCCCAGCTTCGCGTCCAGGTCGGCGGCGACCTCGTCGGCCTGGCCGATGTCCTTGAGCTTGGCCGCCAATTGATTGACCTGGCCCGGCCGGCCCAGCAGGTCCTGCATGGCCTTGAGCGGGATCCAGACCATCTGGCCGTCGAAGGACTCCGAGCCGGTCTCGTGGATGCCCACCAGCCGGAACACGTCGGCGCCCATGGAGCCGTCGGCGGCCTGGGCCATGAGCACGACCTTCTCGCCCAGGCGCACGTCCAGGCGGTTGGCGATCTTGCGGCCCATGACCACGCCCTTGGGGTGGCCCTCCAGGTAGGTGCCCTCCTTCAGGTAGCTGGCCATGTCGGTGAGGCGGTGCTCCTTCTCGGGCTCCACGGCGCAGATCAGGGCGCCCAGCGACATCTTCGGCGCGGAGACCAGGCCGGTGATCTGGATGCGGCGGCCCCAGACCAGCACGCGCGGGTCGGCGTCCAGGAGCTTCGCCGCGGCCTCGGGATGCTCCATGAACTTGTCCGGGAACTTGGGCTCGTCCACGTCGCGTCGCTGGATGCGCACGTGGCCGGTGAAGGAGCCCGTGGCCTTCTCGATCAGCTGGAACTGGAGGGAGCGCATCATGCTCTGGCCGAACATGATCGCGGCCAGGCCGAAGCCCATGGCCGCCACGTTGATCAGGCTGCGCCGGCGGTTGCGCCAGACGTTGCGCCAGGCCAGCCGCAGCA
>JAGWMT010000275.1 GCA_028871595.1 Elusimicrobiota bacterium
CTGGCGCTGCTGCTGATCTTCGCGAAGGTCGGCTCGTTCCAGCTGAGCCAGATTGCCCAATTCTTCAACAGCGGCTACATGCCCGCGGCGGCCGCGACCGTCGCCGGCATCGGCATCCTGTTCGGCGCGATGGGCAAGTCCGCCCAGTTTCCGCTGTTCATCTGGCTTCCCGACGCCATGGAAGGCCCGACGCCCGGCTCCGCGCTGATCCACGCCGCCACCATGGTCGCGGCCGGCATCCTGATGGTGGCGAAGCTTTATTTCGTCTTCCTCGCCGCCCCGATCGCCATGGAGGCGGCGGCCTGGATCGGCCTGGCGACCGCGTTCCTGGCCGCCGCGATGGCGCTGGTCAGCTACGACATCAAGCGCGTCCTGGCCTTCTCGACCGTCTCCCAGCTGGGCTTCATGATGTGCGCGCTCGGCTGCGGCGGCTACACCGCGGGCCTGTTCCACCTGACCACCCACGCCTTCTTCAAGGCGCTCCTGTTCCTCGGCGCCGGCTCGGTCATCCACGCCGTGCACACCAACGACATGCGCCTGATGGGCGGCCTCTCCAAGAAGATGCCCATCACCTTCGGCACCATGTTCGTCGCGGTGCTGGCCATCGCCGGCTTCCCCGGCTTCGCCGGCTACTTCTCCAAGGACATGATCATGGCCGCCGTGTGGCAGCACAACCACACGATGTTCTGGATCCTCCTATTCGCCGCGCTGATGACGGCGTTCTACATGTCGCGCCTGTTCTTCCTGACCTTCTGGGGGGACGACCGCGACCATCACCGGTTCGCCCACGCGCACGAATCCCCGGCCCTGATCACGGGCCCGCTCGTGGTCCTGGCCGTGTTCTCGGCCGTCGCCGGCTTCGGCCTGGCGCGGCATGGCTTCATCTACAGGGTTCTGCCCAAGCCCGTCATCGCCGTGATGCCGGGCGACGCGCCGGCCGCGGCTCCCTCGGCGGCAGGCGCTCCCGGGGCGCTGAAGAACGTCACGCCGGCGGCGGCCGAAGCGCGCGCGGAAGCGCCGAAGGCCGCGGAAGCCGAAGAGCCCGAACTGCCGAATTGGCTGGCGATGACCATCGTCGGCCTGGTGCTGGCCTCGATGGGCCTGGCTTTCTTCCTGTACCGCGGCCCCAAATTCGCCGCCGCGGAGGCCCTCCGCTCGGCCTTCGCTCCGATCGTGACCGTCCTGGACCGGCGCTGGTACCTCGACGACGCGTTCCTGGCGCTGGTCGCGCTGTGCGACCAGGTCGCCCTGCTGGCGTTCTGGATCGACCAGAACGTGGTGGACCGGATCTTCGTGGACGGCTGGGGCCTGCTGATGCGGATTTTCGCCGAGATCAGCAACTTCCTGGACATCTCGCTGGTGGACGCGACGGTGGACGGCGTGGGCGGCTTGAGCGACGACCTGGGGAGCGGACTGCGCTCCCTGGTGGTGGACGGCCAAGTCCAGGAGTACCTGATGTACGCGGCGATCGCCTTCGCCCTCGCCGCGACCTTGATTCTGACGCGCTGACCCAATAACCGGAGAAATGAAATGCTGAGCCTGATCGCCTGGTCGCCACTCGTCGGAGCGCTGATCATCCTGATGCTGCCGAAGGAGAACAAGCGCGCCATCCAGATCGTCGCGTTCGTCGCGGCGGGTATTTCCCTGGCGGCCTCCCTGTGGCTGATCCCGCAGTTCGACCGATCCGCGACGACCATGCAGTTCGTCGAGAAGTGGTCCTGGATCCCCTCGCTGAACGTCTCCTACTACCTGGGCGTGGACGGGCTCTCCTTCCCGCTGGTCCTGCTCACCACCTTCATGTCGTTCATCGCGCTGATCGGCTCGCTGGCCATCGACAAGCGCATCAAGGAGTATTTCTTCTGGTTCCTGGCCCTCGAGGTCGGCATGCTCGGCGTGTTCATGGCCCTGGACCTCGTCCTCTTCTACGTGTTCTGGGAGTTGACCCTGGTGCCGATGTACTTCCTGATCGGCATCTGGGGCGGTCCGCGCAAGGAGTTCGCCGCCATCAAGTTCTTCCTGTACACCTTGACCGGCTCGGTGTTCATGCTGCTGAGCATCCTGGCGCTGTACTTCCGCTCCGCGCCGCACACCTTCGACATGCTCGAGCTGATGAAGACCGCGCAGACCACGACCGTGTTCGACCCGCGCTTCCAGATCCTGGTCTTCCTCGGCCTCTACTTCGGCATGGCCATCAAGATCCCGGCCTTCCCGTTCCACACCTGGCTGCCGCTGGCGCACGTCGAGGCCCCGACGCCGATCTCGGTCATCCTGGCCGCGGTCCTGCTGAAGATGGGCGTGTACGGCCTGCTGCGCATCTCCTTCGGCATCACGCCGCTCGGCTTCCATTGGTTCCTGCCGGCGCTGGTGGTCATCGCGGTGATCAACATCGTCTACGGCGCGCTTTGCGCGCTGGCGCAGACGGACATGAAGAAGATGGTGGCCTACTCCTCCGTCAACCACATGGGCTACTGCCTGCTGGGCATCGCGGGCATGACGGCCGCGGGCTTCTCCGGCGCCGTGCTCCAGATGATCAACCACGGCATCATCTCCGGCGCCTTGTTCCTCCTGGTCGGCGTGATCTACGAGCGCGCCCACACCCGGGACCTCTCCGCCTTCGGCGGCCTGGCCGTGAAGCTCCCGGTGTACGCGGGCATCATGTTCCTGTCCTGCTTCGCCTCGCTGGGCCTGCCCGGTCTGTCCGGCTTCGTCAGCGAGTTCCTGTGCTTCCTGGGCGCCTTCCAGCACTGGAAGTGGGCGACGACGATCTCGGTCCTGGGCATCGTGGCCACGGCCGCGTTCTACCTGCGCATGATGCAGAAGGTGTTCCTGGGCCCCGTCAACGAGAAGTGGGCGGACCTGACCGACCTCAGCTTCCGGGAGCTGGCGTCCCTGCTCCCGCTGGTGGGCGTGATGATCTGGTTCGGCATCGACCCGAAGTGGCCGCTGGACCTGATGAACGCGACCGTCGCGCACCTTCTGGGGAAATAGGATGCAGAACCTCGGCCTTCTGACCCCCGAACTGCTGCTCTCGGGACTGGCGCTGGCGGTGATGTTCGCCGACATGCTCCTGCCCCGTTCCAAGTCGCGCTGGCTGTACCACCTGGCCTGGCTGTCCTCGGCGGGAATCCTGGCGCTGATCGTGCACTCCCTGGGCGAGCCGTCGGCGCGGGGCGTCGGCACCCTCTGGGTGGCGGACTCCTTCGGCCAGTTCTTCAAGCTGACGACCTTGCTGACCGCGACGCTGTGCCTGCTGATGGGGCTCGACTACAAGGCCCTGCCGGAGCGCCACGCCGGGACCTTCGCCGCGCTGATGCTGCTGTCCACCGCGGGGCTGATGTTCCTGGTCGCCGCGACGGACCTGCTGCTGGTGTTCGTGTCCCTGGAGCTTGTGTCGATCTCCTCCTTCGTGCTCGCCGGCTTCGAGCGCGGCAACCCGAGGTCCAACGAAGGCGCGATGAAGTACTTCCTGTTCGGCGCGTTCTCGTCGGCCATCCTGGTATACGGAATTTCCCTCTACTACGGCGCGACCGGAACCACGCACCTGGTCCCCGGCGCGGCGCAAAGCCCGATGATGATCCTGGCGCTGATCCTGATCCTGCTGGGCTTCGCGTTCAAGGCCTCCATCGCGCCCATGCACTTCTGGGTGCCGGACGCCTACGAGGGCGCGCCCACGCCGGTCACCACCTTCCTGTCCATCGCGCCCAAGCTGGCCACGTTCTGCGCCTTGATGCGCCTGTTCGGCACCGTCTTCCCGGCCGCGCAGTACGACCTGCAGGCCCTGCTCGGCCTGCTGGCGGTGCTGACCATGACGATCGGAAACTTCACGGCCTTCTTCCAGGACGACGTGAAGCGCCTTCTGGCCTACTCGTCCATCGCCCAGGCCGGCTACCTCCTCATCGGCCTGGCCGCGGGGACCGCCCGCGGCACCGAGGGCGTCATGATGTACTCCTTCGTGTACGTGGCCATGAACATCGGCGCGTTCGCCGTGGCGCAGGCCGTCGGCCAGTCCGCCGGCAGCTACTCGCTGGACTCGTTCAACGGGCTGGCGCGCCGCTCCTTGGGATTGTCCCTGGCGATGACGTTCTGCCTGTTGTCCCTGGCCGGCATCCCGCCGATGGCGGGCTTCATGGGTAAGCTCTACATCTTCTCGGCGGCGGTCGAATCCGGCCGCTGGTGGCTGGCCGTGTTCGGCCTCTTGAACTCGGTGGCGTCGGCCTACTTCTACTTCCGTCTCGCGCACCGGATGTTCTTCCGCGCGCCGGACGACGACGCCGCGCCGCTGGACATCGGTCCCTACGTGTACGGCGGGATCGCCGTCGCCGTGGTCGGAGTTCTGCTCTTCGGCGTGCACCCGGAGCCTTTGATCGCGGGCGTGCGCGCCTCGGCGCCGCTGCTGCCGTAGCGCCTGGACCCGTCGGTGGGGGAAATGCTATTAATTACAGGATGAGGTTTTTTCTGGCCGCCGCGCTCCTGTCCTTGTTTTC